>NZ_CP065534.1:1608211-1929853 GCF_015999465.1 Lonsdalea populi
GGTCAGTTTCAGGTGGTGATCGGTAATCATGTCAGCGACGTTTACCGTGACGTCGTGGCCGCGGCGGGTATGGAAAATGGCGAAAGCGCCGCCTCGCAGCAGGAGAACACATCAGACAGTCTATTTTCGCGTTTCATTGACATCATTGCGGGCATCTTTACGCCGTTCATCGGTGTAATGGCGGCGTCGGGGATACTCAAAGGCCTGTTGGTCTTGAGTCAGGCGCTGGGGGGGGTGGAGGAGAGTCACGGCACGTATCAAATCTTGTTTGCGGCCAGCGATGCGCTGTTTTATTTCTTCCCGGTGATTCTGGGTTATACCGCGGGTAAAAAGTTTGGCGGCAATCCGTTTACGACGATGGTCATCGGAGGAACGCTGGTGCATCCCTTAATGATCGCCGCCTTCAACGCCATGCAGTCGGCCGATTATCAGCCGTTGACCTTTTTGGGTATTCCCATCACTTTTTTGAATTACAGCGCCTCGGTCATTCCCATCATTTTCGCCAGTTGGGTGTCGTCTAAACTGGAGAAAAAATTCAGCGCGCTGCTGCATGCCAACGTCCGTAATTTTCTGACGCCGCTGCTGTGCATCTGCATTACGGTTCCACTGACTTTTCTGGTGATCGGCCCCTGCGCGACCTGGCTCAGCGAGCTGCTGGCCAGCGGCTATCAGTGGCTTTATAACCTCAACTCGGTCGTCGCTGGCGCGGTGATGGGGGCGATTTGGCAAATCTGCGTGATGTTCGGCCTGCACTGGGGGCTGGTGCCGCTGATGCTCAACAACCTCAGCGTACTGGGACATGATACGTTGCTGCCGCTGTTGACTCCCGCCGTGCTGGCGCAGGCGGGCGCGACGCTGGGCGTGCTGCTGCGCACCCGCGATATCAAACTGAAAGGCATCGCCGGATCCGCTTTCTCCGCGTCGCTCTTCGGCATCACCGAACCGGCCGTCTACGGGGTCACGCTCCCGCTACGCCGTCCGTTCATCTTCGGCTGCATCGGCGGCGCTATCGGCGCGGGCATTATGGGCTATTACCACACCACTATTTACGCCTTCGGTCTGCCCAGCATCTTTACTTTCACATTGATTATTCCTCCGGAAGGACTTAACAGCAGCGTCTGGGCGGCTATTGTCGGCACGGCGATTGCCTTCCTTTTTGCCGCCGTAGCCAGTTGGATGTTCGGCATCCCGGCTGCGGTGCTTGAGCCCAAGAAGGATGCGCCCGAGGCGGCGCTGGCCGACAACGTGCCGGGCGCCCGCACGGGCACGTTGGCAAGCCCCCTAACTGGACAGGCGATCCCATTGGAAGAGGTCAACGACAGCACCTTCGCAAGCGGACTGCTGGGGAAAGGCATCGCGATAGTGCCGGAAGAGGGTAATCTGTATGCCCCTCTGGATGGTACGGTGGCGTCGCTATTCAAAACGCATCACGCCATCGGCCTGGCCGCAGATAACGGCGCGGAAGTGCTGATTCACGTCGGCATGGATACGGTGAAGCTGGACGGTCTGCACTTCACGCCGCATGTCGCCATCGGCGACATCGTCAAGCAGGGCGATCTTCTCCTGACGTTCGACGTCAAGGCGATCACCGCGGCGGGATATGACCTGACCACCCCCATCATTATTTCCAACAGCGACAGCTATCTGGATGTGTTGCCGTTAGCCCGCGGCGCAGTCGCAGTCGCCGTCGGCGCGCCGCTGCTGTCATTGGTGCATTAACTCACTCTCGTGTACAGGAGAAACGCAATGAACGCTCGTTTTCCAAAAGACTTTTTATGGGGCGGCGCGATTGCCGCCAATCAGGTGGAAGGCGCCTATCAAGACGATGGCAAAGGGCTCTCAACGTCGGATATGCAGCCGCAGGGGATTTTCGGCGATATTGTTGAGCGCCAACCCGGCGACAGCAGTATCAAGGATGTTGCGATCGACTTCTACCATCGCTATCCGCAGGACATCGCGCTGTTTGCTGAAATGGGATTCCGCTGTTTGCGCGTGTCCATCGCCTGGACGCGTATTTTCCCTCTGGGCGACGAGCTGACGCCCAATGAAGCGGGGCTGGCCTACTACGACAAGCTGTTCGACGAACTGGCGAAGTATGATATCCAGCCGCTGGTCACGCTCTCGCATTATGAAATGCCCTACGGACTGGTGAAGCGCGTCGGCGGCTGGGGCAGTCGACCGACGATAGACTGTTTTGAGCGATACGCCCGCACCGTCTTCGAACGCTATCGCAACAAGGTCAAGCTGTGGTTGACCTTTAACGAAATCAACGTCTCGCTGCATGCGCCGTTTACCGGCGTCGGTCTGCCGCCGGACAGCGATAAAGCGGCGGTTTATCAGGCCATCCACCACCAGTTAGTCGCCAGCGCCAAGGCGGTTAAAGCCTGCCATGAAATTATTCCCGACGCGCGGATCGGCAACATGTTGCTGGGCGCAATGCTCTATCCACTGACCTGCAAACCAAATGACGTCATGGAGAGCCTGCGCCAGAACCGCGAATGGCTGTTCTTTGGCGACGTTCAGGCGCGCGGTGCCTATCCGGCCTATATGAAACGCTTTTTTAAAGAGCAGGGTATAACGCTGCACATCGAGGAAGACGACATTCAGGCGCTGAAGGAAACGGTCGATTTCATTTCGTTCAGCTACTACATGACCGGCTGTGTCACCCAGGACGACGCAGAGATTCAAAAAGCACGCGGCAACATTTTGAACATGATCCCTAACCCGTATCTGGAAAGCTCCGAATGGGGCTGGCAGATAGACCCGGAGGGGCTGCGCTACCTGCTTAACGTCCTCTACGACCGTTACCAGAAACCGCTGTTTATCGTGGAAAACGGGCTGGGGGCGAAAGACCAACTGGAGGCCGACGGCACCATCAACGACGACTACCGCATTCAGTACCTCAATGACCACCTGGTGCAGGTCGGTGAGGCGATCGCCGACGGCGTCGACGTACTGGGATATACCAGCTGGGGACCCATCGATCTGGTTAGCGCGTCGAAGGCGGAAATGTCCAAACGCTACGGCTTCATCTATGTTGACCGGGACGATCAGGGGGCAGGCACGCTGGCGCGTAAGCGCAAGAAAAGTTTTTACTGGTATCAATCGGTCATTCACAGCAACGGTGACGTGCTGAAGTAATCGGCGGGCGGGCGTGGCGTTCGCCATGCCTTCACGCCTACCACGAGCTGTGCGGCAGTAGCACCCAGCCTCCCAGGAAGGTGGCTGATGACCATGAACAGCAGAAAATTATTGTTCCCTACGCCCGTCGTTACGGCCTGCGTACATATAGCGCCGTTATACCTTCCGCGTCGTCAAAATCGAGGTCGTTGTCTCGTCGACGAATTTCACCCCTATCTGTATCACCATATGGTCGATACGCTCATTTGCTGTGACCTGAGCCAGGAAGCGCGAAAGCTGGTGGAGGACAATGGGGTCGCGAGGGTCAAAGCCTAAACGAGGACATTCTGGGTGGCGCTTGATCCCCAAAATGGTTTTGCTCACGCTGTTGAGTGCGTCGTCGCTGGCGGACGCGTTGCCGTTCTAGGTGGTGTAACGCAAGCAAATCAGCGTTGTGTTCGGCAGCGAGGCTGAAAACGAAGCGGACGACGATTTCGCAATGGTGCTGATGACGCTCACGCTGAAGGTAACGGGTCTGATCGCTGGAGAATGTGTTTCTTACTTTGGCGGTGTTCATCTCTACAGGCTTGGTATCGTGAAAAACACAGCCGTGTCGGCAAAAAAAGGGGCGAATGCGACATCAGAGAAAACATGAGAAGCCATTTGAGCAGGAGAAGATGCGGATACATCAAGGGGCACAGAATCACAACGAGGCGTTGTCTTGGAATATCGAGTGATCTAAGGAAACTGGCGGTAGCAGAAAAAGAATTGGTACGACCGAGTGGACTCGAACCACCGACCCCCACCATGTCAAGGTGGTGCTCTAACCAACTGAGCTACGGTCGTACAGGGTGTTTTACATAAAATCCAGAGATAACTCATTGATTAAAATGCTTTTTATGGCGTTCCAGTAACTGGAATGGACGCCATTATGGACTGCTCCGGCATGGATGGCAAGCCCTTTATTCTTTCTGTTTTTCAAGTGTCGAATCTTTGGCCTAATTTCCATATGAGAGCACCTAAATACGCTTGAAATGCGGAATGTTTGTTCAATTTCGCATCGTCATCTCCGGTTTTTAGGGGCCTAGGTTCATCTCATGAAACCACACGATAAAGGCAGCTTGTCGAACAATAGATAGGGATGAAATCGATGGAGGACGAAAAGTCAAACAGGGAAATGAATAAACGCACAAATAATACGCGACTCAAAGCTAAATTGATGAGTAATAAGAGAGCAGACCAGTCAAGACAAGATTTAACCTACCATAATTTTTGTTAAGTGCTATGGTTTATGAGAATTGCTTAAACGATAAAAATTCATATTGTTTGAATTAGCCGCATTTAAAACAGCGCTTCTTGGTTTCTATTGCTTGCGGTATGGGGGTGATAAACAATGGATTATGTGTTTCTGGTTGAGAATGAAATCATTTCTTATTCCCTACAAAATATCATTATCAGTAAAATAATGACGGATAGCGATAGGCGTTATGTCGCTGCGGATATCTGTGGGTTAGTCAACAATCTACAGCAGGAAAAAGAGCAGGTTTTTCTTATTGAAGTATTGCACGACTCTTCCATCATTTCCTCGCTGGTCGACGTAATAAAATACGTCAATAGCAGTAACAAGATTGTCCTCTTTAAGGACAGTTTGCCGGATCGGATGTTTCGATATATCAATTACGACGCGATCATTGATTTAAAAAGTCCGATAGTTGAGATCATCTCCAAGATACAAGATGTCACGCGCCATGCATCAGGCCCTTCCTGGGATAGGCAACTGCAAAAGCTCTCTCCGAGAGAGCATCTGGTGCTTCAGTATCTGTTGAAGGGGAAAAGCAACAAGGAGGTCTCTGGCCTTTTATGTTTGAGTGAAAAAACCATTAGCTGCCATAAACAAAGCATGCTACGAAAGCTCAATATTAAAAGTATTATGGAAGCATCACAGCGCAGGTGATTATTTATCTATATGCGAGTCATAAATTAGGGGTGGTACTACAAATAGTCATACGCACGCGAATAAGATGGTTTCATTTAGCGTCAGTTAACTCTCGTGGTTTAACTGATGTGATATTTTATTTGCAATGTTTTTATAAGTGTGCTGAATAATTTCATTCCATATCGTCGTATTTATTGAAACAAGCATTCTTAGCCATTTTAAATGGATTCATGGCGTCGAAATAATTAACTCAAAAATGTTACGGGGGCTCTTTAAATTTTAAACTTACTCCCGGTTGTAAGATGTAAAGTTAGTTTTATCACTCTTTCACTTCCTATTCATGCATAACGAAAATTTCGTTTTCCTTAGCCCGTTCGAAGGGACAGTACGCCGACGAAATCTCATCGTCGGCGTATTAAGAGTCCTGCATTGCCCGGCTGCTCGTGAATGCAATGCGCCGCCGCTAAATTCCTTGCCGTCCTCATCGTCGTAAGCGAACTGATGACAATTCAGCTCTGCGCGCACTCGTCGCGGATGTGATGACAGCGGAAGAGTGCGAATCCCGACCACCCGCGCTTCTTCAATAGTGAGGGTGACGAACCGCAGGATAAAGCACACCTCCTATAGTTTCTCCAGTGACGCCATCGCTGCATATCCAAGTATCGTTTGCAGATAAAAATAATAGCTGCCTTTTAATCAGGCTGTGGTTGAAGATGCACTGGAAAATTCAACATTATTAACGGATGAATCAGGCTATTGTTGTGTAATCAACATATTAATTTCGACGAAATAATAACGCCCTGGTAATTTATTTTGTCTAAACCTGAATTTCTTTTTTTCATTGTGAGTTAAACAAAATGTTTTTGAGTAAATAAGTCGTCATTGGTCAGGAGCGGGTTGGGGCGATTTCGCAAGATTATGTTAAGTAAGGGGATGGTTGTGGTTTGTTATTTAATCCTGAAGTGTAACGCAATATAAATAAGAGGCTAGAAGAGTCGATTAATTCTTAGGCTGACAATGCAAAGGTTATCGATAATTAAAAGCGGCGAAATGCGTTTAATCTCATTGTGTTTGGAGTATCTCTCTGACGCTGACGACAGACAGCCTGCGGTGCAGGATCTAGTGGATAGGTGTAAGTGTTTGTATATAAACATCTTGTTTTTATCAGGGAGTTTTAGCATTCTCTAAGCGCTATATTAATCAGATGTCGTCAATATTAAAAAAAGGTGTTTTCATAACAAAACCATCGCCGGTAATTAATGAATTAAGAATATGGACTTTTATTATAAATAACCAAAAAAACTGTGGTGATACTTTAATCAGGCGTTTTATTTGCGCTTGCTTAATTAAGTTTTTTATACCTATCATAGCAAAACAAGAATGAGAGAGCCTTATTTCTTACCCTACGGGTATTATAGTTTATGAGATTTCCTCGCGAAATCATTGCACCAGGCCTATGACTTCAAATTTGTCAAGCTACATCAGTGGCGAAAATTAAGACCCATTAACTTTCCAGGCCATGAATAATTTAATGGGTGGAATCTGCGTGGTAATTAGAAAAGAGGAATATTTTATGCCTGAAAAGGAACCCTGTCCACTGAGCACTGCCCAACAGGAAGTTTGTTTCGCTATCGCCAAAGCTGAGCATAATTTTAATTATCATTTATGCGACGTGCTTGAATTCAAAGGGCGGCTTAATCGTGAGTTACTCATTCAAGCTATTAACACCGTGTGCCGCGAAGTCGATGCCACGCACACTCAATTTGAAATAGACCCCGCGTCTGGGCAATACGTGCAATACGTCGTGCCTTGTCAGACACACGCTTACGTTCAGTATGTTGATCTTTCCGCCGCACGCGACCCTGAACCGGCCTATCAGGCGCAGCTCGACAATCTCCTGGGTCGAGATATGGACCTGGCTCATGCGCCGCTGATCCGCTACTACCTGGTTAAAATGGCTGACGACCAGCATCGCCTGATAGAGATGGGAACGCACTTGATCCTTGACGGTTATAGTCATGGGGTATTTTTCCGCCTGCTGGCGGAACATTACGGACAACTGCTGCGCAGTGAAACGCCCGCGCCACTGGTGCTGGAGCCGTTAAAACGAGTGCATGAAGTGGAGCAGGTTTACCGTAAAAGTCCTTCTTATATAAAGGATCAGGCCTACTGGCGCAATTATTGTCTGGATTTGCCGGAAGTCACGCAGCTGGTGCCGGGCAATGTGCCGCTGACCATGCTCAACCGCCTGCGTAAGCGTTACATTGGGGAAAATCTGGACCGCCTCAGAACCCTCGCCTCGGTCAACTATCCGGAGTTACGTTTATCCAGCATCCTCATCGCCGTGTGCGCCACCTACCTGCATAAAATGACGGGGCAGGACGAACTGGTCGTGGGCATTCCCGTCGCCGCCCGAAAAGCGAAAGCGCTGCGCAATATCCTATCGATGGTGGCTAACATTTTGCCGTTACACATCTCTTTCTCTGCCGCCTCTACGATAATTTCCGTCGCGGCGGCTATCCAGCGGCAGCTGCGTCACCACTTGCTGCATCAGGGCTACCGCTCTGAATCGATGATCCGCGATCTTTACGCCGAGCGCGGGCACAAACCCCTGTTTAACACGTTAATCAATGTGATTGCCTACGACCAGAGAGCCCACTTCGACGGCTGCGAGATGTCGGTGGATAACGTGGCCTGCGGGCCGGTAGAGCATCTGAGCTTCAATATTTTCGACCGCAACAGCGACGGCCACCTGGATTTCGGGTTCGACGCCAACGCGGATCTATACCCGATTGACGCACTGGAGTTGCACTACCAGCGGCTGATTTCTCTGCTGGAGCGGTTTGTGGACGCGCCGGAGTCGCGTGTGGCGGATTTCGATCTATTATTGCCCGGAGAGCGTGAACGCGTTTACTCGCTGCCGCCCCGGCCCGATGCACTGCCGCTGTTTCCCGAAACCTTCACCGAGTCTGCCCGCGCTCATGCTAACGAAGTTGCGCTGGTCCAGGATAAGCGTCAGGTCAGCTACGCCGAGCTGGATGAAGCATCCAACCGCCTGGCCGCTTATCTGCGTGAGCTTGGCATTCGCCCCGGCGACGATGTCGCGGTCATTGTGGCGCGCAGCGTCGAATGGGTGGTGACGATGACCGCGCTGTTCAAACTGGGCGCCTGCTATATTCCCATCGTGCCGGAGCTGCCGGAAGGTCGTATCAGCTACATTCTGAACGATGCTCAACCGGCTGCGGTGATTGTGGTATCGGACAGCCCGCTGAACGCCGACGTCGACCCGTCCATCGTGCTGCATTTGACGGCAGACAGGCTGGCTGCACTGCCGCCGGCGACCCGCTCTCTGGATCATTTCGATCGGTCTACGCTGGCCTACCTGATCTATACCTCCGGCTCGACCGGCAAACCGAAAGGAGTGGAAGTCACCCATCGTAATCTGGTGTCGATCGCCGGTTCGGCGATTGCGGCGGCGAAATTACAGCCTGGCGTTCGAGTGCTGCAGTTTATCGCGGCGGGCTTCGATATGTCGGTACTGGAAATCTTCATGACGCTGCTTTCCGGCGCGACGTTGGTGATTGCGGACAAGGTCTCCGCCACGCCGGGCCGGGCGTTGGCGTCGCTGACCAAAAGCAAGAACATCCATGCGTTGGTTATGACGCCCAGTCTACTGGCCTATCACCAGAAGGAAGATTTCCCGCAGGGCATGACGCTGTTGCTAGGGGGCGAATCCTGTTCATTGGCACTGTTGGCGCGCTTCTCCCACTGTCGTTTGCTCAACGTCTACGGCCCGACGGAAACCTCGTTCGCCACCTCGATTAACGCCCATTACGGCGCCGACGATCTCTCGATTGGCGAACCCACGGCCAACACACGCCTCTATGTCGTGGACCGGAATCAGCGCCTGCTGCCGCCGGGCGCCTGGGGTGAGTTGTATATCGCAGGGCCGGGCGTCGCCAGAGGTTATCGCAACCGCCCGGATCTCACGGCCGAAGGCTTTGTCCCCGACCTGCAAGACCCTGAACGCAGAATGTACCGGGCGGGTGACCGCGTGTTCTTCGATCATCAGGGACTCATTCACTACCAGGGCCGGAAAGACAATCAGGTCAAACTGCGTGGTCTGCGCATCGAGCTGGATGAAATCAAGAATGCGTTGCTGAGCTGTCCTGATGTGGAAGACGCGGTGGCGATGCTGAAAGATCTGGCCTATGGCCCGGCGATCGTGGCTTATGTCGCCAACAGCCAGCTGGAACTGGACAGCGAAACCTTGAAGCTGGCCGTCGGCAGTCAACTGCCGCAGTATATGGTCCCGAGCGTGATTATGGTGGTCGAGTCGTTCCCGCTGACGCCCAACGGCAAGCTGGCGGTTCGGGAACTGCCCGAACCCATCATGCAGGACAAGGTAGAACTGTCGCCGCCGCGTACAGCGGAAGAGGCGGCGATGTGCCGCCTGTTTGCCACCATACTCGAGTGCGACAAGGTTTACGCCAACCAAAATTTCTTCACGCTCGGGGGCCATTCGCTGCTGGGGCTACAGTTGATTAATCTGATCCGCGACGAATTCGGGGTGCAATTGAGCATTACGGATTTTCTTTCCTCGCCGACGCCGCGACAGCTCGCGCCACAGCTCAGGCTCGCTGGCTGCGCCGCCGACCCGTTCGATCCTATTCTGCCGTTGCGTTCGACAGGTGAAAGACCACCGCTGTTCTGCTTCCATCCCGGCGGCGGGATCGGCTGGGCGTTCGCCGGTCTGCTGCCTTATCTGCCGGACGACCAGCCGGTCTATGCGTTGCAGTCGCCCATCCTTCAGGACGCGACGCGCGTTATTCATTCCATTGATGAAATGGCGGCTGAATATCTGGAAAGGATCCGGACGATCCAGCCGCACGGTCCGTACCAGCTGGCCGGGTGGTCGGTAGGCGGCAACGTCGCGCTGCGCACCGCCAATCTCCTGCAGGCCGCGGGCGAGGAGGTGAGTTTCCTGACCATGTTCGACAGCTACCCGCTGCAACGCGGTAGGGAATCTCTGCGACTGGATGACGAGACCATCATTACCCGGATGACTCGCGCTATCTCCGGCGCGGCGCGAGGTGGGATCAAAGGCTTGAAGAGTGCGATGGAAGAGGCGCTCGGGGATCGCAGCATTCGCGAAACGTTCCTGACGCGTCTCATCGGAGATGCCACGCTGATGCTGGATTTGCTGGAGAAATGTCGCTATCAACCGTTCCACGGCGACCTGCTCTTTATCCGCGCATCGACCGATATTCTGAGATCGCAGGAACAACAGCCGGATCTCTGGCGACCCTATGTTACCGGAAAACTGATTCAGTGCGATGTGGATGCGACCCATGAGTGCCTGCTGCAACGCCAGTACCTGCAACAGTTTGGGCGTCAATTCGCCGACGTACTGTTAAAGCGTCAGAACTGTACCGCCTGAGCGTCTCGGGCAAAGCATAACTAAAACCAAGGTCGTTCAGGTCAACGTGGTCTGAACGACACGATTTCATCGTTCGCCAGGGAAAGACGCATAAGGCGGAGGACCGGCTCTCCTTTCTGTCAGTCACTTGAACCGATCATGCTTGCCGAAGAGTACCCTAAAGCGCCATGCTCCGACGATGTCCGCTGGAGCATGGCGCTTTTCTCATTAATGACTTTTCATCCCTGCCGCGGTCATCATCATGCGAAACAGCAATGAGACTACGCCCAGCGCCAGAATACTTCCCGACCAGATAAGCACCATCCAGAGCAGTCGCTGCCACAGCGGCGCACGGGTAGGCGCGGTGTTGATTTCAGCCATATTGCCTCCGCATTTCTGTTAGTGATAACCCGCATCCGGTTTGATTTTTCCCCGAAATACGTAATAGCTCCAGAAGGTGTAGATCAAAATGATCGGGATAATGACCAGCGCGCCGACCAGCATAAAACGTTGGCTTTGCGGGGGAGCGGCGGCATCCCACAGGGTGATGGACGGGGGAATGAGATGCGGCCAGATACTGATGCCGAGTCCGCTAAAGCCGAGAAAGATAAGCCCCAGCGTGAGTAAAAACGGCGCGTAGTGCGCATGTCCCTTCACCGCGCGGACAATCCCCCACGAACAGGCCAGCACCAGCAGGGGAACCGGCAGGAAGTAAAGCAGGTTCGGCATCACAAACCAGCGCTCGGCGATAGCGTGATGCTGAAGCGGCGTCCACAGGCTGATAATGGCGATAATCACCAGCAGCGCGGCCACCAGCGGGATCGCCAGCGCGGACATTTTACGATGGAGTTCATGTTCGGTTTTCATAATCAGCCACGTACAGCCGAGCAGCGCATAGGCAACGACCAGACCGACGCCGCAGAACAGCGGAAATGGCGCCAGCCAGCCCAACGCGGGACCGCTATAGGCGCGTTCCGTGACGGCGAATCCGTTGAGAAACGCGCCGACGACCACTCCTTGACTAAAGGTCGCGAGCAGGGAACCGGCGATAAATGATTTATCCCAGAAAGGGCGATGCGCGGGGGTCGCCTTAAAGCGAAATTCAAAGGCGACGCCGCGAAAGATGAGCCCGATCAGCATGGCCGTCAACGGGATGGCGAGCGCATCGATAATCACGGCGTATGCCAGCGGGAATGCGCCAAATAACGCCGCGCCGCCCAGCACCAGCCAGGTTTCGTTGCCGTCCCACACCGGGGCGACCGTGTTGACCATCATGTCGCGCTCCCCGGCATCCCGATTGAAGGGAAACAGGATGCCGATGCCGAGATCGAAGCCATCCATCACGATGTACATCAGGGTGGCGAACACAATAATGGCGAACCAGATAAATGGAAGATCGATAGCCACGTTATTTCCCCTCTTCGGACGTTAACGGTTCACGAGTGGCCGACAACGGTCTGGACGGCGTTTGCGGTTTGCCCGGTCCGCCTTCCGGCGTATGCGTGCCTTCACCCGGCTGCGGCCCTTTTTTGATCAGGTGCATCATATAGACGTAGCCGATGCCGAAGACCGAGCAATAGACCGCGATAAACGCGAGCAGGCTGATGCTCATATGCAAATCACCGTGCGCGGAAACCGCCGCCGAGGTGCGCTGAAGACCGTAGACGACCCACGGCTGACGGCCGATCTCCGTGGTGAACCAGCCCGCAAGAATGGCGATCAGTCCGGAGGGGCCCATCAGCAACGTAAACCACAGAAAAGGACGAGACTGATAAAGACGGCGTTTAAAGCGCAGCCACAGGCTGATCACCCCCATCAAGATCATCAGCAGGCCCAGCGCCACCATGATCCGAAACGACCAGAAAATCACCGTGGAATTGGGGCGATCCGCTTTCGGAAAACTTTTCAACGCCGGCACCTGTTTGTTCAAACTGTGCGTCAGGATCAGGCTGCCCAGATAGGGGATTTCCAGCGTATATTTCGTGCGCTCCTCGTCCATGTCCGGCAGCCCGAACAGAATCAGCGGCGTGGCTTCTCCCGCCCGATTTTCCCAGTGGCCTTCAATGGCGGCGATCTTGGCCGGCTGATATTTCAGCGTATTCAGGCCATGCATATCGCCCAGCATCGCCTGAATCGGCGCGACAATCAGCGCCATCCACAGCGCCATCGACAGCATGGTGCGGATAGCCGGGGTATCGTTGCGGCGCAACAAATGCCACGCGGCCGAGGCGCCAACGAAAAAGGCGGTGGAGAGGAAAGCCGCCGTGGTCATATGCAGCAGCCGATAGGGGAAGGAAGGGTTAAAGATGACGGCAAACCAGTCGACCGGCACGACGACGCTGTTGATGATTTGGTAACCCTGCGGCGTATGCATCCAACTGTTTGACGCCAGTATCCAGAATGTGGACACCAATGTCCCCAGCGCCACCATGCAGGTGGCGAAAAAGTGCAGCCCCGGCCCGACGCGGTTCCAGCCGAACAGCATCACGCCAAGGAAACCGGCCTCCAGGAAAAAGGCGGTCAGCACCTCATAGGTCAGCAGCGGGCCGGTAATACTGCCCGCATACTCGGAAAAACCGCTCCAGTTGGTGCCGAACTGATAGGCCATGACCAGCCCAGAGACGACGCCCATACCAAAATTGACGGCGAAGACTTTCGACCAAAAATGGTAAAGATCGCGATAGTCCTCGTTGCGGGTTTTGAGCCATAGCGCTTCCAGCACGGCCAAAAAACTGGCTAAGCCGATAGTGATGGCGGGGAAAATAATATGAAAAGATACCGTGAACGCGAACTGTATCCTTGCAAGATGAAATGCATCTAATCCAAACATGTCTCGCCTCTTACTGAATGAACATCTCCGTTTCCCCCCTTTCGCCGGCGGCTCGGTGAACGATATCCACACAATTCGAATGGCAAAAGAGAGAGATAGCCTAATCTTAGGTCGGATTTGCCTATGCGGAGAGGGATGTGTCCAAATATACGCATCTTTATGGTGGCGACTGGCGGCCGGCACGGGCTGGTCGATCTCGCCGCTTTTAAGACCACGGATATTAAGCTGGCGCTTGGTGCGAAGGCTCGCTCATTGCTTTTCTTGGCTTGGCCCGTCAAGCCGGGAATAACCGTGGACGCAAAATTCTCCGGAGGGGGGGCCTATGCAACACACCTCAGTGCCGGGTAACCCTGCGCCGCATTCCGGCGTGAATCTGCCGTCAGCAAGTCTTGCGCATCACGGCCCTCGCGGGGATGAGCGCCAGGATGCCAATGAAGCCTGCGACCAACGCTAGCATCGAAAACCCGCCGTGCGTGATGATCACCCCGCCGATTCCGCTACCGGCTCCGATGCCGATATAGATAACGGAACTGTTGAGCGCCAGCGCCTGCTGGGCCGCCGCGCCCGCCAGTCCCAGCAGGCGGTGTTGAATAGGAACCAGATACATATAGCTGACGATGCCCCATCCCGCGCTGAGCGCGAGCGCCGCGGCGGCGGATTCACGGAACAGGACCAATGCGATAAGCCCGGTAGTTTGCAGTACGATGACATGGCTCAGAACCCTCCCCGGGCCCCACCGATCGGTCAACAGCCCCGTCGCGATATTGCCGAGCACCGAACCGATGCCATAGGCCATCAGCACCAGCGGCAACGTTGGGACATCGCCAAGCCGAGTATTGGCCAGTAGAACGCTGATATAGGCGTAAACGGTGAACTCGGATGTAACGACCAGCAATGTGACGCAGAATAGCCCCCATACGGCGGGTGGAAAACGGCGCGATCCCCTGGCAACGCCCGGTGCGGAGCAAGGCGGAGCGCCGGGACGCTCCAACAGCATGAACAGCAGAGTCAGCGCAAGAATGCCGAAGAACACGACGCAGTAAAACGCCCAGCGCCAGTTCATGGCGTGTGAAATCCAGGTGATGAGCGGTACGCCCAACGCCTCAGACCGTGTCATGCCGCCGAAAATCAGCGCCAGTGCGACGCCTTTTCGGCCTGGAGGCATGCGCATTGCGGCCAGCGAGGTCGCGGTTGGCGTAAACATTGCGGCGCCGAAGGCAGACACAATGCGTCCTACTATCAAGATGCCGAAGGAGGGACTAAAGGCGCTCAAGCTATTGCCAGCAATAAAGCACACCAGAGAGAGCAGCAGCACTCTCTGGGTTGACCACGATCTAAACCACCAGGCATTGAGCGGCGCGAATGCGGCGTAACTTAACGCAGAAATGGACACCAGCCTGCCCGCCGTTGCAGGAGAGATCATGAAATCGCCGGCGATTTCATGCAGAGCGCCGATGACGACGAAGGTATCAAGACCGATGGCGAACGCGCCAAGAGTCAGCGCCTGCGGCAGCAATCGGACACGCCGACCGGCGATGGAATGGTTAAGAGGCATGCTGCGACGCGTTCAACTCAGGATAGGACATGGCGATAATTTCCCCTCGATAGCGCGCCCGCGGACCATAGAGCAACCATGTCGTCACCACTTCGCCTAAGGTTTCCAACAGCTCGATGCGGTCGGGATTCTCGGTGGCGACAAAGGTATAAGCCAATCCCGCGTCGTATTCGCCCGACAGCAGTTTCGCCGCCACCACCGGTTTGGACGTTTCTAGGATGATTTCGTCCCAGTCCTCTACATTAATATAGCCCAGCGTCGGTTCCGGCAGCGCCAGATGGCGCGGATGTTCGACGTCGCGGCGTTTGAGCAATGCCAGGGGTTGTGTGGGAAAAATAAACGTATCCACGACCGGAAGTCGTTCGCGGAAGCGCTCGGTGACAATATGCACCTGATTGTGGGCGCTGCACTGCAGTAGATAAGCATCGCCATCATCGACCGCCTGTTGGCCTGCGGCGACAAGATCGTCGACCAGGATGATCTCCGCCTCCTCCACGTTCTGGTAACGCAGATAGTGTCGAAGGGCGTTTTCATGGCAGGTGCCGGTGGGCCCCAGCGTGTAAATTCGTATCATATTGCGACTTCCTTGTGGTGGTGGCGCCCGCGCGATCAGGCTTTGATGATGGAGTCTTCTAGCCTGCAGGCTTCGTCGATAATACGTTCGTACAGCGCGATCGCAAACTCGGGGTTAAGCCCATGACTGGCCGCGCGCTCGGCGCAGCGCTGTTTCACGGCATTTAGCCGGCCCGGCTGCATCATCGGGATATCATGGGTGCGTTTATACGCGGCGACCTGTGTGCAGACATCAATACGCTGGGCGATAAGACTGATAATGGCATCATCCAGCTCGTTGATCTGGACACGGAAGGGTTCCAGCCCTTCAAGTGGGTTGCCCTGTCGAACCCGAGGAGGGTGGGTTGCGGGCGCTAAGAGGCCATTGACCAGTGCGAAGGCGCAGTCGGAGAGCGCGCTCATCAAGTAGCCGCCTTCCTGCACAAAGCAAATGGGCAGGTTGGCCGCGGCGAAACGCTCGCCAATCGCTTGGAACACTTGGGGCGACAGTCGCCAGATACCGTGAGGCTCGTCCTCAATGATATCGAAGCCGACGCTGACGACCAGGGAACGCGCTCCCGATGAAACGGCGTCCATCAGCACATTATCCAATGCGGCCAGATAGGCGGTCGCGTCGGGCGGCGTCTCAAATCCCGTATAGCGATGGGCGGGATGGGCGGGGGCGATGGCGTGCTGGTAAGGGAAGGTCTTTTCGCTCAATGCATGCAGGCTATAAAAATGTATATCCGGATGCGCAGACAGTACATCGCTCGTTCCGTTGCCGACGTGATGGTCAATGTCGATAACGCTGACCGGCGCTAGACCCTCATCGGCCAGCGTGCGTGCGGCGATGGCCGCGTTGTTGAGAAAACAGTAGCCGCCGAGAAAGGTCCTTCCTGCATGGTGACCCGGTGGGCGGCAGAGCGCGTAGGTATAGTCGGCGTACCTTTGCGTCAGACCGCGCGCAGCAAGCAGGCTAGCCATAGCGGAGGCCTCCGCGCGCGGGTAGCAGGTATTATCCAACAGCGTATTTTGCTCAATGCCCGGCGCGGCGTAGTCTTGCGCCAGCTCCCGTGCGTGGGCCGGATCCCGGGGCTGCTCGACGTGACGCAGTCCATCCAGATACCGAGGATTATGGAGTCGCGGCAATAGCGTTGCCAGCGTAGTGTTTGCCGCCTGTTCCTCCTCCTGGGACGGCGTCGCGCAGGACACTCTCGGCTGGCGGAGCAGTCCTTTGCAAAGGGTGTCTGTTCGTTCAGGCACTTCTTTGGACGGAACGGTATGGCCGTTCGCCATCACCAGCATCGCAAGCGGCTTCAGTTCCGTTTCTCGTACCTGATAAATTTGCATTGTTTTCATCGTCATCCTTGGCGTCTCCTGTAACGCTGCCCGGCGCTAGCGTAGCCCGCGGCTTGGTAAAATCGAGTCAGTTTCTCCAACGCCGGGTAGTCATTCATTGGTAATGTGGCTTCTATCATCGGCCATCCACGCGACCGTGCCTCATGATCTACGGCGTCCAACAACTGTTGGCCCAGACGTGCCGAGCGGTAATTGGGATCGACCCATAACTCCTGCAAAATGCCGTATTCGCTGCTGGCGCGCAGTGCGTGCACCCGGGAGACGGTCGCTAGCTCGACAATCCCATGTCTGCCGGGGACTTCGACGATGTAGGCAAAGCCCAACTCGCGGGAAGCGGTGATACGGACAGCCGCCTGACGGGCACCGTCTAGGGAAAACTGCGGTCCCGGTCCGCCCAACTCCCGTAACAGTTGATATACCGCGTCCGTCATCGCCTGCGCATCATCCGGTTCTGCCAAACGTAGCTGCGGTTCATCCGTGCGTGTCCCTGCCGGGTTGCTGAATTCACCCGCGATGGTAAAAGGCGCATCAGTCTGACCGGTCACGGACTCGGCGATAGCGGCGAGCGGCGCCCGCGCTTTCAGTAAGATTTCGTCGAATTCTGCGGCGGGATCGGAGAGGGCGACGATGGCGCCGCCGCATCCGACCGAGACGCTATTCGGCGTACAGACGATGGTGCGTATGACGATATTGAGATCCACCTCTCCCGACAGGGAAAGGTAGCCGATGGCACCGGAATAGATGCCGCGGGGGGCTGCTTCCAGCGCATCGATGATTTCCAGTGTGCGAATCTTCGGTGCGCCGGTCATCGAGCCGCCGGGGAAGCACGAGGCGATACAGCTGAGTGCGGTTTCGTGGGAGCCTAGGCGACCTCGAATGACGCTGACCAACTGGTGAACGGTTTGATAGCTTTCAATATGCATCAGGCTCGGGACGTTGACGCTGCCGGGTTCGCACACCCGGCCGAGATCGTTACGCATCAGGTCGACGATCATCAGGTTTTCGGCCCGGCTCTTCTCATCCAGTCGCAGTGCTTCCGCAATCTGAGCATCGCGAGCGGGATCCTGGTCTCGCGGCGAAGTCCCCTTGATGGGTTTGGTCACAGCGATACCGTCGCGGTCGATGCGAAGGAAGCGCTCGGGGCAGGAACATGCCACCGCCAGTTCCCCGAAGCGAAGATACGCAGCGTATGGGGCCGTGTTGCGGCGGCGCAACCGGCGGTATAGATCGAGCGGTTCGACATGCACCTGCGCGGAAATGTCATTAGTCAGGCAGACTTCGTAGGTTTCCCCCGCCGTAATCTGAGCCAGACAATGTTCGATATTGGCTATATAGGTGTCCCGGTCCTGGCGTAGCGTGAAGTTTACCGGAGCGGTAGCGTTTCCCCCCGTGACGGGCGGGGCGGGCGGCAGAGCGCCCAGTGTTTTTTTCATCTCTTCGGCCCAGACTTGCGCCGCATCCTTTTCCTGCGGGTCGTAGAGGGCGACGACGTACAGATGCTTTTCAACATGATCAAAGGCCAGAAAGCGCGTACAAAACAGAAACGCGGCGTCAGGATAGGGTGATAGAGGCGATGGCATATTGCACGTCAGGCTTATCAATTCATAACCGAAATAGCCGACGTGGCCACCGAGAAACGGGATGTCGGGGTGCGGGTGCTTTACGTCCAGGCCGTGCACGGAGCGGTTGCGTTCCAGATAGTCGAAAATCGACAGCGTTAGCGTGTCTTCGCTGCGGGTGCCTGGCCGTACCACTCGCACGGTCTGCCGTTTGGCATCGAAGAAAGCGACGTTGGCGTCCTGGCCGGAGATGTCGCCCATAAAAGACCAGCGTGACAGGGGGGGACCAGGAGACTGCTGTCCAGCCAAAATGCATAGTCGCTGCGGCCGTAGATGTGCGTGAAAACATCCTCGGCGTCGACGGTCAAGGGGAGTGGGTCGCACAGTAGCGCGTAAGATTGGGTTGACGCAGGCGCCGGGACGCCGTCAATGATACTAAACATTCGAGCTGTCCTTGTATTGAACGGTTTTCTGGGTCTGAAGAGGGGCTATGGCATCGGAGAGAAAGTTGCCGAAGATTTCGCGGCCATACTCCGAGCATATGGACTCCGGATGAAACTGGACGCCCCAGTGAGGAAGGGTGCGGTGGCGCAGCGCCATGACGATACCGTCTTCTGTTTCCGCGATCAGTTCCAGTGCGTCGGGCAAAGCTCTGTCGGCCACCAGCGAGTGGTATCGTGTGACTTCAAAGGTCTCGGGAATGCCGTGGAACAATGGGGTGCCGTAATGATGGACGCGGCGTATACGGCCATGCATGGGCTCTGGCGCAGCGATGACGCGGCCGCCGTGATGCAACGTCAGGCATTGGTGACCGAGACAGACGCCCAGCACGGGTACATCGGCATACGCCAGTATGTCCATGGAGCTGCAGACGTCTCGTCGCTGATGCGGCGTGCCGGGACCGGGAGAGAGAATGATACGATCATGGGGAATTTTATGAATCTCACGCCAGGATAAGGTGTTCGGTAATACAACAGCCTCTTGACCATTTACCTCGCCAATCATTTGGGCGATATTAAATGTAAAGCTATCGAAATTATCAATAATGAGAATATTTTTCTGATGAAGAATCATATATTCCTCTATGATATAGGAAAGGGTTGCTGTCAGTTTAAAAAACTCAGTTCAGCGCCGTCTGATTAAAACGGGCTCTGTTATTTTGCATGCCGGGTTCTATAACTAATATAATACCAGGTCTTCTTTTCTTAAAAAAACCTTGTTGTGAGTTTTTACCTGCCCCACTCAGTTAATTACTCTACCACTTTTATTTTGTCTATTTGTTGTTTTTATTTTCATGAAAAGAGGCGGGTAATAATATTTTAGGCACGACATAGGTATAAAAAATGTTTATTGCATAAGCGATATCTATGCTTTTTGCTTTAACTAATTGTTATTCTTTGTTTTTTTGTTTGTTCGTTACTGCGGCATTGCTTGGGCTGGTTGTTGTATAAAAATAAGTTTCATTGTTCATGATACAAATATTCTATGTGTGAAAAAAATCATAAAAACAGAGTGTTGTTAATCATCAATCAGAAGAAATGGTGATTGTTTTACGTTGTTTTTTATCATGGATAGAACGGTGTGGTGAGCATTTTTTGGGGTGCTAAAAAAATTAAATAAAACAATATCCATGGAGGCCAATAATTGTATTATCTTCAATTGTACGTCTATTATTCCATAGTGCTTAGAGTCAATTATACCGTGATATTCGTCCCATTTTATTTTTAAAAAAACGGGCTATTCCTTCTTTAAGGCGCTGAGCACTGCCGATGCCGAGTGCCGTAATGTTAACGACTTAAAGATGGAACCCGCCCACTGAATGAATTCAGACGGGAAAACAGGTTAATCATCAATGTGATCAATCACGGTTTGAGGAACTGGGAAGCCGTTTTTGGGGTGGCACTGCAACCCCGCATGGCCGCCTCTATCCAGAGGCTGTTGGCGCTGAAAAGATATCTCTGGGGCGCCGGTGACCTTGGCAACGTCTTGCCGTGCCGTCAGCGTTTTTCCAGCCCCGCGCTACCGCGATTTGGACTGTGTTATTGGCTGCGTCATGCGATGTCACCTTTCGCGGCCGCGAGTTACACGATGATCGTGCCCGCCAATGGCTGCCGAACGGGGATGACGGCAGTCATGTTCACCCTCTGAAATCCCCAATTGCCACGAGAGCGGCAGGCTGAACAGAGAGGAGGGAAAACGTCAGGAGACGTTATGGCTCTCTTTGATCAGTTGAATGAAGTAGTTCAGCTCTTCCTCCTTTCTCTTCAAATAATAGATATGCGACACCTCGGTAGGCTGGTTGAGAAAAAGAGGGCGTGTCGCCAGAGGAATATGCCGGGATATTTCGAAATTCATAAAAGAAGAGCACGAGAACGAATAACCTTTCCCGGCAGCAAGATACTCGACGACGTGTGAAAAATCGGGAAAAACATACACTCTGGCGCGGGTATTTTCCATCCTACGGTGCTGAATGGTTTTTTCCAGAATAGGGTGAGACAACATCGATGTATGAGCGACTAAATTTTCGTGGACGATAAGATCCATGACATTTTCATATCTATCAATCACTTTCTGCGCGCTGATCAGCGTACAGCTATTGTTCATCAGTGCAATACAGGCAATACGTTCCAGGCTGTCGATATATTTAGGGGAGGAGGAGATAAAGAAGTCTATCTCTTCGGACAACAGCTTGTTTTTGAACTCGGCGTAGGAATGCTGCATGCAGAAAAGGTCGATACCTTTTTTTATCGAGTTCGAAAAGATGATTTTATAGAAACTGTCGTTGTAGGTGTCCGTACTGATTTTTAGCTCACGAAAAAATTTTGTGTTTTTGGTGACAAGCTTGGTGATATTTTCCAGATTCTCTCTGACGGGCAGCAGCTGCTGATAAAAAAAATCGCCTTCTTTAGTCAGGTTTATCCCTGAATTGGAGCGATTAAACAACCGGTATCCGAGAGAGTTTTCGAGATCGCTGATGCTTTTGCTCAGTGCGGGAGGTGTCACATGAATGCGTTCCGCTGCCGCTTTAAATGAGCCTAATTCTGATATCACGATAAAATGCTCAACTTTTTTTGAAAAAATCATATCTCACCTCTGCCGATTCCTGTGAATATAAAGCATCTTCCTAATTGATATAAACAAAAGGTCTGTTGCCGTGACTAAAACAGAACCTTTCAGCGTCCAGGGGGAATGAAATCGTGATTCAGTATCATCCGATGACGAAATTTAGTCTACGTATTATATTTGCATTATCATAGGATTAATAGACAGCACAATATTGATGGATTCAAGATCATGAGAATAGTTGCGGATGATATTTTGCCACCCCGGAATTAGTGATGGAAATAAAAAATAGGTACGCTGCCGCTCCGTGATTTATCTCGGTTGCTGCATCCTTTGGTAGCATTCGAAAATACCCTGATATTTTGTTAAAAATAAGTACCTTTTGTATTCTATACACCACTCTGAATCGATGGGCAAGCGCTATGCGCGAGCAGACATCAGCGGTATCGGCGATGAAGAAGATCGCTGGTAATGGCTTCCCTGCGAGCCGGAACTACCGGGCGGCGGCGGCAGAGCCAGTCGTGTACCCTGGCTATCACCCGGACAACGTCATCACGGTTTCAGATTCGGACATGTCTGGACGCCGTGGCGCGCCGGGTGGATGCGTCGGACGCTCTGCCGCGAATTTTGCGCTATCACAGTTTATTCCTGAGTTTTTATTCTTCGAAATACGACATAGCACGATCTTTAAGGAGGACTGGCGTGGATATAAAGGATGCGTGTCTTGGGATGCGTGTCTTTATATCAGTTCGATGTTTTTCGCTATTCGCTTATCACGTTAAAAATAACGTAATAATAACGTTATTGTTTTCTCATTCGCAGTCGAACCATGGTGAGTAGGGCTGAAGCGGAGGCTGTCATTATTGATAATGTGGCGCTCGTTGAGCGTTGCCGCGTTTATTTAATGTGTAACCAAGTATTTTATTTTTAGAAACTGGAGTGTTTTTTTGAAAACAATAAACATTGTTGTGCCAGTGTATTTAAACAGCCAATAAATCAAGTGACGGTTTATTCGTTGTTTGAATCTTCGACAATGTCAGCGGTTATTTCCGATAAAAGCGTACTTAGATTGTTCTCACTATCCGCGCGTCGGGACGAGAGTCATGTGACGCGATGCAAGATCACGATCCGCTACCTAAACTGTAGCAAGAACGGAACGCATTCTGCGGCAAGCCACATCGTCAGAGAGGCTTCGCGCATGCTGGAGCCCACCTTCAACGTCTCTCCTCTCATGCGGGCCAGGTATTGCCATTGATCTCCCTGCATGTCTACCGTCTTACATTGACGGCGTCGACGCGAATGATGGCGATGCGCCGTCAGAATGCCTTCACTTTGGTGACTTAAACACGCAAATCACAGGAGATATTATGAGCGTTAATACTCATCACGATCGGCGTCTGGCGGGCAAAGTGGCTATTATTACGGGGGCGGCGAAAGGTATCGGACGCGCTACGGCTGAACGCTTTGCCTCGCAGGGCGCGCAGCTGATGCTTGCTGACGTGGATGCTGCGGGAGTCAACGACCTTGCCGCCCGCCTGAGCGAGCAGGGCATTAAGGTCATCGCACAGGCCTGCGACGTCCGACATGAAGATGATATTCGCCGCACGATCGACGCAACTGTCGCAGAGTTTGGGCGCATCGATATTCTGGTGGCCAATGCCGGTATTATTCCTGAGGCCACGCTGGAAGAGGCGACCGCTGAGTTATGGGACGAGACGTTTGCCGTTGATGCGCGCGGTATGTTTCTTTCGGCGAAATACGCCGCCAGAGAGATGGTGAAGGCAGGCAAAGGCGCCATTGTCTTCCTTTCATCTATTTCCGCCGCGGGCGGGCAGCCGGGGCAGGCCGTTTATGGTCCTGCTAAATTCGTGGCGTCGGGTTTGACCAAGCATCTGGCGATAGAGCTGGCGGGTAAAGGCATTCGCGTCAACGCCGTCGCGCCGGGCACGATCGATACCCCCGCCGTCGCGGGTCTGACCAAAGAAGGTATTGAGAAAGTGGTGGCGATGCATCCTTTGGGACGTATGGGGAAACCCGAAGAGATCGCCTGGGGGATTTTATTCCTGGCGTCCGATGAGGCGTCGTTTATCACCGGTGCCGTGCTGCCGATTGACGGCGGTTTCCTTGCACAATAAGAGGCGGTAAGGCATTTCGCTTAGACGAGTGCGTCGCATTTCGGCACAAGCCTCGTTTCCCTTGCGAAGTGAGGCTTGTGTTATGGGATATCATCAATGATGGATGGCAAAAACCGCCTTTACGGACAGCCCTGTAAGGCGATTGCTTTCCGGAGCCTTCTACTTCAGTTCTGGCGATCGCACAACGGTGTTTTTACCTTAGCGCTCGCTCTCTAACCGTGCGCGCCAGGGCGGTACGCTAATGGGCGGGATTGCGGGCGTTATTTTCCGCCGCTTTTCACCCGCGTCCAGGCGCGGGTACGAGCGCGGTCAAGCTTGGGTGACTTGTCCATCGTGATAAACAACCGCGCGCGAACTGCATCCGACGGATAAATGCCGGGATTGTTCCGCACCTCGTCGCTCAGCAGCGGCAGAGATGCTTTATTGGCGCTGGCGTAGAACACATGATCGCTGATTTTGGCGATGACGTCCGGGCGCATAAGGTAGTTGAGGAATTGATAGGCTTCGTCCACATTTTTTGCGTCCGCAGGAATGGCTAAGGTGTCGAACGCGACCTGTGCGCCTTCCTTCGGAATGCTGTAGCGAATATTCACGCCGTTCTTCGCTTCCTCTGCGCGTTGCGCTGCCTGCAAAACATCCCCCGACCAGCCGATAGCGACGCAGATATCGCCGTTGGCCAGGTCGTTAATGTACTGTGATGAGTGGAAATAGCGGATGAACGGACGCAGTTTCAGCAGGAGATCGGCCGCCGTTTGGCTGTAGTCCTTTACGTTATCGCTGTTGGGATTTTTGCCCTGGTGATTCAGTACGGCGGCGAAGATATCCTCCGGCGCATCCAGGAACGTCACCCCACAGCTTTTCAATTTTTCCAAATTTTCCAATTTAAATACCAGATCCCAGCTGTCTACCGGCGCATTTGCGCCCAGCACGGCTTTCACTTTATCGACGTTATAACCTATCCCCGTGGTGTTCCACAGGTAGGGGACCGCGTATTCACTGCCCGGATCGTGCTGCGCGACCAGCTTCATCAGCTCGGAATCGAGATTTTTCGCATTTGGCAATTTGCTCCAGTCCAGCGGGTGAAAAACACCGGCGGTGCGAAGACGCGCCATAAAACTGTCCGACGGCACCACCAGATCAAACCCGGTGCTGCCCGCCATTAGTTTACTTTCCAGCACTTCGTTGGAGTCGAACACATCATAGATCACCTTGATGCCGCTCTCTTTTTGGAAATTTTCCAGCGTATCCGGGGCGATATAATCAGACCAGTTGTAAATGTGCAGGACCTTCTCTTGCGCGGACGTGATAGCGGAAACGGCCATCAGTAAGCCTGTAACCGTTTTAGAAAACCTTTTCATATGATGGGTGAACATCCGTTGCTTCCTCCTATCGGGAGTGAATGAAACATTGACGAGCAGGATCGAAATTTTTTTAACGTTGCACGACGACGTTTCTCAGGGTTCTGGCAATCTGTCCCCTTGAATAAAATGGACGAGATTATCACGACATTCTATATAACCGATTGTTTTTAATAGTATTTTTAAAACAATTTGCCGATAATGAAAAATAGGAAAAACAAATATCAGAGGTTGCTTTACGCCGATAGGGCCGTCCGGTAGACGTGATGTCTTTTCCCTGAGGCGAGATACTGTTTGACGCTATCACGCCTGGTTCTTGAGATACCAACCCCACGGCTCTTCACTGACATATTCCGTAATCTGTTTCGTTTCCAGATAGTTGTCGAAACCCCAACGGCCGAGCTCACGCCCAATCCCGCTTTGTTGATAACCTCCCCAGGGCGCCTGCGTGAACGTGGGCTGCGAGCAGTTCACCCACACAATGCCCGCGCGCAACGCGCGACTGACCCGGCGGCAGCGCTCCGCATCTGCCGACATCACCGCTGCGGCGAGTCCGAAGCGGCTGTCATTGGCCTGTCTAACGGCCTCCTCTTCATCGCGAAAGCGCCGAACGGTCAGCACGGGGCCGAAGATTTCCTCCGTCCACAGCGCGCTCTGCGTCGGTGTATCCACGAAAATGGCCGGTTCGATGAACCAGCCCTGCGTCAGATGAGCAGGACGCTCACCGCCGCAGACCAGACGGGCGCCTTCGCGTTTGCCACGTTCTATCGCCTGCCGCACTTTCTGGTAGTGTTCGCCGCTGACCAGCGGGCCGAGCTGTACGCTTTCCTCCAGACCATCACCAATACGTATGCTGCGGGTGGCGTCGATTAATCGCTCGATCAGGCGTTCGTAGAGGCCTTCCTGCACCAACAGGCGCGAGGTGGCGGAACAGACCTGCCCTTGATTCCAGAAAATGCCGAACAAGATCCATTCGACGGCGGCGTCGATATCGGCGTCATCGAATACCATAAACGCTGATTTCCCGCCCAACTCCAAACTGACGTTTTTGATGTCCTGCGCGGCCGCCTGCATGATGGCGCGGCCGGTTGGCACGCTGCCGGTGAAGGCCAGTTTGTCCACGCCAGGATGGCGGGACAGGAGCGCGCCCGCTTCGCCGCCCAGACCGGTAACGATGTTGAGGACGCCGGCAGGCAACCCGACCGCATCGGCGATGGCGGCAAGCTCCAGCGCACCCAGCGGCGTCAGTTCAGAAGGTTTGAGCACGGCAGTCCAGCCTGCGGCCAGCGCAGGAGCGACTTTCCAGGCCGCCATCAGCAGCGGGTAATTCCAGGGGATGATCAGACCGGCGACGCCTAACGGTTCGCGCACCACGCGGCAGGTAAAACGCGGATCCGGCAGAGGGATAACCTGTTCTTCTGCGTCCAACGCCTCGGCCAGTGAGGCGTAGTACTCGAAGCAGCCGACGGCATCCTCGACATCCCACCGCGCTTCCGGCAGTGGTTTGCCGTTGTCTTTGACTTCCAGCTCGGCCAGTTCGTGTTGACGTTGACTCAGGAGGTCGGCCATAGCGCGGAGGTAACCGGCGCGGACTTTTCCGCTCATCCGCGGCCAGGGGCCATCATCAAAAGCGCGTCTGGCGGCCGCTACCGCCTTTTCGATATCGTCCGGCCCGGCTGCCGCAACTGTGCCGATGCGCGCTTCGGTCGAGGGATTGACGACCGCAAGATGGCCGTTTTGCATTGCCGATTGCCATCGGCCACCGATATAAAGCTGATCATGCATCGTGTTCATCTCCCCGATGATGGCGAATGTTCCGGTCAGCCGACATAGGGCTATGTTGCCCGTTAGCGGCGAGCGGAATAATGAATGACCTGAACGCGTCGTGAACGGCCCGTGGTGGGCGCGGCGTCAATCCGCGTTTTTGGCGATTTTATGCTGCAAATAAGATTTCGGCGAAAGTCCGGTCTCCTCTCTAAAGCAGCGGTAGAAGGTCGAAAGGGAGTGAAATCCGGCCGCTTTAGCGTCATCGTCGATGCGTTTGGATGAATATTTGCCGTCATCCCACTGCGTTAACACATGCCGAAGCCGGAGCCGGTTGAGATACTGGTAAAAACTGCAGCCCATGACGTGATTAAGGAAAAACGAGATCTGATTGCGGGTATAGCCCGTGGCGGTCGCGACCTGAATCAGACTCAGCTCCGCACTCAAATGGGGGCGGTGCTGGGTGAAATACTGCTGAATATCGTCGGCCATAATGCTCAGCTGCCGGGCGGACAGGCCCAGCCGTTGTGAGGCGGCACGGTGGTCCACATCGCTCGGCGAGCCTTTCCCCTTCGGATGAGAAAGCAGAGAGGCGTATTCATTGACGCGGATGATCATGCCTTCGCGGACCGTGACCACCTCACAACAGCAGATGATGGCATGGCTATCGCTGCCGCTGAGCGGAGTTTGATATTGCAGGGTTGCCGTGTCGCCATCAACGCGCAGGCGGTCGCTATAGTGGAGAGTGTCTTCCGTCGTCGTCGACAGACAGGCGCTGAGATAGTCGCGGAGCGCCTCGGGGGCGATGCGGCACCCCTGAAAAAAGTCGTTGTACTCTACCGTGGGTGAGTACAGGGCGATAAGCCTGTCCAGATCGCGTCGCCACCAGGCTTCGTAATAACGCATCATCACCTGCTGCGTGTGATGATTCGCCGTGTCGGGGGAATAAGGGGTCGTACTTAATCGTTCTGGGGCGCGTATGTCATCATCCATAATCAATTCCATTGCAGGTTCTTTCACAAAAAACCTAACCGATATTAGAAAAAAACGCCGCCGTTTTTACATCGGTCAGGCGCCGTCAGGAATCGAAGCCGATACCCAAAGCATCGAAGGTTTTCAGCAGCATATTACGATGCCCGTCCCGGTCCTCGCGGGCCAACGAGTGGATTGCCGCCTGTACGCCGGCGAAGCGCAGCGGTTCGGGGGGGAAGTGGATCGGCGCTCGCGAAAGCATGCGTAATTCGGTGCGCGGCGTTTTTTCTCCCGCAAGCTGGTCCAGCATGTTCAGCGCGGCGAAGCGACAGGCGGAGACGCCGAGTCCGGTATAACCCAATGCATAAGCAATCTTGCCGTCCGCCTCACAGCCGGTAAACATTGTCGTGCGTGCGGACGTGTCGATGATCCCACCCCAGGCATGGCTAAAGCCGACGTCTTGAATGGCAGGAAAAACGTCGCTGAACTGTTCTGCCAGACGGTTAAAGGTTTCGGGTCGTTGGGTGAGCGACTCGTCGCGACGGCTGCCGTAATGGTAGATCGCATCATATCCGCCCCACAGAATGCGGTTGTCCGCCGTTTTGCGGAAATAATGAAACCTATTGCCGCTGTCCGAGATGCCGTAACGTCCCGTCCAGCCGATATCGGCTAATTGCCCGTCGCTCAATGGATGAGTGACCAGTACGTAGTCGTAGACGGGGATGACCGTCGAGGCCAGATGGCGCAGCAGCGGCGCGGCGATGTTCGTCGCGAGGACGACCTGTTTGGCAAGGACGTCTCCCAACGCCGTGCGCAACCGGACGTTTTCACCGTGTTGCGTCAACGCTTTCACCTCGCTGTTTTCGTATAGCTCGATGCCCTGCGACAGACAAACCCGTCGTAATTCGCTCACCATTTTGGCGGGATTGACCATGGCGTAGTTCGATTCGAACAGGCCCGCACTGTAGCGCGGCGAGTTCAGCTTCTCGGTCAGGCTGTCGCCTTCCAGCCATTCGCATTCAAGGCCGAAGCGCTGATAATCCTGCTGCATGGAACGCAGCCCTTCGATTTGCCAGGGTTGGCTCGCCAGATTCAACTGACCGGTAAGCTCGAACTCAATCTCCATCCCAAATTCATGGAGGTCCGCGGCCAAATCTTCCAGATTGATTTTGCCCAACTCGATGAGTTTTCCCGCTTCCTTCGGCCAGCGATTGAGCGCGATGGAGATCCCGTGGGAGATGCTTGGCGAGCAGAAGCCGCCGTTACGGCTGCTCGCCTCGGAGCCGCAACGTCTGGCTTCGATAATGACAATCTTTTTCTCGGGCCATTTTCGGCGGGCCAGCAGCGCCGTCCACAGGCCGGTATAGCCGCCGCCGACGATGGCAAGGTCGCAGGAAATACGGTCTTGCAGGAAGGGCGCGGGCGTCCCGGCGGTAAGGGTATCCAGCCAGAACGGATAAGGTTTCACGTCAATAAATGCGTCTGGATTTGAATAAGTAGTCATGCGGGGCTCCTGAAACACAACGAATCTCTGTCTCTTTTGAGCTGAGTCTAAATACGCCTAAAAATGAAACAAAGACCACGGCTTTCCGTGCGGGTCCGCGAGAAAAAAAACTGTGACACGCTGTGAGGGGAGAACTAGGTCAATAAAGTTAAAAACAGATATCCAAAATACAGGGGTAGTATTGTTTATTCACCCACGAAAGGCGCGGTGGGGCCAGCAGAGGCTGGACGTAGAACATATTGAAGAACAGGCTGTTTTGGCTAAAAGCATCAGCTCGCAGGGAAATTTTTAGCACTCAGAAGAACGAGTGATGAAAAAGGACTCAGCGAAAAGGAGAAGTAGGAATGGTGCGTTCTAATGGACTCGAACCATCGACCCCCACCATGTCAAGGTGGTGCTCTAACCAACTGAGCTAAGAACGCATTCCTGAAGTGCGGCTGTCAGTGCGACAACGGGGACTGATATTAACGACCTGAGCGACGGCTGGCAAGGGGCGAATAAACCCAATTGCCGCCTTGCCGGTTCGATTGGCGAGCTTATATCCAGTTCGCCGTTTTTTTCATCATTTCAGTGAGTTAATGCTCCGAGCGCGCCAGCGTAACCGCCGCTGGTTGGTTCTGCACCCAGCGTATACGCAAGCCCATCATGATGGCGGAGGCGGTCAGACCAATAATGAATCCGCACCAGAATCCTGCCGGTCCCATCGGCGCAACCCATAGATCCGTCAGCGCCAGCAGGTAGCCGGAGGGCAGACCGAGCACCC
Source organism: Lonsdalea populi (assembly GCF_015999465.1). Taxonomy (NCBI): domain Bacteria; kingdom Pseudomonadati; phylum Pseudomonadota; class Gammaproteobacteria; order Enterobacterales; family Pectobacteriaceae; genus Lonsdalea; species Lonsdalea populi. The sequence goes on from NZ_CP065534.1 coordinate 1,638,101, forward strand.
AGTAGGCGGCGAGGGTAATAAAGAAAATAGAGCGGGTATCCTTATAGCCGCGCAACACGCCGCTGCCGATGACCTGAATGGCATCCGATACCTGATAGATAGCGGCGAGCAGCATCAAATGCGAGGCCATCGCGACGACCTGAGGATTGTCGTTGTAGAGCAGGGCGATGGGTTCACGCAGTACCACGGTGAATATCGCTGTGCAGAGCGCCAGCGCAACGCCGCAAAAAATGCTGGTGCGGGCGGCGATGCGGGCATCAGGCACTGAACCTTCCCCAAGCCGGTGTCCTACTCGGATGGTGGCGGCGACGCCCAGCGACATTGGCAGAACAAACATCAGCGAGCTGAAGTTGAGTGCGATCTGGTGACCAGCGACATCAATAACGCCCAGCGGCAGCACGAGCAGGGCGACAACTGCGAACAGGCTGACTTCGAACAGGATCGCCAGGGCGATCGGCAGCCCAAGGTTGAATAGCCGTTTGATGACGCGCCAGTCGGGACGCAAGGGCGTGGCATGTTTGCTGATATCTTGTATCCAGCGGGCCCGGTGCAGATATCCTGCCAGCAAAAACAGCATGATCCAGTACACCGAGGCGGTGGCGACGCCGCAGCCGACCCCACCCAACTCGGGCATACCGAGCTCACCGTGAATAAACACGTAGTTGATCGGAATGTTGACAAGCAGGCCGATGAAACCAACAATCATCCCTGGTTTGGTTTTGGATAACCCTTCGCACTGGCTGCGCAGCACCTGGAAAAACAGATAGCCCGGAACGCCCCACAGCAGCGCGCGCAGATAGCCGACCGCCTTGTCCGCCAGATCCGGCGAGTCGTTGTGCATCAGATGAATAACTTTGTCGCCTTGGTAGAGCAGGAGCATGGTGACGACGGAAATCACCGCGGCCAGCAGAAAAGCCTGCTGCCGTTGATGCGCAATGCGTTCACGCCGACCTGAGCCGTTGAGTTGGGCCACCACCGGTGTCAACGCCATCAGCAGGCCGTGGCCGAATAGGATCACCGGCAACCAGATCGAGGTGCCGACAGCCACCGCCGCCATGTCGGTAGCGCTGTATGAACCTGCCATGATGGTATCCACGACCCCCATGGACGTTTGAGACACCTGCGCAATGATGACGGGAAACGCTAGCGTTAACAGCTGACGCGCTTCCGATAGGTACTTTTGCACGCGAACACCTTTTGTAGAACGACAGTTTGTCATCCGAGATGACGCTATCATCCTGTTTCTTTGGAAAAAGTGGGGTATTGTAATGTTCTAACAACATTCTACCAATCACTTGTCTATATATACCCGCTAGCCTTAGCAGGTAAAACTGTCAGTCAAACTACCCATATCACACTATATCGTGCAAACTGACGTTAGCGCTTTTGCCGCTGGTAGGAAGCCAGCGACATTCTCTCATCGAATTGGATTTGTAAAGAGGCAGAATTAATGTTTACCGGTATCGTTCAGGGCACCGCGCCGGTGGTGTCTATTGATGAAAAAAGCAACTTCCGCACTCATGTCCTCCAATTGCCGCAAGCGCTGCTGCCCGGGTTGCAGATCGGCGCGTCCATCGCCAATAACGGCTGCTGTCTGACCGTCACGAAAATCGACGGCGATCTTGTCAGCTTCGACATCATGAAAGAGACGTTGCGTTTAACCAATCTGGCCGATTTGCAGGTAGGTTCTTGGGTGAACGTCGAGCGCGCCGCCAAATTTGGCGATGACGTGGGGGGGCATGTGATGTCCGGCCACATTATGTGTACGGCGGAAATTGTGAAGATTCTTATCTCGGAAAATAATTATCAGATTTGGTTCCGACCGACCGACGAAACGCTGATGAAGTATATTCTGCACAAGGGATTTGTCGGCATTGACGGCATCAGCCTGACGGTAGGTGAAGTGACGAAAAGCCGCTTCTGCGTGCATTTGATCCCTGAGACATTGCAACGCACGACGCTGGGCAAAAAACGACTGGGCGATCATATCAACATCGAAATCGATCCGCAGACTCAGGCGATTGTCGATACGGTAGAACGCATTCTGGCGAATCAGAACCTTTCTCTGTCCGTGGTTCCTACGCCTTCTCAGGCCTGACCGAGATGACAGGTTGGCGGAATGAATAGACCCCGCCAACCTGGTCTCTTAACGTGGCGCGCGAATCCCGCCTTCCACGCCATTTGTGCTGAATAGCACCTGCCATAACTGGATATTCCGCGCCCGGAAAGCCCCGGCACAGGCATTCAGGTAGTAGCTGAACATGCGCTGGAAACGAGCGGAGTAGGCGGAGGCCAGCTCCGGCCAATGCTGCTGGAATCGCTCATGCCAAGCCATCAACGTGCGGTCATAGTCGGCGCCGAAGTTGTGCCAGTCTTCCATCACCATGTAAGCCTCGCTGGCGCGCGCGACATGCTGGACGGATGGCAGGCAGCCGTTGGGGAATATATAGCGGTCAATCCACGGGTCAACGGACAGGTCGGTTTTGTTCGCGCCTATCGTGTGCAGCAGGAAGAGCCCCTTGGGTTTCAGATTTTTGCGCACCACGCGGAAATAGGTGTCGTAATTTTTGGGGCCGACGTGTTCGAACATGCCAACGGAGACGATGCGGTCAAACTGGCGGTCTAAATCACGATAATCTTCAAGCAGGATGGTAACGTCCAGATCCCGACATCGTTCCTGCGCCAGTCGCTGCTGTTCACGCGAGATGGTGACCCCAGTCACGGAAACACCGTAGTGCCGGGCGGCATATTCGGATAATCCCCCCCAGCCACAGCCGATATCCAGGAGCGTCATACCGCGCTGCAACTGCAGTTTTTCACAGATCATGCGCAGCTTGTTTTCCTGCGCCTGCTCCAGCGTCTCGGCTTCCTTCCAATAACCGCAGGAGTACTGCATGTGGGGGTCAAGCATGAGTGAGAAAAGGTCATTGCCAAGATCGTAATGTTCTTTTCCGACGATCCAGGCTCGTTTTTTGGACTGTAGGTTGGTGAGGCGGGCGATGAGAACGCGGGCGATATCACTAACATGTTTGGGGAGCTTATTATCAAGCCCGGCCCGGAGTACGCGGTGGAAGAAAATATCGAGCCTTTCACATTCCCACCAGCCGTCCATGTAACTCTCTCCGAGACCGAGAGAGCCTTCTCGCAACACGCGTTTATAGAGGTCAGGATTTTTGACCTGGATATCGAACGGACGAGCGCCATTGATGGCGATATCCGCCGAAGACAACATTTCTTTCACAATCTGGAACCAGGACGTGTTATGGATGTCCAGTTCCTCCACACAAGATGAACTCATAACCTCTCCCTATCTTGCTGTTAGCGAACACCGCAAGAAACAGCGTAGACAAAATTACCTGCAGAAGGTGTCGGTGGACGTGATCCATCGTCTATCCCCCGAAAAAGGGACTGGGGGGAAATTAAGAGAAAAGCCGGTACGAAAGGCATCTATCCGTGCCACAAAAGCCAGAATAGGCAATGTGTTATATCGACAGGATAGCAAACTGCTCTGTATGTCTTGTTCGTAGGTTATTGTCTTAGAAGACAGGGACAAGTTTATGACTGCTTCAACCAGGGTACAAGTTTTAAATGGCTGAAGCAGGGGAAAAGGCGGGGGTAATTATTTCAATCGAAAGAGATGTAATCACTAACGGCGATAATCGCGGAATGGGCCGTCAGACACGGATCGACGCTCAATTAATCGAGGATGTACCTCAATCACCTGGGACGTTTCACGCTTACTGGTAATTCGGTCTAACAGCATGGCGAACGCGGATTGCCCCAACCGTTCTTTCGGCTGATGAATGGTGGTCAGCGCCGGGGTGAAATAGCGTGAATGACGGACGTTATCGTAGCCGATGATGGAGATGTCCTGCGGCACGCGCAACCCAAGTTCATCCGCAGCGCAAAGGGCGCCCATCGCCATAATATCGCCGCCGCAGAACACGGCGGTTGGGCGTTTTTTTTGCGCCAATATCTGATGCATGGCTTTGTAGCCTGATTCCGGTTCGAAGTCGCCCTGTACGATCCACTCTTCACGGATATCAATGTCCGCTTCTTCGAGCGCTTTTTTGAAACCAAGATAACGCCCGCTGCCGGTATTGCGCTCCTGCAATCCCGGGATGGCCCCGATATCCCGGTGGCCGCGTTCAATAAGGTATTGCGCGGCGAGGTATCCGCCTTCAAAAGCGTTATCGATAACAGTATCGGTAAAGTCACTGTGTGCCTGGCCCCAGTCCATCACCACCATAGGGATGTGGCGATAGCCTTCGAGCATCGTCAGAAGTTCAGGCGGGTATTCCGCACACATGACCAGCAACCCGTCCACGCGCTTCTGCGCCAGCATGGCGAGATAGGCTCGCTGTTTGTCCAGATCGTTATGGGAATTGCAGAGAATCAGCGTATAGCCTTTAACATAGCAGCTGTTTTCGACGGACTCGATGATTTCGGCGAAATAGGGCGCCTCACTCGAGGTCGCCAGCAGGCCGATAGACTTGGTGTTATTGACTTTCAGGCTGCGCGCGACCGCGCTCGGAGAATAATGTAGTTCGTCAATGGCGGCGCGAACGGCGGCTTTGGTTTCTTCGGCGACGAATCTGGTCTTATTAATGACGTGGGATACGGTTGTGGTCGAAACGCCAGCACGCTTTGCCACATCTTTAATCGTTGCCATCTAAATGACTCCTAAATCTACTTCCTGCAGCAGTAAGTAACTTGTTAATCGTTTGCCTGCGCGAATCCTTCTCTTTCTGAAGATACGAGCCATTCAGAAGGTGGGGTGTCGACGGATATACCTGAAGATTAGGAAATGATGCTCGACCAACGGAGTTCGTACAGCAGTAAACCGGCGATTTTGTCCGATCCGGTCGAAAAGTGAAAGCGTTAATTCTACTCTTGCAACGATAAACGGACGTTACTGGTGAGATGGAACAGAAAGGTCACTTTTCCATAACATTATATTCATCATTAGGGTGTTGATAGATACCAATTCCCCTATACTGAACCGGCATTGCCACCTTGAATGTTGTGCTGAAAAATTAAGGAGAGAGTGATGGATACCAATTTGAAAATGTCCCTGTTGACGACGGTAGCGGCATTGGCCGTTATTATTGCCTTCAGTTTTACTGCGGTATTTGGCGCATAAGCCATACTGCCGGTATTTGTGCTCCCGGAAATCTTTCTTGTGGGCAGATTGCAAAAAAGGGACTTCGGCCCCTTTTTCTATTTCTTCTCGGCTTGGATTTTAATAACTGCTGCGGATTATCTCACCGTATGCGGCATGACGACCCGACGCGCGCCGATATAGTGTTCCTGCCAATAGTCTTCGCTAAGCTTGCTGATTTGGATATCTGAACCGTCGCGAAGAGACTGGATGAATTTTCCGTTTCCAACATAAACGCCCACGTGGTCTGTCGTACCGCGATGATTGATGCGGAAGAAGACCAGGTCGTCGCTTTCCAGCTCGTTTTTTTTGATAGGCGCGGCATCGCGCAATTGAAACATTTCATTGGCGGTGCGGGGAATGGTGATCTTCACAATATCTTTGTAGGCGCATAGACCAGCCCGCTGCCATCGAAACCGGTGTACGGCGATGAGTCGCCCCAGTGGTAGGGTTTGCCGATTTGGTTCATCAGCTTGTTGAGGACGGCGACTCTAGCACGTTGGGATCGTTGTTATGCGCCGTGCTCAGCACCAGGCCGCCGGTTTCGACGACATCATCTTTTCTTTTGCGGCTGATACGTTCAGCGGTCGTCTTTTCTTCTTTCACCCGAACAGGGTGGCCCCGTTTCGGCGCTTTCTTGGTTAGCGCTAGCGTGAATGGGTCCCGAGAGATTTTCTTGGCGTCCTTTTAAATGGGGTGATGGGAAGAAACGTCTTTATTTAAAGAGGAATAGGTCCCGGTCGGCGTTTGTTTTACGCTGCGTTTGGTTTTTTGTCGTTATCGGCGTCAGCGGTGGTTTTGGTCTTCAGCGGTTTGTTGCGGAATTTTTTCTTGTCTTGTGTGTGGTGGGCCGATATCGCCTGACTGAAAAATAGGCGGCTAAAAACCAATACGAAAAAGGTAACAATTAAACGCATTATAGTCTGACCGATGGTTGTTCTTGATCGCCTAATTTCCACAGTATTCCTTAAATCAGCATGATTACAAAACGCGAATAAGCAGTTAATGAGTATAGAATAGTGAAAAATCATTAATACGTATTGTTTTCTCGGTACTAATACATATTTTTGTTGATGATTTAACGGGTTAACGTTTTTAAAAACCACCCGGCGATAACCCTACAAAAGATGGCGTTTTTTGTGGTTATCGCTATCGTTAAAATGTGTCAAGGTAGTTGGGGCGAGCATACGCCCTTTACTGATGCCATGGCTAGTGGCTTATCATTAGCCATTACGTGCTTTAAGGAAGCAATAGAATGACGACAACGACAATTGAAAAAATCCAGCGTCAAATCGCTGAAAACCCGATCCTGCTGTACATGAAAGGTTCCCCAAAACTGCCGAGCTGTGGCTTTTCTGCTCAGGCTGTTCAAGCGTTGTCGGCATGCGGCGAGCGTTTTGCTTATGTCGATATCCTGCAGAACCCGGATATTCGCGCAGAGCTGCCTAAATATGCCAACTGGCCGACGTTCCCGCAGTTGTGGGTCGATGGTGAGTTGGTCGGTGGCTGTGATATCGTGATCGAAATGTACCAGAGCGGTGAGCTGCCGAAACTGATCAAGGAAACGGCGGAAAAACATAACGCTCAGCAGCAGGATCAAGAGTAAGTCAGAGGTTTGGACGACGGCGGGATTGACCGCGCGTCCGATACTGAATAGGGCGGCTTAGGCCGCCCTTATTGCGTCTGAATTATGTCTAACGCTGAGCCGCAGCGGTATTGTTTTCTTCGGACTCATTGAGCTCCAGCGGCCATCCGCCCATTTTTTTCCAGCGGTTAACCAGTTCACAGAACAGCAGCGTGGTGCGTTGGGTGTCATACAACGCGGAATGCGCCTGCGAGGAGTCGAAGGGAATGCCGGCGGTGATGCAGGCTTTAGCCAGTACGGTTTGGCCGACAACCAATCCGCTCAAGGCGGCAGTATCAAAGGTGGCGAAGGGGTGGAAAGGGTTGCGCTTAAGGCTGCAACGCTCGGTGGCAGACATGAGAAAGCTGTGATCGAAAGTGGCGTTGTGCGCAACAACGATAGCGCGATTACAGCCTTGATCTTTAATCCCTTTTCGCACCATTTTAAAAATTTCGTGCAGCGCATCATATTCTTTGACGGCGCCACGCAGCGGATTACTGGGATCAATGCCGTTGAAGGCCAGCGCTTCGGGCTGCAGGTTGGCGCCTTCGAAAGGTTCTACATGGAAATGCAATGTCTGGTCCTGCTGCAACCAGCCGTTATCATCCATTTTCAGCGTGATGGCTGCAATCTCGAGCAGCGCATCCGTTTTAGCATTAAATCCAGCGGTTTCCACGTCGATCACAACGGGATAAAACCCGCGAAAACGGGCGCTCAGTGCATTCAGATTAATTTTCTCAGCCATCAGTCTCTTTTCTTTAGCAAAAATGCAGTGCGTATTATGGCAAATTTTTGAAGGCGATGCAGTAATGCAGAGGCGACGGACGCGGCTGCGCGCCCGTCAGTAGGATAGGTTAGTTGCCCAAGCCCTGGCCGGCATGTTTGTTTTCAATCAGCTCTATTTTATAACCATCAGGATCTTCAACGAAGGCGATAATGGTAGTCCCGCCTTTGACCGGGCCGGCTTCACGAGTCACCTTTCCGCCGTCCTGGCGAATGCGGTCACAGGTGGCTGCCACGTCATCTACACCCAGCGCGATGTGCCCATAGGCCGAGCCCAAATCGTAGCTCTCGACGCCCCAGTTATACGTTAACTCAATCACAGCACCTTCACTTTCTTCCGTATACCCCACAAAAGCTAATGAATAGCGGTATTCCGTATTTTCGCTCGTGCGTAACAGGCGCATGCCCAATACCTGGGTATAAAAGTTAATGGAACGTTGTAAATCGCCAACACGCAGCATGGTATGAAGTAAACGCATAATTTCCTCTTATTCGGCTTTGCCAGTTACCATCACCGTGTACCACGGGAAATAGTTTGCAAAGTATAGCGTTCATAAAAATTTCAGTCCAAATCATTAATTTTTAATGTGTTAATACTCTGTTTAATGAGTGAAAACTGGTGTATGCGATTTGAGGGATTTCATCGACAGAAGAGTATCTGACCTGTTATTGTCTGCTAAGAATTGGGGACGGTTAGTCAATTATCTGAACTGTTTTTCAATATATCGGCAACGAACGCTTGCCTGCCATGGCGAACAACGGTTCAATAAAGGGATCCGATGAGGAGGTCCCGTGGCTGAGCAGCTTGAACTTTTTCCTGTACCTAATCCCTGTCGTGGTATCTGCCAAGCTAATGAACGTGGTTTTTGCCACGGATGTTTCCGTAGTCGGACCGAACGTTTTAACTGGACACAGATGAGCGATGCTGAAAAACAGAATGTTTTGAGGCTATGCCGACAAAGAATGAAGCGGTACGAGAGAGTAGAACAACCATTACCTTCAACAGAGTCGAAACAAACTCCCTTGTTTTAATGTTTGTTGTGCTGTTTAATGCCAAAAATCAAGTGTAAGATCATTTTTAATTAATGATTATTTGGTAAGATCTCTTGCGTTTTTAAAACAAAATTTAACTTCTTATTTTCTTTTCTATTAAATCAGAAATGGTTGCAATCCAGGGATATAACTTAGTCTGCTAATTATAAGGAGAGGTGATGGAATTGCCATTAGGATCTGATTTAGCTCGGTTGGTACGTGTTTGGCGCGCTTTGATTGATCAACGTTTAAAGCCTTTGGACTTGACCCAGACACATTGGGTCACTTTGCATAATATACATGAACTGCCGCCCGGACAGTCTCAAATCCAGCTAGCGAAAGCGATTGGTATTGAGCAGCCCTCATTAGTTCGCACATTAGACCAACTGGAAGATAAAGGGCTGATCACGAGACATATTTGTACGCACGATAGACGCGCAAAGCGTATTCTTTTGACTGAAATGGCTGATCCAATCATTGTGGCGGTGAATGATGTTATACAACAAACGCGCAGTGAAATACTGGATGGCATTACGCCAGAGGAAGTAAATAAATTAACTGTAATTATATCTCGATTGGAAAAAAATATACTGTCATTACATGAGAGCCAATCTTAATTAAATGCATTTCTAAAATGGATAAGTAATTAAGAGAGTAATTTGCGCCATCGTTTATTGACGAGAGTTGGCTGAACGGTTTATCAACAATTAATTGAAGTACACAATCACCCCCCCTATGGGTGGTGATTGTGTTTGTTTAGGGTTAACGAGGGGAAACCGTCAGGGTTCGACCGTTGTTTGCCATTGCGACACGTTGACCAGCGTAAAAGCGGGTATTTCCTTGTTTCTGAACGACCATAATGGTGCTGCCGTCATCCCGGCGAATTTCAAGTTCCACGCCTTGGGTACGATTTGCCGCGCCTTCTATGCTCGACCCGGCCACGCCGCCTGCGACAGCGCCCGCTGCCGTTGCCAGGCTTCGCCCTGTACCGCCGCCGATAGTATTCCCCAGGAATCCGCCGAGAACCGCGCCGCCTACAGCGCCAATAACGTTGCTGTCTTCACCTGCCTGGATCTGGACTGGACGAGTGGAGACTACCGTACCGTAAGTTACGGTCTGAACCTGCTTAGCTTCCGATGCGCTGTAGACATCGCCTGATAACGTGCTGGTGTTTGCGCAGCCAGCCAGTGTGGTGCTTGCGATGGCAATGACAATGAAACGCTTCATCATAAAAAACTCCTAATGACTATGTCGGGCTGGCACAGCCGGGTGCCGGCGAAGATAAAGGTGTATGTTTAAATTATGGTCTGTTCTCAGCGCTATTCCACTTTAAACACTAAGTTAAAATACTGCGCTTAAATTGATGATATACGCGCTACAAAGTTCCCGTTAGAACTCCCCATGACCATAATTTCCGTCAAAGTTAGGCTCGTTGCCCGGAATGAGGGTAGCGGAACACTGTATTTCATGTCATCAAAAAAGGTAACCTGCTTTTTTGATTGACTATTTTCTAAGACTTAACGTTAGCGATAAGAGTAACTTACTGTTAACTATAGGCACAGGTAAACACACATGCAGTCAGGCAGATATATAGGAGTGATGTCAGGCACTAGCCTGGATGGCATCGATGTCGTTATGGCTAAGATAGGCGAAGGGCGCGTGGTTCAGCTAGCCAGTCATTGCCACTCGATGCCCGAAGCGATAAAACAGGCGATTCTCGGTATGTGCCAGGGGCAGACGGTGACATTGTCAGCGGTGGGGCAGTTGGATACTCAATTGGGGATGCTGTTCGCCGAAGCGGTTCAGACGCTGTTGGCGCAGACTTCGCTCCAGGCGGGAGACATTACGGCCATCGGGTGCCATGGTCAAACGGTGTGGCACGAGCCTCAAGGCGAAGCCCCCTGTACGATGCAAATTGGAGACAACAATCAGATCGCAGCCTTGACCGGTATCACGACGGTGGGGGATTTTCGTCGGCGTGACATGGCGTTGGGTGGGCAAGGCGCACCGTTGGTTCCGGCTTTTCATCACGCGTTGCTGAGTTGTGACACCGAACGGCGAGTCGTCCTCAATATCGGCGGTATCGCTAATCTTTCTCTGCTGCTGCCGGGGCAACCGGTCTCCGGCTTTGATACCGGGCCCGGCAACATGCTGCTGGATGCATGGATTCGCCAGCATCAGTCATTACCCTACGACAAAGACGCCGCGTGGGCGCTGAGCGGCAGAGTGCATAACGGGTTGTTGCAGCGAATGCTGAGCGATCCCTATTTTTCGCTGCCTGCGCCTAAGAGCACGGGCCGAGAATATTTCAATCTACGTTGGCTTGAACAACAGCGGGCGTCATTTCCTGAGGTCGAACCGGCCGATGTCCAGGCTACGCTCGCGGAGCTCTCTGCGGTCAGCATCACCCAGCAGATTACGCAGTCTGGTGGAGCCGAACGATTACTGGTCTGCGGCGGCGGGGCGCGTAACCCACTCTTGATGCAACGGCTGTCCGCTCTGTTGCCGGAGACCGCCGTCAGCGCGACCGATGCATTTGGCATTAGCGGAGATGACATGGAAGCCTTGGCTTTTGCCTGGCTGGCCTACCGTACGCTCTCGGGCTTGCCCGGAAATCTGCCGTCTGTGACCGGCGCTAGCCGGGAAACGATATTGGGCGCGATCTATCCTACGATGTCGACTAATCAGACTTTGCTGAGCTGATCCCATCCGGTCGGTTGATAGACTGCTTTCCGGTCCAATAATCACAATGGGAGATAGCTATGAACAGTATGTTGCTGACGGGGGCGGCGCTGTTGCTTTTGAGCGGCTGTAGTCAATTCAGGCATGGTCAGGATAACGTCATGCACTATCAATGTGGGACGATGCCGCTGACGGTGACCCAAACGCAGATGCAGGGTCACGAGCAGGTCGCATTCTTCCTCGACGGCGAACGGCTTCACTTACGGCAGGTCGCGGATGGCTCAGGAAAACGATACAGCAATGATAACTATACATTTGTGCGCAACGGCAATCGGGCCGCCATCCAACGGGACGGCAAGTTGATCGTGGATGACTGTGTACTGAGGTAACGGGCAGACAAGGGGCTATCAACGTTGAGATTTTCACCCCGCGGGCGCAGAATGATTTTACTTTGATACCCGTTTGTGTGATGGAAGGACGCAATGACAACGGAAAACGAACCCTCACGTAATAAGGTAACGATAGCGCCCGATGCCCCCGCCGCGCAAATCGATATTGCAGATTTACGCCGCGAATATACTCAAGGGGGGCTGCATCGTCGCGATTTGACAGAAGATCCGTTAGATATGTTCGAACACTGGTTGAAACAGGCCTGCGATGCTCGGTTGAGCGATCCCACCGCCATGTGTGTCGCCACGGTGGATGAAACGGGTCAACCTTATCAACGTATTGTGCTGCTGAAACATTTTGATCGCCAGGGCATGGTGTTTTATACCAACCTCGGCAGCCGTAAAGCGCAGCAGTTGTCCAACAATGCCCGCATCAGCCTGCTTTTCCCATGGCAGATGTTGGATCGTCAGGTGGCGGTGCTCGGCCACGCGGAAAAACTCCCGACGTTGGAGGTGTTGAAATACTTCAATAGCCGTCCCAAAGACAGCCAAATTGGCGCGTGGGTGTCAAGACAGTCCAGCCGTATCTCTGCGCGCGGTATCCTCGAAAGCAAATTTCTGGAGTTGAAGCAAAAGTTTCAACACGGTGAAGTGCCGCTGCCCAGTTTTTGGGGAGGCTACCGCGTGCATATCGACAGCATGGAGTTTTGGCAGGGCGGAACGCACCGTCTGCACGATCGTTTTCTCTATCAACGTCAGGAAAACGGCTGGCAAATAGACCGTCTCGCGCCGTAACGGACGAAAACCTGCACAAGCCTCTGGCGCTCCCGCTAGCCGCGCTTTATTCTATGGCGTTTTCTGCCGCGCACAGCGATCGGCGGCTTATCATATAGCATCAGATTCGACGGTTATCCTTTGTTCCAACGTGGTTGGAATTATGGCACCAGTACGTTGTCCGGCAGTTCAACGCCGGGGAAACGACACGATTTTTTATAAAATGGAGTTCTCAATGGCGAGTAGTAACCTGGTAAAACAATTGCAAGAGCGGGGCCTCGTGGCTCAGGTAACGGATGAGGAAGCGTTAGCAGAGCGACTGGCGCAAGGGCCGATTGCACTGTATTGCGGTTTCGATCCGACCGCCGACAGCTTGCATTTGGGGCATCTGGTTCCGCTGCTCTGCCTGAAACGTTTCCAGATGGCGGGCCACAAACCGGTGGCGCTGGTGGGTGGCGCCACCGGTCTGATTGGCGATCCGAGCTTTAAAGCGACGGAACGAAAGCTGAATACCGAAGGCACCGTGAATGAGTGGGTGGAAAAAATCCGACGTCAGGTCGCGCCGTTCCTGGACTTCGACTGCGGCGAAAACAGCGCAATCGCCGCCAACAACTATGATTGGTTCGGCTCCATGAACGTACTGACGTTCCTGCGTGATATCGGTAAACACTTCTCAGTGAACCAGATGATTAACAAAGAAGCGGTCAAACAACGTCTCAACCGAGACGACGTAGGCATCTCCTTTACCGAATTCTCCTACAACTTGCTGCAGGGTTACGACTTTACCTCGCTGAACAGCGCGCACGGCGTCGAGCTGCAGATTGGGGGTTCCGACCAGTGGGGCAACATCACTTCCGGTATCGACCTGACGCGTCGCATGAATCAAAAACAGGTCTTCGGCCTGACGGTTCCGCTGATCACGAAAGCGGACGGCACGAAATTCGGGAAAACCGAAGGCGGTGCGGTATGGCTTGATGCCAGCAAAACCAGCCCCTACAAATTCTACCAATTCTGGATCAACACCGCCGATGCCGACGTCTATCGCTTCCTGAAATTCTTTACCTTCCTGAGCATCGAAGAGATTAATGCCCTGGAAAAAGAAGATTGCAACAGTGATAAGGCACCGCGCGCGCAGTACGTACTGGCTGAGCTGGTGACTCAGATGGTGCATGGCGACGAAGGTCTGGCCGCGGCGCGCCGTATCACAGACAGCCTGTTCTCCGGCGCGTTGCAGGACATGACGGCGGAAGACTTCTCCCAGCTGGCGCAGGATGGAATGCCGACCATTGAGCTGGAAAAAGGCGCCGACCTCCAGCAGGCGTTGGTCAGCGCGGAGCTGGTGCCGTCACGCGGTCAGGCCCGGACGATGATTTCATCCAACGCCGTTTCTGTGAACGGTGAAAAGCAGAGCAACGCGGAATACACCTTCAGTGAGGAAGACCGTTTATATGGTCGTTACACGCTGTTGCGCCGTGGTAAGAAACATTACTGTCTGGTTTGCTGGAAAGCATGATCGTTTTTTGAAGGGAGCGCGATGCTCCCTTTACTCATTTTATAACGGGAAAAATCGCAACACAGGGGCAAGGGTAGCAATCGTTCATGAAAAATATACTGTCGATCCAGTCTCACGTCGTTTTCGGCCATGCCGGCAACAGCGCCGCCGAGTTTCCGATGCGTCGCATGGGCGTTAACGTCTGGCCGTTGAACACGGTGCAGTTTTCCAATCATACCCAGTACGGACAGTGGACGGGCTGCGTCATGCCTGCTGAACATCTGACGGAAATTGTGCAGGGCATCAGCAATATTGGCCGACTGAAGGACTGTGACGCGGTATTGAGCGGCTACATCGGCTCACCCGAGCAGGGCGCGCACATACTGGATATCGTTCGTCAGGTTAAAGCAGCTAACCCGAATGCGATCTATTTCTGTGACCCGGTGATGGGGACGCCTGAGAAAGGCTGTATCGTCGCCCCCGGCGTGACGGACTTCCACTGTAACCAGTCGTTATTAGTCAGTGACGCCATTGCTCCCAACCTACCTGAACTGGAACTCCTGAGCGGATGCACGGTGCACAACGTTGATGAAGCAGTATCGGCGTCTCGTGGGCTGTGTCGGCGAGGTCCGAAGTTGGTGCTGGTGAAACATCTTAGCCGCGCGGCCTACCGTCAGGACAGCTTCGAAATGCTGTTGGTGACGGCGACGGAAGCCTGGCATATCAGCCGGCCACTGGTGGATTTTGGCGAAAAACAGCCTGTGGGCGTGGGCGATTTGACCAGCGGGTTACTATTGGTGAACTTGCTCAAAGGCGTTGCGCTGGAGAAAGCGCTGGAGCACACGACGGCCGCGGTGTACGAAGTCATGCTCATGACGAGCGAAATGAAAGAGCATGAGCTTCAACCGGTGGCGGCACAGGAGGGGATCGCACATCCTCGCCATCACTTCCAGGCCGTTCGTCTCAGTTAAGGCGTCATCTGGAAAAAATAAAAAAGGGGAGAACGCGATGTTTTCCCCTTTTTTGACTCGAAAAGTACGTTGCTCAGGTAATGAGCTCAAGTCCTTCCGCCGTCATCGCTTTCTCTACCGACGGCCGGTTACCTACACGCTCAATGTAGTTGTTCAGTGCCGGGAACGCGCTCAAATTGAATTTCAACTTATGCGCCCAACGGGCGATGGTGAATAAATACGCATCGGCGACGCCAAATCGATTGCCGATGAGGTAGTCGTGCTCGCTCAACACCGTATTCAGATAATTAAATCGTTGCTTCAGGTAGCTTCTCATCAAATCTTTGTAAGATTCCGGGGTGCCGGAACGGAACAGCGGCGAGACCGTCTTATGCACTTCCATTGCGATGTAGTTCAACCACTCGATGGCATGGTAATGATGAATCGTATCGGGAGGCGCAATAAGGTTGTATTGCGGCGCTTTGTCCGCCAGATAGAGCCCGATGGCGACGGCTTCGGTGAGAACGCTGCCGTCGTCCAGCTCCAGCGCCGGGACTAACCCTTTAGGCGCGATGTGCAGGTAATCCCGGCCTTGTTCGGTCGTCTTGGTGTGCAGGTCCACCCGCTCGAGGGTGAAGTGCGCGCGTGTTTCGCACAGGATGATGTGAGGAAACAGTGCGGAACTACCAGGGGTGTAATAGAGTTTCATACGTCGTTCCTTCCGTAAAAACTGCCATTTATATCGGTGTGTTGTTTTTGTTGTAGGCTGCTTCAGCATTATGGCGAGAAATCGTTGAGGCGTGATGTGCGTTGCCTCGCATATTATTTACAGTAAAAACTAATTCGTGTCTGTCTTTCTTAACGCTGATAGGCGTGATCTTGAACCGATTTTTCTCTGCTTTTCCTCACGAAATGCCAAGGGCAGCGCCATATTTCCAGTTTATCCCTATCGTTATAATAACGACCATTGTTATGGAAAAGTTATTATTTGTTTGTGTTATCTTTAAATAAAACCACAAGCAGAAGCCGGTCATTGTCTGCTGGTCGCCATCAAATATGGCACTCCTGCGCCGCTGGCGCGAGCGTCCTGTTCTGCCATGACGGCGCCTCGCAGGATAGTTACGCATTAGCCTGGAGGAAGCATGTCAACACAACATCGCCATGCCCGCATGGAAACGCTGACCGCCGGTCAGCACACCTATCATTTCTTTAGTCTGACGTTGGCCGCCGAGCGCTGGGGCAACCTAGACGCTTTACCTAAATCCCTCAAAGTATTATTTGAAAACGTACTGCGATTCTACGACGGCGATAGCATCGGTGATGCCGATCTGTGCGCGCTGGTCGCTTGGCAAGCCAGCACTCACGGCGATCGGGAGATTGCCTACCGACCCGCACGCGTGCTGATGCAGGACTTCACCGGCGTACCCGCAGTGGTCGATTTAGCAGCGATGCGGGATGCCGTGCGGCGGCTCGGCGGCGATGTCGACAGGGTCAATCCGCAGGCTCCGGTCGATCTGGTGATCGACCATTCGGTGACGGTGGACCATTTCAGTAAAAAAGACGCGCTGGAGAAAAATACACGGCTGGAAATGACACGCAATCACGAGCGCTATAAGTTTCTGCGATGGGGGCAGAAAGCCTTCCGTCACTTCAGCGTGGTACCGCCCGGCACCGGCATCTGTCATCAGGTGAATCTGGAGTATTTGGCTAAAACCGTCTGGTTTGAACAGGATGGGGAGCGTCGGATCGCCTATCCGGATACCTTGGTCGGTACAGATTCCCATACGACGATGGTAAATGGTCTGGGCGTATTGGGCTGGGGCGTCGGCGGTATCGAAGCTGAAGCGGCAATGCTGGGTCAGCCCATATCCATGCTGATCCCGGACGTCGTGGGATTCAAGCTGATGGGGCGATTGCGCGAAGGCATCACCGCGACCGACCTGGTGCTGACGGTCACTCAGATGCTGCGCAAGCATGGCGTCGTCGGAAAATTCGTGGAGTTTTACGGCGACGGTCTGGCCCATTTACCGCTGGCCGATCGGGCGACGTTGGGCAACATGGCCCCGGAGTATGGCGCGACCTGCGGCTTTTTCCCGGTCGATGAAGTGACGTTGGATTACCTCCGCCTGACCCATCGCAGCGAAGAGCAGATCGCGCTGGTGGAAAGCTACTGTAAGCGCCAGGGGCTGTGGCGAAATCCGGGTGACGAACCTCGTTTTACCAGCCAGCTTGAGTTGGATATGGCCGAGGTGGAAACCAGTCTGGCCGGCCCTAAACGACCGCAGGATCGCGTTGCATTGGCGGGTGTGCCTGCGGCTTTTCAGGCAAGCCGGGAGCTGGTTCTCAATGCCAACCCGCCATCGCAGAGTCCCGCGCCAATGTTCACGCTGGCCGGTGAAACGCATGCGTTGAGGGAGGGGGCTGTCGTTATCGCAGCCATCACTTCCTGCACCAACACCTCTAACCCCAATGTCATGATGACGACGGGTCTGCTGGCGCGCAACGCCGTAGCGCGCGGACTGCGGACTCGTCCGTGGGTGAAAACGTCGCTCGCGCCCGGTTCACGGGTCGTCACGGAATATCTGGCGCGCGCCGGGCTTACCGCTGCGCTGGATCGGCTGGGCTTTAATCTGGTGGGGTATGGGTGCACCACCTGTATCGGCAACTCCGGGCCATTGCCCGCGCCGATTGAAGCCGCGATCCGACAAAGCGACTTGACCGTCGGCGCGGTGCTGTCCGGCAACCGCAACTTTGAAGGCCGCATTCATCCCCTGGTGAAAACTAACTGGCTGGCGTCTCCGCCGCTGGTGGTGGCCTATGCTTTGGCAGGCAACATGACGGTGGATCTCAGCCGTGATCCGCTGGGCGAGGATGACAAAGGCCAGCCGGTTTATCTGCGCGATATCTGGCCTTCCGCGAAAGAAGTGACTGACGCGGTTCAAATGGTCAGTACCGATATGTTTCGTCGCGAGTACGCCGAAGTCTTTTTAGGGACGGCAGAGTGGCGGGCAATCGCGGTCGGCAATGCGCCGACTTATGCCTGGGCGGCCGACTCCACCTACATCCGTCAAACGCCGTTTTTCAATACGATGCAGGTCGCGCCGGAATCGGTTAAAGACATTCTCGGTGCCAGAATCCTCGCCATTTTGGGCGACTCCGTCACAACCGATCACATTTCTCCTGCGGGAAATATCAAAACCGACTGCCCGGCGGGCCGCTATTTGCAGGCGCATGGCGTGGAACCAGAAGCGTTTAACTCCTATGGTTCTCGCCGGGGGAATCACGAAGTGATGATGCGCGGAACGTTCGCCAATATCCGTATTCGCAATGAAATGGTGCCGGGCACGGAAGGAGGATATACCCGACATATTCCCTCGCAGGAGGTACTGGCGATTTACGACGCCGCGATGCGCTATCAACAGGAGCAGGTGCCGCTGGCGGTCATTGCAGGTAAGGAGTATGGTTCGGGGTCAAGCAGAGACTGGGCCGCTAAAGGACCGAGTTTACTGGGGATTCGTGTGGTTATCGCAGAAACGTTTGAGCGTATCCACCGTTCTAACCTGATTGGCATGGGGATCCTGCCTTTAGAGTTCCCTGCAGGCGTGACCCGCAAAACATTGGGGCTGCGCGGCGGAGAGCGTATCGACATCGCTGGGCTGACTGATTTGCAACCCGGCAACCCGGCAGCACGGTGGCGGTGACGATCGCCTCAGCAGAGGGCAAAGCGCAGACGGTCAACACCCACTGCCGTATTGATACCGGAAACGAGCTAACCTACTACCGTCACGGCGGCATTCTGCATTATGTCATCCGTAATATGCTGAAATCTAAGTGACATTGTCACTTGTAATGGGTAAGTTCTTACGAACGTCCTCTTGTTGAAGGTCAAATAATCGCGTATCACTGAGGCCGCAGTTTTTACCATCACATCGTTTAAAAGGGAAACACAATGGCAAAGGAACATCTGAAGCTGGCGGTGATGCTGGGCGCGTTGAGCATGGGGGCCGCTGCTGAGGCGGCGGTGGTCCCCGCTGGCACCGTGCTGTCGGACAAGCAGGAACTGGTGCGCGGCAACGGTTCGGAACCCGCGACTCTAGACCCGAATCGGGCGGAAAGTGACGTTGAATCCAACATTATCCACGACTTCTTCGACAATCTGATTTGGGCGAACGATGACGGCACCTTTAGCGGCGGTATCGCGGAACGCTGGGAGAACAAGGATTATCGGGTATGGACATTCCATCTGCGACCGGGATTGACCTGGTCTGACGGCAGTCCGATCACCGCTGACGACGTCGTGTTCAGCTGGCGTCGCCTCAGCGATCCGAAAACGGTGTCGCCGTACCAGTCGTTTATTCAAAGCATGCATGTGCTGAACGCAGAGGCGATTACGCGTGGCGAAAAAGGCCCAGAGACACTGGGTATCAAAGCGCTGGATCCGCAAACGGTGCAGATCACGCTCGACCAACCGCTGTCCTATTTCCTGTCGATGGCCTCGCATTATGTATTATCCCCGTTACCCAAAGCGGTGGTCGAAAAGTATGGCGACAGATGGACGCAGCCGGGGCATTTTGTCAGCAGCGGGCCTTACACGCTCAGCGAATGGGTGGTGAACGAACGTCTGGTGGGAAAGCGCAATCCTCGCTACTGGGACAACGCGCATACGGTGATAGAGAAGGTGACCTATCTGCCGATCCCATCGCCGACCGCGGAAACCAATCGCTATAAGTCTGGCGAAATCGATATCACGAATACGCTACCGCCGCAGCTATTTAAGTCACTGCAGCGGTCGCTGCCGGGGCAGGTAAAAGTATCTTCGTTTCTCTCAACCTATTTTTATAAATTCAATACGCAGAAACCGCCGTTTAACGACGCGCGCGTGCGGCGGGCGCTCGATTTGGCGTTGGACAAAACGGTGATTGCCGAGAAGGTGATGGGGATGGGGGAAAAGCCCGCCTACAACTATATTCCTCCAGGGATGGCGGGCTATACCAGCAACCAGCCCGTCTGGGCTGGCTGGACCCAGCAGCAGCGGATTGCGGAGGCTAAAAAACTGCTGCAGGAAGCGGGCTTCGGCGCCGATCATCCTTTGCGCTTCGAACTGCTGTACAACACGTCTGAGGCTCATCAGAAGCTGGCGATAGCGGCCAGCGCCATGTGGAAACAGTCACTGGGCGTAGAGGCGACGTTGGTCAATCAAGAGTGGAAAACGATGCTCGATACGATGCGCAACGGACGTTTCCAGGTGGTGAGGTCATCATGGGTTGCGGACTACAACGAACCGTCTACTTATTTTAATACCCTTCGCAGCAATGACAGTAACAACCAAGGCAAGTTCAGCGACCCCGCCTTTGATGCATTGCAAGACAAAGCGATCAATGCCGGAAGTCTGGAAGCGCGCAACGCGAATTATCATCAGGCGGAAGTGGTCCTTCAGCAACAAATGCCGCTGATCCCGATTTACTATTACGTGCGTAGTCAGCTGGTTAAACCCTACGTAGGGGGATTCAAAACCGACCTGCAAGGGAATTTTTACACGCGGGATTTTTATATCATCAAACACTAAGAAGAGGACGTCAGGGAGAATGCCCTGACGCCGTAAGGGTTATTTGCTTTCCAGCAGGTGGCCCATTTTGGCGGCTTTGGTTGCCATATAACGTTCGTTTTTCGGGTTTTGCCCCACAATCAGCGGCACGCGTTCGACGATGTTGATGCCCGCTTCGGTCAAAATTTTCACCTTCTGCGGATTGTTGGTCAGCAACCGAACCTGCGCAACGCCCAACAGCTTGAACATATCCGCACATGGCGTGAAGTCGCGCTCATCTGCGGCGAAACCCAACTGATGGTTCGCTTCGACGGTGTCTGCGCCTTTATCCTGCAAGGCATAGGCGCGGATTTTGTTCAGCAGACCGATGTTGCGGCCTTCCTGACGGTGATAGAGCAGTACCCCGCGGCCAGCTTCGGCAATCTGATTGAGGGCGGCTTCCAGTTGGAAACCACAGTCACAGCGCAGACTAAACAACGCATCGCCCGTCAGACATTCAGAATGAACGCGGGCCAGCACGGGCTCGGAGCCGGAGATATCGCCATACACCAACGCAAGATGGTCATGCCCGGTCGCTGTTTCTTCAAAGCCTACCATCAGGAAATCGCCCCACGGAGTGGGTAATTTGGCCTCGGCGACCCGTTTTAGCTGCATGTTAATCTCCAACATAAAAAGACAGAGTGCATCCTACTACTTTTGCTTGAAACCTCTATAGCAGGCTAACAAAAGACCGGATGAATGGCGGTTTTTTAGACTGGTGGGACTTATAAGAGGCGTATAAAGCCTACACTTTACTCACTAAGCCGTTGACGTAACCGAAAGGTATTTTACGTCATACTAAACGCCTATGTCCTCTTTTCTGGTAATATCGGGAAAATTTTATTGGGTTTATATCCCTCTGAATTATAGGGAGAATTAATGTACGGAATTACTAAAAGAGTTACCATTGGTGCGCTATTGCTATTGATAATGCCCCTCGGGGTCTGGCTGAGCGGCTGGCAGTGGCATCCACTGCTCACCGGAGGATGGCTGCGTGTGCTGTTTTGGGTCACGGAAACGGTAACGTCACCCTGGGGCGTAGTGACGAGCGTTTTGCTGTCGCTTTGGTTCTTGTGGTGTCTGCGTTTCAGCCTAAAACCGGCGCTGGGCGTGTTCGCTATTCTGATCGTGACCATCGGTATCGGGCAAGGGGTAAAATCGGCGATCAAAGGCTGGGTTCAGGAACCCAGACCGTTTGTCGTGTGGCTTGAAAAGAGCTATCAGATCGATGAGCGCTATTTTTACTCTTTGCCGCGATCCGAGCGGTCGGCGTTGGTTAAAAGCCAACTGCAAGACGATAATCAACTGCCGATATGGTTACGTCACCACTGGCAGGCCGAAACCGGTTTTGCTTTTCCGTCCGGGCATACGTTGTTCGCCGCCTCTTGGGCGTTGTTGGCGGTCGGTCTGCTGTGGGCGCGTCGGCACTACGTTACCGTGACGATAGTCATGCTGTGGGCTGTGGCAGTGATGGGAAGCCGTTTAGCGCTAGGCATGCACTGGCCTCAGGATCTGATGATGGCGACGGCGATCAGCTGGTTGCTGGTATTGGTCGCGACCTGGCTGGCTTCTCGCTGGTGCGGGCCTTTGACTGCTGCAGAGGTTGATGCTGAGCAGCATTAGCAAGCAGTGACGGTGTCACATGATGGCGATACCTAAGTCTGCGATGGCGTACCCAGATCCGCTCAGGTACGCCGAAACGGCCTTTACAGTTGTACTCCCGCCGCTCTTTTCTCGTGAATTTCCCACGTCGGGTTGGAAGTGCTAACTTAAATGGGGTCCGTTGCCGATTTCGGCATAATTCATTATTTCAAGCGATATCACAGGAAAAAGACGTGAAATATTTGCTTATTTTTTTATTCGTGCTGGCGATCTTTATTGTGGCTATCACGCTGGGAGCACATAACGATCAGGTCGTCACCTTTAGTTACCTCATCGCGCAGGGGCAATACCGTCTGTCAACATTGTTAGCGACGTTATTTGCCGCCGGATTCGTGCTGGGGTGGGTCATTTGCGGACTGTTTTATCTGCGCTTACGCATTGCGCTAGGCCGTGAACAACGTAAAATCAAACGTCTTGAGCAGCAACTGCCCAACTCCGCGGAGAGCAAAACCGTCTCTCCCGAGCCTGTGACCCACTAAGGAATGATTTTCTATGCTTGAACTGCTGTTTCTGCTGTTGCCCGTTGCTGCCGCATACGGTTGGTACATGGGCCGCAGAAGTGTACAGCAGGACAAACAGGATGAGGCGAACCGCCTGTCGCGCGAGTATGTAACGGGCGTGAACTTTCTGCTGTCCAACCAGCAGGACAAGGCCGTCGAACTATTTCTTGACATGCTCAAGGACGACAGCAACACCTTCGAAGCTCATCTGACGCTCGGTAACCTGTTTCGCTCTCGCGGGGAGGTGGATCGGGCTATCCGCATCCACCAGGCGTTGACTGAAAGCGCCTCCCTCAGTTTCGAACAACGCCTGCTCGCCGTGCAACAGCTGGGCCGCGACTATATGACGGCCGGGCTGTATGACCGTGCGGAAGAGATCTTCAACCAACTGGTGGACGAGGACGATTTTCGTCTGACTGCACTCCAACAGCTGTTGCAGATTCATCAGTCGACCAGCGACTGGCAGAACGCGATTGAGACGGCCGAAAAGCTGGTTAAGCTCGGGAAAGAGCGTCTGCGCAGCGAGATTGCGCATTTTCACTGTGAGCTGGCGTTGCAGGCGATGGGCAGTGACGATCTCGATAAAGCGCTGTCTTTGCTGAAGAAAGCGGCTGCGTCCGATAAGCTCTGCGCGCGAGCGTCCATCATGATGGGCCGCATTTACATGGCGCAGCAGCAGTATGCTAAAGCGGTCACAGCGTTGCGGCAGGTGTTGGATCAGGATAAAGACTTCGTTACGGAGACACTACCGATGCTTCAGGCATGTTATCAACACCTGGAACAGCCGCTGGAATGGGCGATATTTCTGAAACGCTGCGTCGAGGAAAATACCGGTGCCACCGCCGACCTGATGTTGGCGGATATCATGGAAAAAGAAGAAGGAGCCGACGTGGCGCAGGTCTATATCAACCGCCAGTTGCAGCGACACCCGACCATGCGGGTTTTCCACCGGCTAATGGACTTCCACCTGAGCGAAGCGGAAGAGGGCCGGGCCAAAGACAGCCTGATGGTGCTGCGCGACATGGTGGGTGAACAAATCCAGACCAAGCCGCGTTACAGCTGCTTTAAGTGCGGTTTCGCCTCCCAATCTCTGTACTGGCATTGCCCATCCTGCCGCTCCTGGGCCACGATCAAACCGATACGCGGTCTGGACGGTCAATAACATCCTGCTTGCGCAATTTAGCGCTATCCTCTCTCTTTATAGTTACAACATTCTCATGTATCCGATGATGGTGCGAGATGTCGGCTCAAACGCGTAGCGGTTCAGCAGTCGCTGGGATTTCATTGTCCGGACATGTAGAATGCGGCGGGAATTTACGCTCAATCTCATGTCGATGGGAGACGCTTCCGCCGTGCGTTGACTTGTCGTGCGGCGTCTTTCTCCCCGCGACGCTGAATACATATCGATACCTCGGGGGTAACGCCAGTGAAAGGCCAAAACGTAACAAAGAAACAGACTTCCCACTCCTCGCCGATTATTGTTGCCCTTGATTACGCCACCCAGCGCGATGCCTATGATTTCGTTGATCGCATTGACCCTAAAAGCTGCCGGCTGAAAGTCGGCAAAGAGATGTTTACGTTGTTCGGGCCACAGCTGGTCAACGATTTACAACGGCGCGGCTTCGAGGTTTTTCTCGACCTAAAATTTCACGATATTCCTAATACGACAGCGCGTGCGGTTGCCGCGGCGGCGGAACTGGGAGTGTGGATGGTTAATGTGCATGCCAGCGGCGGCGCGCGCATGATGCAAGCGGCCAAAGAAGCGTTGCTGCAGTACGGCGCTGACGCACCTTTGCTGATTGCCGTTACGGTATTGACCAGCATGGATGAGGACGATCTGCAAGGATTGGGGATCACACGGTCTCCGGCTGAGCAGGCCGAACGGCTGGGGGTGCTCACGCAGCAGTGCGGGCTGGACGGCGTAGTTTGTTCGGCTCACGAGGCTGAACGTCTCAAACAGCGCTGTGGCGCGGCCTTCAAGCTGGTCACGCCGGGAATTCGCCCGGTCGGCAGTGCAGCTGGCGACCAGCGCAGAATTATGACTCCAGAACAGGCGAAGCAGGCCGGAGTAGACTACATGGTGATTGGTCGTCCGATTACTCAGTCTGCCGACCCGGCGCAAAAGCTGAAAGCGATTCTGGCGACGTTAGGAGAGTCAATATGAATTTTCGTGACGACAATCCACTAGTTTATTCGACGGAGAGCGGACGCGTTGCGGAAAAAACGGCGCCAGCCGAGCGTCCAAAAGGCGATGGTATCGTACGTATCCAGCGTCAGACCAGCGGTCGTAAAGGTAAGGGCGTGTGTGTGATTACCGGCATCGACCTTGGTGATGACGCATTGCAAAAACTGGCGGCCGAATTAAAGAAAAAGTGCGGCTGTGGAGGCTCGCTGAAAGACGGTGTGATCGAAATACAGGGCGATAAGCGCGACGTGCTGAAACAGCTGCTGGAAGCGAAAGGAATGAAGGTGAAGCTGGCGGGGGGATAAACGCGGGCAAAATAGTGATGGGCAGGTCCGGTAACGGAAACCTGCCCATAAGCATTATCTTTTGACTTCGTGGCCGATGACGCCACCCAGTGCCGCGCCACCCAGCGTACCGAGCGTGCTGCCGCCGGTCAAAACAGCGCCGCCTACGGCGCCTACGCCTGCACCGATGGCCGTATTGCGGTCTCGTTTAGACATATTGGAACAACCGGTCAGGCTTCCTGCCACGACTACCGCAAGTACCGTCACTGCCAATGCCTTATTTACTCTCATGGTCTTCTCCTGTGGATGCCGTCTTATGGTGGAATAAGCGGTCTATTACCGCTTTTACATAAGAAAATAGGGTGATGGCATCATTCTGTGAAATTAACTACAACTTACTCACGTTTTGTTACCTGAGGCGCAGTATAAATGTCGGCAAAATTTTCGATAGGTAAAAACTCTTAATTCTAGTCATCCCATCGTTTAGTTTGTCCCACTGACCTGTCCGCCGGTTTTCCTCGCGGCATTTTCGCTATTTCTTCTGGCCTTGATACGGCTTCAGTCCCCATGAGTCGGCAACGATGACGGTGAAGACAAATCATCGTGGGCCTTACGCACAATCGCCCTTGCATCGTCCAATCATATCAACAGGTTTGCCTCCGTGCCGCATCCGTTCAGACGCAGACTCGCTTTGCCGCATTCAAGGGTTAAACATAAATATGCTTGATGATTTCAAGGGGGGGAAGGAAAGTTGGCGGGTGCTCGAAAAGGTTAACCCGCTGTGACAGCGGGTTTAATGTTTAGAAAGAACAATGTCCCCCTTTATGATGGGCCCCCGTTCCGCCATAAGGATGCTGTCCTTTAGGGCAGGCGAATGCTGATGTAGACAGTGTGCCTATAAGGGCGATTAACAATAATGCTGCGATTTTTTTCATAATTTTCCTTTCTATGATTGCTGTGAAAATATGCAGTTACAGTCTACGTCGATTAAGCAAGGCAGGTAAGCCTGATATTTGATCAGTAAATTATGTTTAACATTTAAATGGCTATGTGGGGTTTTAACGATGCATGACGTGGGTCAGTCGGCCCGTGGGACGTTGATGGCTGACCTGATTGCCACGCAGAGAGAGGCGTTCAGCGGGAAAGCGAATACGCTTTTTACTATCTCGCGGGTGGCAAAGGTGGGGCGATAACGAGTGGATTAGGAGCCGAAGAACGAAGGGAATGAGATTATCTGGCGGGAGCTGACGCCATCGGGAGCCCCTGATGGCGTCATAACGACTTATGCTGCCGGTTTGGCGATGATGCTGCGCGTCTCCAGACGCACTTCCTTCAACATCACATCCAGCTTGTCGCTCTGGCGGTAGACGATTTCACCTTTGATGGTGACGGTTCCGGTTTCTTGACTGCATACCAGTTCGTCGCGGACGGAATGGATTAACGAGGCCGGAATAAATGCCGTCGCGCCGTTGTCCAGCAGACGAACCCGTAAGCCACCGCGCGTGACGTCCATAATCTCGGCGGAGAAACGCGTGTCGGTGCCCGCATGCGCCTTCAGGTAGCGAGCGTACAGCCAATCGCTGACGTCGCGTTCGGCCATACGATTGAGGCGGCGACGTTCCGCCAACTGAACGGTGACCTCTTCCCGCGGTTTCTCCGCAGCCTGACCGGTGATAATCGCTTTCAGCAGGCGATGATTCACCATATCGCCGTATTTACGGATGGGCGATGTCCAGGTGGCGTAGGCTTCTAAGCCCAGGCCGAAATGAGGACCCGGTTTGGTGCTGATTTCTGCAAACGACTGGAAGCGGCGCATACGGCTGTCCAGGAACTGCGTCGGCAGGGCGTCCAACTGACGACGCAACACGCAGAAGCCTTCCAGCGTTAGTATCCGCTGCGCGTCGGCCTGAATCTCGTTGCTTTCCAGAATGGCGACGGCCTGTTCCACTGTGACCGGATCGAACCCGTGGTGGATGTTGTAGATGCCAAAGCCCAGTTTTTCGCGCAGCACGATGGCGGCACAAACGTTAGCGGCGATCATGGCTTCTTCGACGATGCGATTCGCGATGCGGCGCGGTTCGACCACGATATCCAGCACTTCCCCTTTCTCTCCCAGCAGGAAGCGGTAGTCCGGGCGATCTTTGAATACCAGCGCGTTTGTGGCGCGCCAGGCGCTGCGCAGTTGCGACATCTTGTGCAGCAGGCGGATCTGGGTCGCGATAGCCTCATTCTCGGGCTGCCATTCTCCCTTTTGTTCCAGCCAGTCAGACACGTCGTCGTAGACCAGTTTGGCGCGGGATTCGATCCAGGCGGCGAAGAACTGGATATCACTCATCGCCCCATCTGCGGCCAACGTCACGCGGCAGGCCATGACCGGACGGCGTTCCTGCGGGCGCAGGGAGCAAATATCGTCCGACAAGTGACGCGGTAACATTGGAATGTTGAAACCGGGCAGATAGTTGGTGAAAGCACGTTTGCAGGCGATGGCGTCCAGCTCGCTATCGGCGGGGACATAAGCCGTCGGATCGGCGATCGCTACGGTCATTTCCAGCGTGCCATCGCCGTTGTCGCGGACGTACAGCGCGTCATCCATATCTTCGGTACTGGCGCTATCGATAGTGACAAAGTCCAGCGCGGTTAAGTCTTCACGCGTCAGTACGCCATCATTTATCTCAGCCGCGTCGTTCTCCGGCGCGTTACGCTCCAGACTGTGACGTGACAGCGTCACCCACCACGGTGCCAGCGGATCGTCGCCGGTGGTGATGTATTCTGTGATTTCCGCATGGAAATGACGGTCGCCTTTGAGCGGGTGGCGACGCATTTCCGCTACCGCCCAGTCGCCATCGTGGATCTCGTGGTCCAGTTGACGCGTCACACGGCAGTTGATCGCATCTTTCAGCAAAGGATGGTCGGGGGTGATCGTCAGGCGGTCGTCTTTCTTATGAATGCGGCCCACGAAGCGAGTCAAGAATGGTTCGATCAAGGATTCGGGCTCGGCGATTTCGCGATCTTTTTCCGTATGCAGCGTCGCAACAATACGGTCGCCGTGCATGACTTTTTTCATGTGCGGCGGCGGGATGAAGTAGCTCTTCTGTGCTTCGGCTTCAAGAAAACCAAATCCCTTATCGGTGCCTTTTACGACGCCTTCTACACGTGGCGTCTTAGAATGGAGTTGCTGTTTAAGCTGTGCAAGCAGCGGATTGTCTTGAAACATAGCGTCCAGAAATGCGGTTATAGGTGGCTTTAGCGGCACACAGTTTTACGCGAATCATACCCCGGCGGCAAGCGTTGATCGGGGGCTCCCGCAAGATTTGCCGACTGTGGCGAGAGGGGGGAAACGCGGCTTCGGCGGCCGTAAAGGCGTATGAGCGCCCCCTGCCGCCGATCGCGCTTATAATCAGGCTATCCTTCTCAGCGAAGCGGCGTCGCTACGGGAAACGCGCACGGGAATCGATTTAGACGTCGGAGTAAACGTCTGGTCGCCATAGCTCGAGAGCGGCACCAGCGGATTGGTTTCCGGATAGTAGGCGGCCAGATTCCCGCGCGGGATAGCATATTCAACCAGTCGGAAACCGCTGACTTTACGGGTAATGCCGTCATGCCACAACGTCTCGATATCCACCCGATCGCCGTCCTTAAGTCCCAGCGCGGCAATGTCCTCCGAATGCATGAACAGCACTTCACGTTGGCCGTAGACGCCTCGGTAACGGTCGTCCAGTCCGTAAATCGTTGTGTTGTACTGATCGTGGGAGCGCAGGGTCTGCAAGGTAAACGGCGCCCGCCCCCCATTCTGCTCAGGAACGACGCTGGCTGGCAGCGGCGCATGGCTGAACATTGCTTTTTGGCTAGGAGTGTTAAAGCGTAACTCGGCGGCTGCGTTGCCCAGATAGAAGCCACCCGGTTCGGCGCAGCGCTGGTTAAAGTTGTTAAAGCCCGGCAGCGTAGCCGCGATGTGGTCGCGGATCAAATCATAATTTCCCGCCAATGCCAGCCAATCGACCTTGTCGTCGCCCATCACCGTGTGGGCGATACCGGCGACGATGGCCGTTTCGGAACGCTGCTGGGGAGAGAGCGGCCGCCCGACGCCTTCGGAGGCGTGCACCATGCTGAAAGAGTCTTCAACGGTGATGTACTGAGGTCCGGTCGCCTGAACATCTTGATCTGTCCGTCCAAGCGTCGGCAGAATCAGGGATTCTTGCCGGCCGGTGGTCAAATGGCTGCGATTCAGCTTGGTGCTGATATAAACGGTCAGATCGCAGCGGCTGATGGCGTCTGCAGTACGCGCACTGTCCGGCGCGGCGGCGGCCAAATTCCCGCCTAGCGCAATGAGCACGTTGATCTCATTGCGCAGCATCGCTTCAATCGCCTGAACGGTGTTATGGCCGTGCTCACGCGGCGGGGTAAAGTCGAAATGCGCCGCCAGACTGTCCAACATCGCCGCCGAGGGGTTTTCATCAATCCCCATTGTCCGGTTGCCCTGTACATTGCTGTGGCCGCGAACGGGGCACAGGCCTGCGCCCGTTTTGCCCAACTGGCCAAACAGCAATTGCAGGTTGACGATTTCCCGCACGGTCGCTACTGAGTGCTTATGCTGGGTGATGCCCATGGCCCAGGTGCAAATCACGCGCGGGGAGTTCAGGTATAGCTCGGCGACGTGGCGCAGCTGTGCTTCGCTCAGGCCGGACTGTTCGACGATATGAGTCCAGCTCGTCGCATCGATCTGCTCAAGATAGGCTTCGACCCCGTCAGTGTGGCTGTCGATAAATGTCTGATCGAAGATACCTGGCTCCCCGGCGGCCAGACGCTGGCGATGCGTTTCCAACAGGGTTTTGACGAGGCCGCGGACGGCGGCCATATCCCCGCCTAAATTCGGCTGCAGGTAGGTATCGCTAATCGTGCCCGATAGCGACGTCAGCATCTCTACCGGGTTTTGCGGGTCGGTAAAGCGTTCCAGCCCGCGTTCGCGCAGGGTATTGAAAGTGATCACGCGAGCGCCGCGGGCGGCGGCGGAGCGCAGGCTGTGCAACATGCGCGGATGGTTGGTGCCGGGATTCTGGCCGAACACCAAAATGGCGTCGGCATGGTGGAAGTCGTCCAGCCGCACGGTGCCTTTACCGATGCCGATGCTCTGTTTCAGCCCGGTGCCGCTCGCTTCGTGGCACATATTGGAGCAATCCGGGAAATTATTGGTGCCCATCATGCGGCCAAACAGTTGATAGAGATATGAGACTTCGTTGCTGGCGCGGCCCGACGTGTACAGCTCCATCTGGTTAGGGCTATCCAATCCGTGAATATGATGTGCGATCAGCGCAAACGCCTGTTCCCAGGTGATGGGAAGGTAGTGGTCTGTGTGGTGGTCATAGCGCATCGGGTGTGTCAGCCGCCCCTGATATTCCAGAAAATAGTCGCTCTGGCGGCGCAGCGAACTGACGCTATGGGCGGCGAAAAACTCAGGTCCGACCGCTTTGCGCGTGGCTTCCCAACTTATGGCTTTAGCGCCGTTTTCGCAGAAGCTGAAGGTGCTGTGGTTATCGTCGCCCCAGGCGCAGCCGGGGCAGTCGAATCCACGCGGTTTATTCACCCGCATCAAGTTGCGGATATTTTTAAAGGCTTCTTTGCTGTCAAGAACGTAACGCGTAGTGGCTTCCAGCGAGCCCCAGCCCCCTGCGGGGCGGCGGTATGGCTTGATTTCTGGTTTAAATTTCATCATGGGATGTGCTGGCCATATTGTTTTGAATATGTGAATGGATTTTTAACAAGTTGAGACTATATGTTAATTCTAGGATCGCCGGGCAGGAACGTCTAATCAAATGCGGCTATGGCGAGATAGAGAGGGCTTATCGCAAATAAAGTGTGACCGGGTGCAGAATCTTAATTTTTTGTCTAGTTGTATATACAAATTTTGTTATTTTCCGGCTATTCCTTAATCAGAATGAAAAACAGGAAGGGCAAATAATGAAAGATCTTGGCAATAAGGTTCACGCCTTTGGTAAGGCACTCATGATGCCGATTTCGGTCATCGCCGCCGCCGGGATTTTCCTGGGGCTGGCGGCAGCGATGCAAAACCCGGCCGTCACCGGCGACGCGTTCGCCCACATGCAGATCCCGCAGCTCATCATTGGTTTTATTCGTCAGATAGCCGGCGCGCTCTTCGCCAATCTACCGCTGTTTTTCGCCGTCGCCAGCGCGATAGGTCTGGCCAATGCCGAAAAACCGACTGCCGCTTTTGCCGCCGTCATCGGTTTCATTTCCATGCATGTCGGCGTGCAGGCGACGCTCACCGCGCAGCACCTTACGCCGGTCACCACCACGGTGGAGGCGCTGACGGCAGGTGGAATGGACCGCACGGCGGCGCTGATGTACGCCGCCGAGTTCACTAAAACGCTGGGTATTTTTACCTATAATATGAGCGTGTTGGGCGGGGTCATCGCCGGGGTGGTAACAGTCATGTTGCATAACCGCTTCTACACAATCGAATTGCCGACCGCGATCAGCTTCTTTGGCGGCCGCCGCTTCGTGCCCATTATTACGGTGATGTGCCTGCCGCTGGTGGGGATCGGTCTGGCGCTGATTTGGCCGACCATCGGCGCTGGTATCGCCTGGATTGGGGCGTTAATCGGCCACAGCGGCCAGTACGGCGCGTTTCTCTACGGCTTTTCCGAGCGCATTCTTATCCCTACCGGGCTGCATCATATTCTGAACGAAACCGTGCGCTTTACTCCTATCGGCGGCGTAGCGACGGTGGACAGCCAAACGGTGGTGGGTGCCCTGAACATCTTCAACACCTCGCTGACGCATCCCGGTGCCGTCAGTGACGAGGCGATCCGTAACGCCACCCAGTTTCTGGCCCAGGGCAAAATTCCCGTCATGATGTTTGGCCTTCCCGGCGCGGCGCTGGCGATGTATCAGTGCGCCCGGCCTGAGCATAAAGAGCGGGTGAAAGCGTTGATGTTGGCCGGGGGACTGGCGTCGTTCACCACCGGGATCACCTAACCGCTCGAATTCTGTTTCATCTTTGTTTCTCCCGTTTTGTATCTGCTGCATGCCGTACTCAGCGGCCTGTCTTTCATGCTGATGTCTCTGGCCCACCTGATGATCGGCAATATTCAGGGCGGCGCCATCGATTTGGTCGTGTTTGGCGTGCTGGGCGGGCTGAAAACCCAATGGTGGTATGCGGTATTGCTTGGCGTGTTTTACTTCCTGATTTACTACGCCGCGTTCAAGTTCGTGATTAAGCGTATGAACGTTGAGACACCGGGACGGGAGCCTGAATCGGCGGCATCACCAGCGCCAGTCAGCGCGGATGAACGCACGCAGACCATCATCGACGGGCTGGGCGGCCAGAGCAATATCGCCGAAGTGGACTGCTGCTTTACCCGGCTGCGCGTGCAGGTAAAAGACATCAGCCTGGTCGTGGATAACACCCTGATGACGACGGGAGCAAATGGCGTCAAGCGCATAAATGAACATAACGTCCAGGTTATTTACGGACCGAAAGTGGAAAAAATCGCCCAGGACGTCAAAACAGCGCTTGGCGTCACAGCGTAATGAAACCTCAACCGAAAAATGGGAAGCAGCTATGACGAAGACATACAGTATTGTGATTGTAGGCGGCGGGTCGACCTGGACGCCGGGGTTACTGAAGGCGCTATGCAAACGACAGAACACGTTTCCCTTGAGACGGGTGGTGATGTATGACGTCAACGCCGAACGTCAGGCGGTGATCGGCGACTTTGCCCGACTGCTGTTCAGCGAAGAGTACCCGGCGCTGGATTTCTCCTACACGACGGACGTCGAAGAGGCGTTTCGGGATGTTGATTTCGTCTTCTGCCAGATGCGCACCGGCGGTTACGAAATGCGAGAAAAGGACGAAAAAATCCCGCTTTCATTGGGCGTCATCGGTCAGGAGACCTGCGGGCCGGGAGGATTCGCCTACGGCATGCGTTCTATTGGCGACATGATTAAACTGGTGGAACAGGTGCGGGCGCGCTCGCCTCAGGCCTGGATTTTGAACTACACCAATCCGGCGGCCATCGTCGCCGATGCGCTGCGCGTCAAGTTTCCGGATGACAAACGCATTCTCAATATCTGCGACCAGCCGGTCAATCTGCTGCGTTCCTATGCCCGCATTTTGGGCCGCGACGTCAATGAGTTCGAACCGGTCTATTTCGGCCTTAACCACTTTGGCTGGTTTACGCATTTGTACGATCGCCAGGGAACCGACCTGTTGCCGCAGCTGAAAAAGCTCATCCTCAATCAGGGATTCAAGCCCGCCGACGCAGAGCAGCGCGATGCCTCGTGGCTGAATACCTACGCGGTGGTGGCCGAGATGCTGCGGGATTTCCCTGACTATTTGCCGAACACCTATCTGCAATATTACCTGTACCCGGATTACAAGCTCAGCAAGCTGGACCCGAACTATACCCGCGCCAACGAGGTGATGGCGGGAAGGGAAAAACGCGTGTTTGAGACATGCCGAAAGGCGGTCGCCGCTGGAACGACCAAAGACGCCAGCGTGGTACACAACGATGCGCACGGAGATATGATTGTCGAAGTCGCCGAATCCATCGCCTATAATCAGCATCGTATCTTCGTGGTGATCGTGGAGAACCACGGTCTGGTGAACAATCTGGATGACAGCGCGATGGTGGAAGTAGCGGCGACGCTCGGCATCAATGGTCCTCGGCCCTATGGGGTGGGCAATATTCCCACGTTCTATAAAGGGATGATCGAACAGCAGTTCGCCTACGAACGTCTGACGATTGAGGCCTGGTTTGAAGGGTCTTATGCCAAGGCGTTGCAGGCGCTGACGCTGAATCGGCTGGTGGTGGATGCGAAAAAGGCGCGCAAGGTGCTGGATGCGCTGATCGAGGCCAACCAAGGATATTGGCCGGCGTTGGCCTGATGGCTGACGCGAACAAGAGGATTATGGCGTGAAGAGAGGACGCAGCGGCGCGTCGAGGGTAAAGGTATAGCGCCGCTGATTGTAATAAACGTTGGAAAGCTCGAAGGGCCGCTCGTCAGCGAAAAAAGCGACGACGTTCGCGCGCAGCACCGGTTCGTCCCGTGCCAGCCCGAGAGCTTCCAGCACATCGACGGAGGGTAGCTCGGCGAAAATCTGTTTATGGCTGCCGACGGCGTCGTAGCCTTTGGATTTAAGGTAGGCGTACTTGGACTGATTCAGATCATGCTCGCTCAGGTCGGGAAACAGGGACTGAATCATCCAGGATTGTTCATACACAAACGGCGTGCCGTCAATCAACCGCAGGCGCACCATGTAGTGAACCGGCGTCTCTTGGTCTATGAGCAGGGCATGAGCCACCTCGGCGGTGGCGGGTTGCTGAGAAAAATTGAGCAGTTGGTTGACTATCTTGCGCTGCGTGCTGTTGGCGACTTCGCTGGAGGTCAGATGCTGGTCCAGCGGCAGTTGTACTTTTACCCGGGTATCCGGCTGAGCGACGAAGGTGCCGCGTCCGCGAAAGCGTTCAACCAGTCCCTGTCGAACCAGATAATCGACGGCTTTGCGCGCCGTCATCCGTGAAACCTGATATTGCTGACATATTTCCGCTTCGGTGGGGAGCGGGTCGCCGGGTTTCAGCGTGTTGTCATGGATTTGACGGGTCAGGATCTGCTCGATTTGCAGATAAAAAGGAACAAAGGAATGTTTATCAATCATCTTTATTCTTCCTCCATTGGTTTCAGCAGGTTAGATAGTATCGGGGGATAGTTATCTATACAAGCTTCCGCCTTTTTCCTCCACGTTCACGATATACCGCAGAGAACCGTGATTTGAATTTGGGCATCATGCTTATAAAATGGTGCGAGTTAAGAGACCCATTCCGCTCACGCTGCGATCAGCGTTACCCCTCGGCGGCCTCATTCATTGGAAATACTTGTGCGGGGCGATATTCAAGGGCGTAGCGAGGGCTTCGCTCGGAATAAAAACCATGCGCGCGTCATGTCCGCTATCCTCTGTCGGCACACGGAACGAAGCGGTGCTTTAGGCTAATCAGTCAATAACAAACAGACGTCCGGCGCGATTCAAACGGCAGCGGTTTCCCTCCGCGCCCAACTTTTAGGAATGATGAAAATCGATATCAAACAACTTATTTATCTGTGCAACCTGGAAAAGGCTCGCCACTTCGGCCGTGCTGCCGAAGCCAGTTTTGTCAGCCAGCCTACGCTCTCTATGCGACTCAAGAATCTGGAACGTGAGCTGGGACTGTCGCTTATCAATCGCGGCAATAATTTCGATGGATTCACGGCGGAAGGCGAGCGCGTGCTGGCGTGGGCGCGCGAGATGGTGGCGGGTTATCAAGGGCTGAAGCTGGAAGTCGACGCGCTGAAACGGGGCACGAGCGGGCTGTTACGCATCGGCGCCGTCCCACAGTGTGGTATCGCAGTGCCGCAGATGCTGGCCGCAGTGCGCCATATCTATCCTGAATTGGCTTTCCAGGTATCGCTGTTTAGCGCGGATCGGCTTTTGGAGGCGCTGCAGGCGCATAACGTAGATGCCGGGATCGGCTTTTTTAAATCTGCAATGCTCGAAGAACCGCGTTTTCAGGTGATCTCGTTAGGCACGCCGCATATGGCTCTGTTGTTTAATCCGCAGCACTTTCCTTCGTTGCTGGGCGATAAGCCGCTCTCTCTGGCCGAAGTCGCCGAACTGCCGCTGTGTCTCACGGACACCGAACGCTATTTACGCGGGTATCTGGATTTGCTCTGGCAGGACGCAGAGGTGACGCCGAAAGTGGTGGTGGAAAGCGACTCGGTTTTGCAACTCATTCAAAGCGTATTCGTCGGTCTGGGGTGCGGCATTGTGCCTCAAGGCAGCTTGTTGCCGGAAATGACGCCGGGGCTCGCATGGCGTAGCCTGACAATACCTTTGATGCCGCGCACTACGGCCGTGGTCGTCGCCGGACAGGGGAAGGCAACGGCACTGGCCCAGCATTTTTTTAACGTGGCGACAGCGTGGTTAGCGCGACAAAACGCGGGAGGTAACGACGAAGCGACAAACGACGAGTGAGGCATGAAGGGGGAGGGAGAGAAAAAGAAAACAAGCGAGCCCGCAGGCTCGCTTACTCGAGGGATCAATCCAGCTCCAGCTCGTTCATCGCAGCGATGTTGAAACCGCCGTCGACATGCAGAACTTCACCGGAGATCCCGGCAGCCAGATCGGAACACAGGAAGGCGGCGGAGTTGCCGACATCTTCGATGGTCACCACGCGGCGGATCGGCGTCACGGCTTCGCAGTGAGACAGCATCTTTTTAAAGTTCTTGATGCCGGATGCCGCCAGGGTACGGATCGGACCTGCGGAGATCGCGTTTACGCGCACGCCCTGAGCGCCCATGGCGTTCGCCATATAACGCACATTGGCTTCCAGGGACGCTTTCGCCAGACCCATCACATTATAGTTCGGGATGGCGCGCTCTGCGCCCAGGTAGGACAGCGTGACCAGCGCGGAATTTGGGTTCAGCATTTTGCGGCAGGCTTTCGCCATGGCGACGAAGCTGTAGGAGCTGATGTCGTGAGAGATAGCGAATCCTTCACGCGTCACGGCATCAACATAGTCGCCGTCCAACTGGTCGCCCGGCGCGAAGGCGATTGAGTGCACGAAACCATCAAAGTTCGGCCACACTTTCGCCAGTTCGGTGAACAGTGCTTCGATGCTGGCATCTTCCGCAACGTCACACGGCAGAACGATGTCAGAACCGAGCTCGCTGGCAAAACCTTCTACGCGAGACTTCAGCTTGTCGTTCTGATAAGTGAACGCCAGTTCGGCGCCTTCGCGTTGCATCGCCTGTGCGATACCGAATGCGATGGAGCGGTTACTGGCAACGCCCGTTACCAGAATGCGCTTACCATTAAGAAAACCCATAGCAGTATCCTTGTGATCATTATTGCTGCGATCGCCGTTAAAGCATGATTGATTAAGGGGGCGACCGGTGTGAATAAACCGGGCGATTCTAGCATGAGTGATGCCAGATGTAATACTTTGGTCATCACCGCTGCGTCATGCCCGGACGGGATAAGTTAAAGAACGCCGCCGTCGCTTCTCCAGGCGTCGGCGCTCAGTGCTTCGCCGAAATGGCTGGCGATCAGACGCTTGGTTAAATCGTGCAGCGGCGCTGCCAAAACGTCCGCGGTACTCCCGCGCTCGACGACTTCGCCGTTATGCATGACCAGAATCTGATCGCTGATGTGTTTCATCATCCCCAGGTGCTGGGTCACGTAGATGTAGGAGATACCGTGTTTTTCCTGCAACTCCAGCATCAGGTTGATGATTTGCGAACGCATGGACATATCCAGCGCCGCCAGCGCTTCGTCAGCCACAATGACTTTCGGTTGCAGAATGAGCGCTCGCGCCAGCCCAACGCGTTGCTTCTGGCCCGGTGCCAGCGCGTGCGGGTAATAGGAGGCGTGGTCGGCGCGCAGACCCACCTGGCGCAGCGCCAGATAGACGGCTTGTTCCCGCTCTTCGGGACCGAGTTGCGTATTCAGCCGCAGCGGCAGTTCCAGCAACTGACCAATCCGCTGACGTGGATTCAGCGCGTTGCCGGCATCCTGAAAAATCATGCGAATACGCTGGCTGCGGTAGCCGTAATCGCCGTATTCGAGCGGATGGTCGTCAATCACCAACTGACCTGAGGTAGGCGGGAGCACGCCCGCCAGCATTTTCGCCAGGGTCGACTTCCCGGAACCGTTCTCGCCGATAATCGCCAGCGTTTGCCGCTCGCGCAGGGTAAAACTCACCGACTTGACCGCCTCGACGTGCTGCCGACGGAACAGGCCGGTGCGGTAGCGGAACGTCTTGGTGAGATTGCGAGCTTCGAGCAGGGTCTCCACCATCAGGATTCCTCCATATTGAGCGGGAAGTGGCAGGCGTACCAATGGTTTTTCGCCACGATCAGCGGCGGCGTGATCATGCACTCGCGCTGCGAATAAGGGCAGCGCGGGCCGAGACGGCACCCGACAGGCAGATGCTCCAGCGACGGGATCGCGCCGGGCAGCGTATTCAACCGGCTCTTGTGAGGGAGCGCGCGGCCGAAGTCCGGCATCGCGCGGATCAACGCCTGCGTATAGGGATGATGCGGGGTGCTGATCAGCTCGCCGCTGAGCGCGCTTTCGACGGTCTGACCGCAGTACAGCACGTTGATGCGGTTAGCCCATTTACTCATGGTTTGCAGGTCATGGCTGATCAGCAGAATCGTGGTGTTGTTATTTTGATTAAGCCGCGACAGCAGGCGGAAGATCTGTGCCTGCGTGGTGGCTTCCATCGCGTTGGTTGGCTCATCGGCGATCAGCAGCCGGGGCTGATTGGCCAGCGCGATGGCGATCATGACTTTCTGGCACTCCCCCTCGGTCAGCTCATAGGGGTAACTGCGCATGATGTCCTTATGGTCCTTGATCCCCACGCGGTGCATCAGCGCGACGGCGCGGCGTTTACGCCAGTTGAAGCGCTGCCACCAGCGTCCTTTATAGGTCCAGCCTGGAATAGACTGAAGCAATTGACGCCCGATTTTGGCGGAAGGATCGAGACACGACTGCGGCTCCTGAAAGATCATCGATAGATTGTGACCCACCAGCTTGCGTCGTTGTCTGGGCGTGAGCTTTAGCATGTCGATGTTGTCGAAGCGGAAACGGTCGGCGGTCACGCGCCAGTTGTCTTTGGTGATGCCGCAGATTGCCTTGGCGATCAGGCTTTTCCCCGACCCGGATTCCCCTACCAAACCGCGGATTTCTCCTTCGTTCAGGCTGATGCTGACGCGATCGACGGCCTTGACCGGCCCTTCGGCGGTCATGAATTCGATGGTCAGATTACGAATGTCCAGTAACGGCATGTCTTTTTTCCACCACTATTCGGTTTGTGCCAGCAGAGAACGGCGCAGGCCATCCCCCAGCAGGTTGACGATCAGTACGCTCAGGGTAATGGCGCCCCCAGGCAACATGACGATCCAGGGCGCGGCGTAAACCAGTTCCAGCGAATTTCCCAATAGCGTTCCCCACTCGGTCGTCGGCAACTGCGCGCCCAGATTGAGAAAGCCCAGCGCGGCAATATCCAGGACGGCGATCGACAGGGCGCGGGTGAATTCGCTGACCAGCAGCGGCAAAATATTGGGCAGCACGGCATACCAGATGATATAGCGCGTGGACGCGCCATCCAGGCGCGAGGCGATGACGTACTCTTTTTCCAACTCGTCATGCACGGCCGTATAAATGGTGCGCACCATCCTCGGCAACAGCGCTAAACACACGGCGAGCATGGCGTGTTCAAGCTTTGGTCCGATAAAGGCGATGACCACAATCGCGAGCAGCAAAGAGGGGATAGACAGTAGGGTGTCCAGAATATGGTTCAGCACGGCGGAGCGCAGTCCGTGGGTCACCCCCGCCAGCAGACCGACCAAAATGCCAAACAGCGCCGCGCATAGCGTGACCAGCAGCGCAGAGCCAATGGTAGGAGCCGCACCGCTCAGCAGTCGGCTCAGCAGATCGCGGCCTAAATCGTCCGTTCCCAGGAAGAAGGATACCTCGCCATAGTGCGACCACGACGGCGGCAACAGCTGGTAGCCGAGGAACTGCTGGTCTACGGCGTAAGGGGCAAGGTTGTTGCCGAACAGACATAGCGCGATCAGCATCAGAAAGCCATAAAACCCAATCATGGCCAGGTGGTCCTGTTTGAACATGGTCCAGGTATCGCGCCAGCGGCTGGGCTGGTGCTTTTCGCGGTAAATGTTATCGGAGAGCATACCATTCCTTATTTTTCAATGGGTTGGTCATCGCACCCCAGATATCGGACAGCACGCCGATGGAGGACACCATCATACCGATCACCATGACGCCCGCCGAAATTGCAGCGTAGTCCTGCTGGCGAATGGCGTTCACCAGCCAACGCCCGGCGCCCGGCCAACTGAACACCACTTCGGTTATCATCGCCAGCGTCAGCATGGCGGAAAACTGCAGCCCCAGTTTAGGAATGATGGGCGGCAGCGCGTTGTGCAGCAAATGACGGCGAATGATGGTCGTGCGCGACAGCCCGCGCGTGTAGGCCGCCTTGATGTAGCTTTTGCTGATAATTTCGGTGGTGCTTATCCGCATCAGCCGGAACACCTCGGTCGTCGGGGCGACGGACAGCACCGTCACCGGCAGAATCAGGTGGCGAACGGCGCTCATCATCATCTCGTCCCGGTAGGGGGACTTCGCCAGCCAGGCGTCTATCAGCGAGAATCCGGTGACGCGCGGCACCTGATAGAGCAGATCGAAGCGGCCGGAGACCGGGAGCCAGCCCAGGTGCAGCGAGAAGAACAGGGTCATCAGCAGCGCCAGCCAGTAGACTGGCAGCGAGAACCCCAGCAGCGCCAGACCGCTCAAAATCTTGTCCTGCGTTTTGTTTTGCAGGATGCCCGCGGTGATCCCCAGCACGATACCGATGACCAGCGCCAGCGAAAAGGCCAGAACGCACAGCTCTATGGTGGCGGGCAGCACTTCTTTTAGCTGTTCGCTGACCGGCTGTCCGTTGATACTGGACAGCCCGAAGTTCCATTGGAATAGGCCGACGAAATAAAAGCGGTAGGCATCAAACAGGGCCACGCCGCGCAGCGGCGCGTGGGGGGTGAAATAGAGCAGGCTGAAGCCGACCAGCGACAGCAGAAACAGCGTCACCAACAGCAATAGCAGGCGGCGCAAGGCATAGATAATCACGGCTCGACTCCTTCCATTGGCGGCGGTTCAGGCCGTTCCGGCGGCGCAGGCCGTGGCGCATCGCTTTCGCGGTAGACGCCGGCGAAAGAGGTATTACCGAAGGGGCTAAGTACCAATCCTTTCATATCATAACGATAGGCCTGCATACGCAGGGAGGACGCCAGCGGCAGCACCGGCAATTGTTCCGCCAGAATCTGGTGCGCCTGCTGGTAATAATCAATGCGCTTGGAGAGCTGTTGCGAGGCGAGCGCGTCTTGCAGCACCTGATCGAATCGGCTATCGCACCAGTGGGCATAGTTGGTTTGCGAGCGGATGGCGGCGCAGCTTAACAGCGGGCGGAACACGCTATCCGGATCATTGCTGTCGGTGGCCCAGCCCGCGAGGGTCAGGTCGTGATTCATTTCCATCAGACGCGCTTCCTGAAAGCGCCCCTCGACCGGTATCAGCGTCACTTCCACCCCCACCTGAGCCAGATCGGCCTGAATCAGCTCGGCGGTTTTCACCGGACTGGGGTTGTAGGACTGTGACGTACTGGGCACCCACAGCTGAAGGTGCAAACGATTCACGCCCAATTCCTGAAGCATCCGCCGTGACTTCTCAGGGTTGTAGGCGGTGATCTGCGCCTCGCTGTCATAGGCCCATGAGGCGCGGGGCAGAATGGATGCGGCGGTTTCCGCCGTACCGTAATAAATCGACTGCATCAGGCGGTCATTGTTGATCGCCAGCGCCAGCGCATGGCGGACGCGCGGGTTGTCCAGGGGCGGTTTGCGCACATTGAACGCCAGATAGGCGACGTTCATGCCCGGACGCAGCGACAGACGCAGGCGTGGATCGTTACGCAGGATGCTAAGCTGGCTGGCGGCCGGATAAGCCAGAACATCGCACTCGCCGGTCAAGAGTTTGGACAGGCGGCCGGTGCCGCCCGCGCCGAGGTCGAACACAACCTGTTCCATACGCGGCTGGCCACGCCAGTAGTCGTCATTGCGCTGTAAACGCACAAATTGCCCGTAGCGGTATTCGTTCAGCCTGTAAGGGCCGGTGCCGACCGGCAGACGGTCGATCAGCTCCTCTTTATCCTGTCGTTGCAACAGCTGGGCATACTCCGCGGACAGGATGGGCGCATAGTGCGTCGCCAGATGCCACAGGAACGAGGCGTCCGGCTTGTTCAGGCGGATCTCGATGGCATAGTCGCCGATTTTACGAATACTCTGCACCGTATCGGCGAACTGCAGACTGTCGAAATAGGGATATTCGCCGCCGTTGATGTCGTGAAACGGGTGATGGACATCCAGCATTCGCTGGAAGCTGAACAGCACATCGTCCGCGGTCATGACGCGGGTCGGGGCAAACCACGCGGTGTGCTGAAACGGCACGTCGCGGCGGAGTGTGAAGCGATAGGTTGCGCCGTTATCCAGAACTTCCCATCGTTGGGCCAGCTCGGGAACCAGTCGATAGGTATAAGGATCGACGCCCAGCAGGCGATCGTACAGCTGGGCGGCGAGGGTATCCACCATCACGCCGCTGCGCGCCATCTGCGGATTGAACGTCGTCAGTTCATCGTTGACGCAATAGACAAAGCCGCTGTTGCGGATATCTTCCGGTGGCGTCGGGCTTGATGTGGGCGGCAACGGTGCAGCCAGCGCGGAACCTGTCAGGCAGGCCAGCGCGAGCGCAAGAGTGTATTTTCCAGACATACGGGAGTTTTCAGGCAATATGCGATAGACAGAGTGTAACGCACTCTGCGTCGCGTCCCAATTTCTTGTCGCCAAACGTTGCCTTTTTCACCATCGAACGAGCCTGCCATCTCAAGCGGCAGTCACGGATTCAGATCTCATTAACCGTAATGGCGTGTTTTTTCAGCAGCCCGCGCAGCTGGTGGTAGGTCAGCCCCAGTAGTTCGGCGGCCTTGCGCTGATTGAAGCGCGACTGGGCCAGCGCCTGCTGCAACAGCTGGCGCTCTTGCTGACTCAGCCAGCCTCGCATATCCAGCGGCAGCGCGGGCCGCGTATCTGGCGCGGCGTCCTGGACTGACGGAGCCGCCGTCGGTTGAAACGGGTTGATGATGATATGGTCCAACGGTTCGCTGCTGGTGCCGTGGCGATAGACGGAGCGCTCCACCACATTTTTGAGCTCGCGGACGTTGCCGGGCCAGCTATATTCGAGCAGGGTGCGCTGCGCCCGCGCGGTCAGACCGGGGAAGAGTGGCAGTCCCAGCTCCCGGCACATCTGCACGGCAAAATGGTCCGCCAGCAGCATGATGTCCTGCTGACGCTGGCGTAGCGGCGGAAGCTGCACCACGTCGAATGCGAGGCGGTCCAGCAGGTCGGCGCGAAATTTTCCCTGTGCCGCCAGCGCGGGCAAATCATCGTTGGTGGCGCACACCAGCCGCACGTCGACCTGCAACGATTGCCCGCCGCCCACGCGTTCCAGCACGCCATATTCAATGACGCGCAGCAGCTTTTCCTGCACCAGCATTGGCGCGGTCGCCAGCTCATCCAAAAAAAGCGTGCCGCTATCGGCGCGTTCGAAACGGCCGAGATGCCGCTTTTGAGCACCGGTGAATGCCCCGGCTTCATGGCCGAACAGCTCCGAATCCAACAGGTTTTCATTCAAGGCGGCGCAGTTAAGTGAAATAAACGGCCCCTGCCAGCGGGGTGACAGGTAGTGCAGGCGGCTGGCGATCAGTTCTTTGCCGGTGCCGCGCTCGCCGATGACTAATACCGGTTTGTTGAGCTGCGCGAGCTGGGATACCTGTTCCAGCATTTCGAGGAAGCTGTTGGCTTCCCCCAGCAGCGAATCTTGTTCGTAAGCCACGAAATCACCTTGTCATATTGACTAACTGTTAGCGAATTTAATCAGCATAGCAGCCGGGTATAATGACGTAAAAAAGAATAATACTTTTAAATTCAGCTGATTATTCTATTTTGCGACATTGGCATGGAGATTGAATTACCTCATGGAGATAACGTGACCCGATACGCCGGGGCGGATCCACCAGGCGTACCAAGACGCCGGAAATCATTAAGAGGATAACACTATGGGTATTTTTTCTCGTTTTGCCGACATCGTGAACGCCAACATCACCTCCTTGCTGGACAAGGCGGAAGATCCCCAGAAGCTGGTTCGGCTCATGATTCAGGAAATGGAAGACACGCTGGTCGAAGTGCGCTCCACCTCAGCGCGAGCGCTGGCGGAGAAAAAACAGCTGGCGCGCCGCATTTCTCAGGCCCACGCTCAGCAGGCGGAGTGGCAGGAAAAAGCCGAACTGGCGCTGCGTAAAGATAAAGAAGATCTGGCCCGTGCCGCTTTGATTGAGAAGCAGAAGCTGACCGATCTCATCGTCG
Source organism: Lonsdalea populi (assembly GCF_015999465.1). Taxonomy (NCBI): domain Bacteria; kingdom Pseudomonadati; phylum Pseudomonadota; class Gammaproteobacteria; order Enterobacterales; family Pectobacteriaceae; genus Lonsdalea; species Lonsdalea populi. Next base: position 1,682,247 of record NZ_CP065534.1, read on the forward strand.
TGCTGGAGCAGGAAGCGGAGAACGTGGATGAAACGCTGGAGCGCATGAAGCGTGAAATCGGCGAGCTGGAAAATAAACTGACCGAAACCCGTGCGCGTCAGAAAGCGCTGACGCTGCGCCATCAGGCCGCCAGTTCTTCGCGCGATATTCGCCGTCAGTTGGATAGCGGCAAGCTGGATGAGGCGCTAGCGCGCTTCGAGCAGTTCGAGCGTCGCATCGACTCCATTGAAGCCGAAGGGGAAAGCGTGGGTCTGGGTAAACAGAAAACGCTGGACCAGCAGTTCACTGAACTTAAAGCGAACGATGAAATTGACGCGCAACTGGCGGCGTTGAAAGCTAAAGTAAAACCTGCGGAGTAACCGCTACGGGCCGCCACCACCGGCGGCCTGAGATACGCACCATAATTATTAAGGAGAGAAAATGGGCGCTCTGGTTCTGACGATGATACCGCTGACCATTTTTCTGCTATTCGTCGCTCCGCTTTGGCTTTGGCTGCATTACAGTCAGCGAAAAAACCGTGCTCAGTTGGGGACGGCGGATATGCAGCGGCTGCATACATTGACGCAAGACGCGCAGCGTATGCGTGAACGTATTGAAACGCTGGAAGAGATTCTGGATGCGAAACATCCAGACTGGAGGCAATCCTGATGAGACTGAACCGGGGTTTTAAAAAGCTGTATCTGATGCCGGAAGAGGGCATGATCAAAGGCGTCTGCGCCGGGCTGGCTCACTATTTCGATGTGCCGGTGAAACTGATCCGTCTGATTGCCGTGCTGTCGATCTTTTTTGGCCTGTTCTTCTTTACCGTGGTGGCTTACATCGTGCTGAGTTTTATACTGGAGCCGGCGCCGCCTGCCGCCTACGGGACGCCGGACGCTTCTCCCAACCAACTGTTGGATCAGGCGGACGCGCAGCTGATGGAGAGCGAGCGCCGTCTGCGCGATATCGAGCGTTACATCACCTCAGACACTTACGGCGTGCGCAGCCAGTTCCGCCAGATGTAATCCCCTCCGCCACGGTCAAGCCTGCGCCGACACCGTGGCACGTCTGTTACCCCGACACGTGCGCTTTCGCATTTTGCCGTCGGGCACCATAATAGCGTTTACCCACCATCACCCTCTGAAACGACACACAGGGAAAGGAGAGTCATGGCAAACCCCCTAAATCGACTGCAGCAGGACATCGGCGCGCTGGTGAATCGCGGCGTTGATCGTCATCTGCGTCTGGCCGTCACCGGCCTGAGCCGCAGCGGCAAAACCGCGTTCATCACGGCGCTGGTTAATCAACTGTTGTCGGTGCACAACGGCGCGCGTTTACCGCTATTCACGCCCGTCCGGGAGAACCGGCTGCTGGGCGCGCGGCGCATCCCGCAGCGGGATTTGGGCGTACCGCGCTTCGCTTACGACGAAGGCATGGCCTCGTTGTACGGCGAGCCGCCCGACTGGCCGACGCCGACGCGCGGCGTCAGCGAGATCCGGCTGGCGCTGCGCTACCGATCTAATGATTCGCTGCTGCGGCATTTCAAAGACAACGCCACGCTGTATCTGGAAATCGTCGACTATCCGGGGGAATGGCTGTTGGACCTGCCGATGCTGGAGCAGCGCTATCTGGACTGGTCTCACCAAATGAGCGGCTTGTTGCAGGGAGAACGGCTGACGTGGGCACAGCCCTGGCTGTCGCTGTGCGAACAGCTGGACCCGCTGGCACCGGCGGATGAAAACCAGTTGGCGGCGGTGGCGCAGGCCTACACGGATTATCTGCTGCATTGCAAACGGGAAGGCCTGCACTTTATTCAGCCGGGCCGGCTGGTATTGCCCGGCGACCTGGCGGGGGCGCCGGTACTGCAATTTTTCCCCTGGCCGCTGAAGCGCGATGGGCAGGAGTCCGCGCTGGCGCAGGCTGACGCATCGACCAATATCGGTATGTTGCGTCAGCGTTTTGACTACTACTGTCAGCATGTGGTGAAAGGGTTTTATAAGCAGCACTTTGTTCGCTTCGACCGCCAGATTGTGCTGGTGGACTGCCTGCAGCCGCTCAACAGCGGCGTACAGGCTTTTAACGATATGCGTCTGGCGCTGACGCAACTGATGCAAAGCTTTCACTACGGCAAACGTACACTGTTTCGCCGCTTGTTCTCTCCCTGCATCGACAAGCTGATGTTTGCTGCGACCAAGGCGGATCACATCACCACCGATCAGCACGCTAATCTTGTGTCGCTGCTGCAGCAGTTGGTACAGGACGCCTGGCAAAACGCGGCGTTTGAGGGCATCAGCATGGAATGCGCCGGGATCGCCTCCGTTCAGGCGACGCAAAGCGGTTTGGTCGACCACCAAGGGCAGAAGATCCCGGCGCTGAAAGGCCATCGATTAAGCGATGGCAAGCCGTTGACGGTCTATCCCGGCGACGTGCCGTCACGTCTGCCGGGACCGGCGTTCTGGCGCGAGCAAGGTTTCCATTTCGATGCGTTTCGACCGCCGGAAATGAACATTGATACACCGCTGCCGCATATTCGCCTGGATACGGTGATGGACTATTTACTGGGGGACAAAATGCGATGACCGAACCGCTGAAATCACGCATGAGTTTTGAAGAGGAACCGCCGATGGACTTACCGCCGACGCTGCGTCCCAACGTGACTTTCGACGAGCTGGCCGCCCGGCAATTCACGCCCACGCTGGCGGAGATCGAGCCAGAAGACGGCGTAGCGGAAGCCGCCGTGAGCGGCGCGTTGCGCCCACGCCGCAGCCTGTGGCGACGCATGGCTATGGTCGGCGTCGCGCTGTTCGGCGCCAGCGCCCTCGCCCAGGGCATCCAGTCGCTCCATCAGGCGTGGCTGAATCAGGACTGGATTTCTCTCGGAGGGATTGCTGCCGGAACGCTGATCGTCGGCGCGGGCGTCGGGTCGTTGGCGATGGAGTGGCGTCGTTTGTACCGCCTGCGTCAGCGGGCGGAGGCGCGCGACCGCGCCGCCGAGTTATTGCACAGCCACGGGATGGGCGCGGGACGTGCGTTTTGCGAGCATCTGGCGCGGCAGGCGGGGCTGGACCATGGACACCCGGCGATGCAGCGCTGGCTCGCCTCGCTGCATGAAACGCACAACGATCGGGAGGTGGTGGCGCTGTACGCAGAGCTGGTGCAGCCGGTGTTGGACGTTCAGGCGCGACGTGAAATCAGCCGCTCGGCGGCCGAGTCCGCTCTGATGGTCGCCGTCAGCCCGCTGGCGCTGGTCGATATGGTCTTCATCGCCTGGCGTAACCTGCGGCTGGTCAATCGCATCGCCGGTCTGTACGGCATTGAGCTGGGCTATTTCAGCCGGGTTCGCCTGTTTCGTCTGGTGCTGCTCAACGTCGCTTTCGCCGGCGCGTCTGAACTGGTGCGTGAAATCGGTATGGACTGGATATCGCAGGACCTCGCAGCCCGTCTGTCCGCGCGCGCCGCGCAGGGAATGGGGGCGGGACTCCTGACGGCACGTCTCGGCATCAAGGCGATGGAGCTGTGTCGTCCGCTGCCGTGGCTGGACGATAAGCCGCGTCTGGGGGATTTTCGTCGCGAGCTGGTAGGGCAGTTGAAATCAACGCTCGCCGCGAAAAAATAATTCGTCTGACTCTATGTCGCCTACGGCGATCGCAGCAGGGGAAAAGCGTATATTGCACTCACGATGACACTCGGCCGGCCTTTTCATGTGATGCCACTATGCGTAATGATCGACTGCGATTGCCGCTTCTGATTCTGTTCGCTTTGCTTGCTCTTGCGCTCAATCTGCGCAGTCCGCTGACCGCGATTGCGCCGGTCATCGACCAGATCCGCGCCGATTTATCCATCAATGTAACCGTGGCGGGGCTGCTGACCTCAATTCCCGTGCTGTGCTTCGGCCTGCTGACGCCGTTGGCTTCGATACTGATCTCCCGCATCGGCATAGAAAGGGCGATTATGGCGTCGCTGATTGGCGCGGCGCTGGGGACGTTGCTGCGACCACTGGGCGGCGTCACGCTGGCGTTGGTGGGGACGCTGGCGATTGGCGCGTCACTGACCGTTGGCAATATCGTCTGCCTGATGGTGATCGCCCGGGACTTTAATCAGCGCCGCAATATGGCCACCGGACTTTATACGGCGGCCATAAATGTCGGCACCATGCTGACCTCCGCGCTGACCGCGCCGTTAGCACTGCTGCTTGGCTGGCGGGTCGCGCTGGGAATCTGGTGCGTGTTGGCAATATTGGCGCTGGCCGTCTGGGGGAGTGTCATTCAGCGCAAACGCGGCGCGCGTCAGACCGAGGATGACGCACCGGCCGCACTCAAGGTTCAGATGAGCCTGTCGCCGTCGCCATCGCTAGCGTTCTGGCGTCAGCCCATTCTGTGGTATCTGGTGACGGCTTTCACCGTCCATCTCTTTATTTATTACGGTATGACCGCCTGGCTGCCGGCCTATCTGACGCAAGAAGCGGGAATGAGCCTCGCCGAGGCCGGGCTTGTCGCCTCAGTCTTCCAAATCATGGCGCTGATCGGTTCGTTCGGCGTACCGATGGCGGCCTCGCTATGGCGTGTGCCGCGGACGCTATTGCTGACGGTCGTCGGCGTATTCTGGATGCTGACGCCGGCGGGCATGTATTACTGCCCGCATCAATGGCCGATCTGGTCGTTGGCTAGCGGCATCGCGCAGGGCGGCGGGTTTACCGTCATTTTCATGTTGATCATGGATCACGCCCGCGATCTGGATGAAAACCGCCGCTTCTCCTCGGCCGTACAGGGCGTGGGCTATACGCTGGCATCGGTCGGACCGCTGGTCACCGGTGGGCTTCATACATTGTGCGGTAACTGGGCCGTCAGTTTCCTGCTGCTTTCCGCACTCGCCATTCTGATGCAGGCGATGGGCATCGCTATCGGTCTGATGAAGCGGAGCGCGGCGCCCCAGGCCGAAAATCGTGCGTCAGACTAAAGTGTCAACTTTTGCTGACACTCTACTTCATCCGACGACGGCGAATAGGGTATCATTTGGTCTTTATCCCCCGCGCGCCTGATGAAGAAGGTAAGTTGATGCGTCTGGAAGTTTTTTGTAAAGACCGTATGGGCCTGACCCGTGAACTGTTGGATCTGCTGGTGCGGCGCAACATCGATCTGCGCGGCATCGAAATTGCCGCTGCCGGACGAATTTATCTCCATGTTGATTTGCTGCGCGTCGAGGATTTTCAGGCGCTGATGGGGGAAATCCGTCGGACGGACGGCGTCAGCGATGTCCGTACCGTGGCTTTCATGCCGTCCGAACGCGAGCACCGCGCGTTGAAAGCGCTGCTGGAATCCATGCCCGAAGCCGTTTTTTCCGTCGATCTGAAAGGTCACGTCGAAATGATGAACGCGGCGGCGTTGACGTTGTTCGGGCAGACGGCGGAAAAGGTGCCTCAGTTAAACATCAGCCAGCTGATCGGCCGCTACGCTTTCAACCGCTGGTTGGAGCAGGGCACTAAACCGGAAACGGAGCGGGTCGTAGTCTGCGGCCGGGATTTCCTGCTGGAGGTCACGGCGGTCTATCTGGATGACGTTAGCGGGGAACGGGTCGTCTCGGGGGCGTTGGTGATGCTTAAATCCACCGCGAGAATGGGACATCAGTTACAAAACCTGTCTGCGAACGATGACCGCGTTTTCGACAAAGTCGTGGCCGTCAGTCCGACGATGCGTCAGGTGATGGAGCGGGCGCGTAAGCTGGCGCCGCTGGATGCGCCGCTGCTGATTGTTGGCGAAACCGGCACTGGTAAGGACATGCTGGCGCGCGCCTGCCATCTGCGCAGCCACCGTTCAGGACAGCCGTTTTTGGCCCTTAACTGCGCGGCATTGCCGGACGACGTGATGGAAAGCGAGCTTTACGGTCATGCGCCTGGCGCTTATCCGAACGCGCTGGAAGGCAAAAAAGGCTTTTTTGAGCAGGCAAACGGCGGATCGGTGCTGCTGGATGAAGTCGGCGAGATGTCGCCGCAAATGCAAACCAAGCTGCTGCGTTTCCTTAACGACGGCACGTTTCGCCGCGTGGGGGAAGAGCATGAGCTGCACGTCGACGTGCGGGTAATTTGCGCCACGCAGAAAAACCTGCTGGAACTGGTGCAGCGCGGCCAGTTCCGGGAAGATCTTTATTATCGCCTGAACGTGTTGACGTTGGAGCTGCCGCCGTTGCGGGCGTGTCCGGAAGACGTCATGCCGCTGGTTGAATTGTTCGTCGCGCGTTTTGCGGATGAACAGGGAATGCGTCATCCGCGCATTGCCCCCGAAGTCCGGCAACTTCTGCCCCAGTACGGCTGGCCGGGCAACGTGCGGCAGCTGAAAAATGTGATTTATCGGGCGCTGACCCAGTTGGAAGGCGACGCGCTGACGTTACAGGATATCGACTTGCCCGCGTTCTCCTCTGCGCTGGCGCACAGTGAAACGCTGCTGGAAGGTTCACTGGATGACATCACCAAACGGTTTGAACGCTCCGTTCTGACTCGGCTCTACCAGAGCTATCCCAGCACGCGTAAGCTGGCTAAGCGACTGGGCGTCTCTCATACCGCTATCGCCAACAAGCTGCGCGAGTACGGGTTGAGCGCCCGTAAAGCACCGAGCGACGAAGAGTCATCGTCTTAAATACCCAGCCCTGGCGGTAGTCCGTTGATGCGACCTATTTGACGGCTTGCTGCCGTCCTTTCCTTACTCAGCCCCATCCGTATGAGTCAGCACCGCGTCCAGCATTGGCTGCGCGGTCGCCTTCATTCCCTACCTATTTTGATTGCGGGGTGTACCGCGTTCCTCCCCTGTAAATTAACGCGCGGGGATTAGCGAATAAACGGCGGCGTCGGTGGGTTGACCGTGGATGACCAGGCGGTTGTAGGCGATACCCTCGAAACGCGCGCCCGCTTTTTCCGCAATGCGGCGGCTCGGCAGGTTGCACTCGGCCGCAATAATCTCCAGTCGCGTCAGGCCCAGCTGTTCGAAACCGAAGGCGATAATGACCTTGACGGCCTCCAGCGCGATTTGCTGCCCCTGCTCAGACTGACGGACCCAATAGCCGATATTTCCCATCTGATAGCCGGATTGAATGCTGTTGATGCCGACGGAACCCATCAGCCGCCCGGATGTTTGTTCGAAGATGCCGAGATCAAATGCCATGCCTTCATGAATTCGCAGCGCGCTCTGAGCGACCCAGTGTGAAATCTCGGGGACGTTGTATTCATCCGTGCACCATGACAGCCAGCGTCCGACGGTATCTCTGGACTCCCGGACCGCCTCTGCGATCTGCGGAATATCGTCCGCGGTGAAAGGGCGAATAAAGAATCGTGACGTGATTAACGGAAACATCGTGCATTCTCCTGCTTTCCAATAGGGGGCAACCGGTACGGTTCAGACGGGGAAACCCTACGGGGCCAGTTTTCCAGCGTCTGTTTATCCTGCGCTTCCGCAGGCATATAGACCAGCATCCGATCGCCGTTATGGCTGCCCGTCCACCCGTTAATCTGCCGCAGAGCAATGACCCCCAACCGCGGGTGCTGGAAACGCTTCACCTTGTTGATCATGCCCTGGATCTCGTAGCGCTGATGCCACAGTTGCCGGAACTGTTCTGATTGGTTAAGGCCGCGTTTCCCAAAGCGTTTCGCCGCTATGTTCGGCCAGCCGCGCTCGGAACATGGCCACCATGTTGGGCAGGAATTCCTGCAAGTCCGCCAGGCTTTTTTGCCAGTCAGGGTGCGTAAAGGCCAGATAGATGCAGTTGCGATCTTCGTGCGCAATAAGATTCAAATCGATATTGAGCAGCCGGCACCAGGACTGATTGACGGGCGTTAACGATGACGGCGGGATAGGGATTGAGCTGGTTCAGAATCGTCTGGCTGTCTTCGTTGATTTTCTCGCAGCTGGCGCACCGTCGGTGAAAAAGGCAGTTCCGCCAGCATAAACAGGTGTCGGGTCTCCACCTCATTGAATTCTAGCGCCTTGGCGATCGCCAGCAGCACTTTGGCCGACGTTTTGATAGGGCGTCCCTGTTCCAGCCAGGTGTACCAGGTAATACCGACATCGTCCAGCAGGGCGACGTCTTCGCGACGCAGCCCCGGGGTACGCCGCTTACGCGGGGTAGATAGCCCCAGCCGCTTCGGGTCAAGGCTCTCCCTGCGCGTGCGCAGAAATTTTCCAAGCGTGAGCCTGCGGTTTTGTTCGGTATTGTTGAGAGGAGGGGCCGTCGTGAGTTCCGACATATCAGGACTCCAAGCCAGACAGGTGGAATTTATAGCAGGATAATCAAGAATGGGTACCCGTTTTAATTAGCTACGATGCTAGCGCCCGTGGACGATGAATACAATGGGTACGCACAATGAAATAAAGTTCACGGGTGAACGGGTTGAGTCGTATCGGTCTGGTGGTATTACTGGCCGGACAACGCCTGCCGATGATTGATTTTTCCATCGTTAACGTCGCGCCGGAATCTATTACCCGCTCGCTCTCCGCCAGTCCAGCTAAACTCGAATTGATTGTCTCGGTTTACGGTGTGGCCTGCGCCGACGCTGTAAACGCTGTTGTTTGCGGTCTAAGTGGTCGGCTTCGGTCAGGTGTTCATCGTCAGCAGCTTTTATCGCCTCTTTTTATCGAATGTGCCGGTTCCCGATGCTGGGTCGGGCGGCGCGCTGTTGTCCACGTTGCAGCCGATGGCGATGGGAATGGGACCTATCGTATTGGCTCAGTGCTGGTTCACCTGTTGCATTCCACTGAGGTACGCTATGACATCGCGCTAATCGACTTGTTGGGCGTGGAGTGGAGCGTGATGTTGCTGTTGATGGTGGGTGCATGCTGGATGCATTGTCGAAGCACCCGGTCCGAAACGAATCAGGGAAAGAGGACGTTTCAGGTCGTAGGTAAGTGAGGAGTAGCAACCTTCCGGCGTGGATGGCCGGAAGGCTGTGGCAGGAAATTGCGCTTATTTAAGGGAAGCCAACGCCTTATCGTAGTCCGGTTCGGTCGTAACTTCGTCGACCAGTTCGCTGTGCAGGACAACGTCATTTTCATCCAGCACGACAACGGCGCGCGCCGTCAGTCCCTTCAGACCGCCCTCGGCGATAGCCACGCCGTAGTTCTCTTTAAACTCAGCGCCGCGCAGCGTGGACAGCACTTCCACGTTATTCAGTCCTTCAGCGCCGCAGAAACGCGCCTGAGCGAAAGGCAGATCGGCGGAGATACACAGTACGACGGTGTTGTTCAGCTCAGAGGCCAACTGATTAAATTTACGCACGGAGGTTGCGCACACGCCGGTATCAATGCTCGGGAAGATGTTCAGGATTTTACGTTTGCCCGCGTAGTGGCTCAGCGGAATATCAGAAAGGTCTTTTGCCACCAGTGAGAAAGCCTTGGCCTTGCTGCCTACAGCGGGGAATTCGCCGGAAACCGGTAGCGGCTGACCTTGGAAGTGTACATTCTTTGACATCGTTGCGTCCTTTATTACAGGTGGTTAACAAGGCGTTCAGTGTAGGGCAACATCATCAACATTGGTATAAAAAAGTAAGTCTACTTAATTCGACTTAAGTCCCGGTTAAATCACGGTTTAGCATTCTCCCCTTGGGATTATGGACTTTCGGTTCGGCGTTTTGTCTTGGGCGTAGCCCATGCGCGATAACGGCTGGGGCCGTATGCCAAATGTCTGTTTTTGGCGTCATTCCGATAGGCAAAATTTAATTTCAGGCTATGATAATGCATCGCCCGAAAGGGGGATTAATGTTGTTTTTTCAGAGGCATCCGCAGAGAAAATACCGTCGTAGAAGAAAGATTAACCTCGGGGCTCCATACGGAGGTTTTCAGGACCGTTGGGGCCGGTATTTTTTGCGGCCCGCGCAGCCGCTATTTTAAGGAACGTACCCATGATGCCATTTTGCTATTCCGCCCTGTGCGTCGGGCTGCTGGCTGCGCTGACAGGCGCCGTCAATGCAGCGCAAGTTCCCGCCGGAACCGTGCTGGATGCCAAACAGGAAGTGGTCCGCCATATCAAGGATGAACCCGCTTCTCTGGACCCGATCAAGGCCGTGGGCTTGCCCGAAATCCCGGTGATTCGCGATCTGTTTGAAGGTCTGGTGAATCAGGATGAACACGGCAATCCCGTTCCCGGCGTGGCGGAACGCTGGCAGACCAGCGACAACCGCACGTTTACGTTTATTCTGCGCGATAACGCGCGCTGGTCGAATGGCGACCCTGTCACCGCGAAAGACTTTGTCTACAGCTGGCGACGCCTGGTCACGCCTGCCAATACCTCATCCTTCAACTGGTTCGCCAGTCTGGCCGGGATCGTCAATGCAGACGAGATTCTGGCGGGAAAATTGCCGCCGGACCAACTGGGCGTCGTGGCGATGGACGACCACACGCTGAAGGTGATGCTGAGCCGACCCGTGCCGTATTTTGTCAACCTGATGGCGAACTTCAGCCTGTTTCCGGTGCATCAGTCGACGGTGGAAAAGTATGGCGCTGACTGGACTCGCCCCGGCAATCTGGTGGGTAACGGCGCGTTTAAGCTGGACGAAAGGGTGGTCAATGAAAAGTTGGTGCTGACGCCGAATGAGCACTATTGGGACCATGCTCACACGGTACTGCGTAAAGTGACCTATCTGCCGATCAGTCAGGAGTCCAACGCCACCAAGCGCTATCTGGCCGGCGATATCGATATCACCGAATCGTTTCCTAAAAACCAGTATCAGAAACTGCTGAAGACGCTGCCGGGCGAGGTCTATACGCCTGCACAGCTGGGCACCTATTACTATGCGTTCAATACCCAAAGAGCGCCGACCAGCGACCCGCGGGTGCGCAAGGCGTTGTCGTATGCGATTGACCGGCAGGTGATTACACAGAAGGTGTTGGGCACGGGCGAGAAACCGGCCTACCGGCTGACGCCGGACGTGACCAGCGGGTTCACGCCGGAACAAAGCGAGCTGGAGCAGTATTCGCAGGCCGAGCTGAATGCGCAGGCCAAAGCGCTGGTGGGGGCTGCGGGTTATGGTCCGGGTAAACCGCTGAAACTGTCTCTGCTGTACAACACGCAGGAAACTAATAAACAGGTGGCTATCGCCGTCGCCTCAATGTGAAAAAAAACGCTCGGGGTCGACGTCAAACTGGTCAATCAGGAGTGGAAAACCTATATCGACAACCGCAACAGCGGTAATTTCGACGTTATCCGCGCCTCCTGGGTGGGCGACTACAATGAACCATCGACGTTTTTATCGCTGCTGACCACGCAACACAGCGGCAATATTTCGCGCTTCAACAACGCGGAGTACGACCGCCTGATGAAGGATTCGGGCGGCCAAACGGACGGCCAAGGGCTAAATCACGAGTACAATCAGGCCGAACGAATCCTTATGAATGAAGCGCCTATCGCGCCGATTTATCAGTACACCAACGCCCGCCTGATTAAACCCTGGGTGAAAGGCTATCCCATTAACAATCCTGAAGATACCGCCTATAGCCAAATGCTTTACATCATCAAACACTGATCTTGCTATCCCCGTCCCGGTGCCTGCGCGCCGTGGCGTTGCCGTTATGGTCAGAAACGCTAAGATAGTGATCAAGGTGAGTCAATGGGAGAGACCGGTGGAAGCAGACGTGTTTAATGGAAACGCATTGCAGCGCACGGGCGCCGTATTTTCTTATCAGTTGGATGGAAAAGGCGGCGTCGTCCCTATCCATGATGAAGAAATCGTCAACAACACTCAGCCCTGCTGGTTGCATCTGGACTCTACCCACCCTGAGAGCAGCCGCTGGCTGCAGGAAACCCGGCTGTTGCCGGACACGGTGCGCAACGCGCTGTCCGGAGAAAGCGCGCGGCCCCGCGTGAGTCGGCTGGGAGAAGGCACGCTGATCACGCTGCGCAGCATTAATTACAATGGAGACGCGCGGCCGGATGAGCTGGTGGCGCTCCGTATTTACATCACCGACAAACTGATTGTCTCGACTCGCCGCCGCAAGGTGGCGGCTATCGATGCCGTGATGAGCGATCTAAAAGAGGGTAACGGCCCGACAGACAGCAGCAGCTGGCTGGTTTACATCGCCGAGGCGCTGACCGACGATACCAGCGAGTTTATCGACCAGCTTCACGAACGCATCATCGATCTGGAAGATGCGTTGCTGGAGCAGGAGATGCCGGCGCGCGGCGAGCTCTCTCTGATCCGCAAACAGCTGATTGTCCTGCGCCGCTACATGACGCCGCAGCGCGATATTTTTTCTCGTCTGTCGGGTGAAAAATTGTTCTGGCTGCAGGATGACGACCGCCGCCGGATGCTGGAAATTGCCGAACGGTTGGGAAGAGGGTTGGAAGACCTGGACGGCAGCATTGCCCGCACCGCGGTCATCGCGGATGAGATCAACACCCTGATGGCGGAGTCGATGAACCGGCGGACGTATAACATGTCGGTGCTGGCAATGCTGTTTCTACCGATGACCTTTCTGACCGGGCTGTTTGGCGTCAATCTGGGGGGGATCCCCGGCTCAGGCAGTTCGATTGGATTTATCTCTTTCTGCATGATGCTGGTCTTTATGGTGCTGATAATTGCCTGGTGGTTAAAACGAAGCAAATGGATGTAGGGATCGCCGATTTTTTCCAGTGGAAAAGTGCGCCGTTGCCGCCCGGTACTAAAAAACCACCCAACTTTGAGCAACATCAACATTCCAAAACGGCGTGTACGGCAAGATTCCGGCTGCAGGTGAATGCAACGTCAAGCGATGGACGTTGCGCTCCATATTGTCTTACTTCCTATTTTGAATGACTGTATAGCACACTTAATTCACACCTAGCCGGCAAAGTTATGCCGGCTTTTTTTTTCGTCTGTACAACAACCCTCTGCGCCGTAAAAAAACAGCCGGTACTAAGACCGGCCGCTGCAGACGTGTTCTCGCCTTTATTTGACTTCGACGACATCCAACCGCTGATCGGCGGGAGGCGCTATCTCGTCATCCTCAGGCTGCCAGCCTAGCGGCTGTAGGGGGATTGTTTCTCGATCGAACGCCAGATCGCCGCCGTCCACCACTTCGCTGTTGTGGGTAATGGATTTGAAATCGAACAGCGTTTCGTCGGCCAGATGGGACGGCACGACGTTCTGTATGGCGGTAAACATGGTTTCGATGCGTCCCGGATAGCGTTTATCCCAGTCACGCAGCAGATCTTTAATTACCTGACGTTGCAGGTTGGGCTGCGAACCGCATAGATTACAGGGGATAATGGGGAAGTGTTTCGCCTCGGCGAAGCGCTCGATATCCTTTTCTCGGCAGTAGGCCAACGGGCGGATCACCACGTGTTTACCGTCGTCGCTCATCAGCTTGGGCGGCATACCTTTGAGCTTACCGCCGTAAAACATGTTCAGGAACAGGGTCTGCAAAATATCGTCGCGATGATGCCCGAGCGCAATCTTGGTCGCTCCGAGTTCGGTGGCGGTGCGGTACAAAATGCCGCGTCGCAGACGCGAGCACAGCGAACAGGTGGTTTTCCCTTCGGGAACCTTCTCTTTGACGATGCCATAGGTATTTTCTTCAACGATTTTGTACTCGACGCCCAGGCTGTCGAGATACTCCGGCAGCACATGTTCCGGAAACCCCGGCTGTTTCTGGTCCAGATTCACGGCGACCAGAGAAAACTGAATCGGCGCGCTCTGCTGCAGGTTGCGCAATATTTCCAGCATGGTGTAGCTGTCTTTGCCGCCGGAGAGGCACACCATGATGCGGTCGCCGTCTTCGATCATGTTGAACGCGGCGATGGCCTCGCCCACGTTGCGGCGTAAGCGCTTCTGGAGTTTATTCAGGTTGTACTGCTGTTTGGGCGTCACCGATTCAATTTCTGACATTTCACTGTGGCTCACGTTCAGTTTTGGGCAGGGTTAGGGCATAAAGCTTATGGCGGGCAAGTTTATCATCAAGCGCCGTCACAATCGCTATCTCATTGTTCTCATCGTTTTGCCTCAACGCCGGTCGGTGATTTCTCCGTTGTTTTAAAGCGGAGAGCGGCGCCTAATCCGTTTTTGTATGGACATTTTTTCCATTTTCAAAAAAACTTTCACTGCTAACGGCTTGCTGCTCTGCTAACACGCAATAAACTGTGGTAAATAGGATTGGGACTCATTGGGTGGTGAGGGCGGGACATGAAAGTGTGGCAGGGGATGTTGGCAGGGATAATGCTGGTGCTGGCCGGGTGCGGCAGCAGCGAAAAAGCGGCGGAAAAGAACGCGGTCGTGCCGGCAGAGGCCGTCAGGTTATCCGCGCAGGAGATGACTGCCTGGCAGGGTAAGGATTCGGCGGCGGCGTCTTGTACGCTGGCCGGTGGTAAAATTGGCCTAGCTCGTCAACTCAACGGCGCCAGCGTGGGAACGTGTCTGCTGACCAACGGACGTCGCTGCGACGCCCAGTCGCTGGAAGATGGCTCCTGCCTGGCCGGTGGATTACGCTAGCCGACCGGCAGCAACGTTAGGTCAGCGCGAACGGGCAGACTTCGCGGAGGCTAATCTGATGCAAGCTTTGCAGCGTGGTGCCCGCAATGCTGGTCAGCGCTTCCTCCGTCAGAAAAGCCTGATGTCCCGTGAACAGCACGTTATGGCAGGCGGAGAGCCGACGAAAAACGTCATCCTGAACGACATCGTTCGAGTTGTCGCTAAAGAACAGTGCGCGTTCGTTCTCGTAAACATCCAGTCCCAGCGCGCCGATTTTTTGCTGTTTGAGGGCGTCGATCGCGGCCTGTGAATCAATCAACCCGCCCCGGCTGGTATTGATGACCATTACGCCGTCCTTCATCTGCGCAAATGCGGCTTCGTTGAGCAAATGATGATTCTCCGGCGTGATGGGGCAATGCAGGGAAATGACGTCCGATTCCGCGTACAGCGTTTTCAGATCGACATATTCCGCCCCTAACTCTCTTGCCTGCGGATTGGGATAGGGATCGAACGCCAGCAGGCGCATGCCAAATCCTTTCAGGATGCGCAGCGTCGCCACCCCGATTTTTCCCGTACCGATGATCCCCGCGGTGCGCCGATGCATATTAAAACCGATCAGCCCTTCCAAGGAAAAATTAGCATCGCGTGTGCGCTGATAGGCGCGGTGGATCCGTCGGTTGAGGCTCATCATCATACCGACGGTATGCTCCGCCACGGCTTCGGGCGAATAAGCTGGCACGTAAACCACCGCGATCCCCAGCGCTGTGGCGGCGTCGAGATCGACGTTATTGAAACCGGCGCAGCGCAGAGCCACTATCTTCACGCCGAGCGCGGCCAGTTCGGTCAGCACCTCGCGTCCGCCGTCGTCGTTGACGAAAATACACACGGCATCAAATCCCTCAGCGGTTTTCACCGTCTGTGGACTCAGCATGAAATCGTAGTACTCCATCTGGTAGCCGTAGCCCTGATTAACCCGGTCCAAATATTTACGGTCATACTGTTTGGTGCTGTAGACAGCCAGTTTCATTATCGTTTACCCCGCTATTTCTAGGTTAGGCTAGCATAAAATAGTGAGCGCGCCGGAAAGCCACCGCCCATGTCTGTTTCGTGCTGCGACAGCGTTCATCAGAATCATGGGGTTTTTCGAGGTGTCTGCAATCAGCATACCTTATATCCGGCGGTCTGCGTGAAGGGTGGTATCTGTTACGTGAGGGGACTATTATGCAGGCCGATGAATGTTCGCTGTTTTTCGCGACGGAAGTCGTTGAATAGCGAAATACTGCTACTGTTACAGGTGCGCTCAATTTCGCATGGCGCGGGATCTATGCCGTGCTCACCAAAGACTGATATGCATAATGATGGCGAATGATTAAACATTTTCTACCTCGCGTGGGCCTTGGGCTGGGTGCTATCGCGCTGGTGATACTGATCGGCGGGTTGACGTTGCCGCTGTGGCTGCCCCGTTTGCTGACCTTTCTGGCGCCGCTTGGCGTCACGGTAACGTTGGATGAACCGCCTTCCTGGCAACAGGACGGACTCACCGTGCCGGGCGTCGCCATACACTTACCCCAATGTGATTTACTGACCGTCGATAATGGCCGCCTGACGAGACAAAACGGCAACTGGCGTATTCGTATCGCAAACGTGGCGCTGGACGGAAGCTGTCTCGCGCAGTGGCCGCAAAGTGCGGACTCTGCCTCAGAGACGGCAATGAGTTTGTCGAAATGGCAGCGGCGTCTGCCCGCCGGCGAGGTGATCATAGACCGTATGACGCTGACGCCGTGGCTGGATGGCGTCAGCGCGCTGCATCTCACTTCTCGTGATGGGAAGCAATCACTGAACATCGATAATGAACGTCTGAAGCTACAGGCCGACCTCGTCGGCTGGACATTGACACTGCGACGTGCGGAGTTGACCGCGCTGCCCAATCGCCCGCCGCTGTGGATACAAGGCGAAGTACAGCTTTCAGATTCGCTGACGAGCCTTCCGGAATCGGGCCGTTTGCAGGTAAGCCGACTGCCGTTCGATTTACCGGAGCCGGTGATAGCGACGCTAAACTGGCAGGATTCTCAGGGAGAGCTGAGGGTAGCGAAAGAGGCGGACACATCGCCGTTGTTGAGTCTGCCGTGGCGCGTCAGCGCGGACGCTATCACCGTCAGCGAGGGGCGCTGGACGTGGCCGTACAGCGCGCAGCCGGTCTCAGGCGGATTATCGTTGGCGCTGCGCGACTGGCACCAGATATATGGACCGCCCCAACTTGAGGCGCGGGCCAATATGTTGACGCAGGGCCACAACGGCCGCGCCAACGCTGTATTGACGTTAGGGCCGGGTTCGCTCGGGCTCAGCGACAGCAATTTGCGTATCCAACTGGCCGGACAGGCCAATCTGGCGAATCTGTCCTTTTCAGCCACGCTGCCGGGCGTGCTGCGCGGCGCGTTGCTGGATCCCGATCTGGTCTTGCTACCCGGCTCTCTGCTCCGCGCCTGGGGACAGCCCCAGCCGGGCCTGACGTTGGAAGATGCGCGCTGGCCGCTGGCCGGGATCGTGGTCAATACGCAAGGCGTGAGCGGACGTCTGCAGGCGATTGTCAAAGCCAATGACGCCTACTGGGGACGCTTCAACCTGCATATGGACGGCAAAGCGGATCGCTTCTGGCCGGACAACGGTGTCTGGAACTGGCGCTACTGGGGAAAAGGACAGTTGCCTCCGTTGCAAGGGCGGTGGGATATCGCCGGTCGCGGTCGCTGGGAAGACGCATTGCTGGAAGTCAGCACCTTATCCAGCGGGTTGAACCAGCTGCGTTACGGTGCGATGACCGTCGCCAAACCCCGACTGACGTTGGTGCAGCCGTTGCGATGGCAGCGAGATCGGGCGCAGGATGCGTTCGCGGGTGCGTTCCGGTTAGTCGCTGACCGTATCGCATTCAGCTCTGCCGGTGCATTACCGCCCGCCGAGCTGAACGTTCAGGTGCAGGGCGAACATCCCAATCATTTCCTGTGGCGCGGCGCGTTGCAGGCCAAAGAGATCGGGCCGGTTAAACTGGTCGGGCGCTGGGACGGCGAGCGCCTGCGTGGCAGCGGCTGGTGGCCGCCGCAATCGTTGCGCGTATTCCAGCCTTTGCTGCCGCCGGACTGGAAAATCAAGCTGCGCCGCGGGCAGTTTTACGGACAGGGCGCGTTTTCTGCGGCCCGCGTACAGGGTTTTCGCGTCGGCGGTCACTGGGTGGTCAAAAATGGCAGCGCCTGGCTCAACGGCGGCGACGTCAGCGGCGTAGACTTCGTTCTGCCTTATCGCTATGCCGATCCGCGTTGGCAACTGGGGATTTCGCGACCGGTCTCGTTGCGTATCGCCGAGTTGAACAGCGGATTCCGGATACAGAATATCCAGGCCGATGTGTTTGGCGCGTATCCCTACAGCGAACGACACCCGCTCACACTGGACGGGGTAGAGATGGACCTGCTGCGCGGGAAGGTTTCTCTGACGCCGCTGCGTTTCCCGCAGCGTGATGCGGCGCTGCTGAGAATGGACGGAGTTGAAACCAGTGAACTGATGACCGCGATCAAAGTGAAAAAGGTGGCGTTGTCCGGCCGCATCAGCGGCGTATTGCCGATCAATTTCAATCATCCGACGATGCTGGTGCAGAACGGCCGCGTGACCAACGACGGCGCGTTAACGCTGAGACTGGATAAGGATCTCGCGGATGAAGTGGCGCAGAGCGATATGGTCAGCGCCGCGCTGGTGCGCTGGCTGCGCTATCTGGAAATTGACCATTCGGATGCGACGCTGCAACTGAGCAATCAGGGGGAACTGTTGATGAAATCCTCTATCAGCGGCCATAATTCGCCGCGAGATGCTCGGCAGCAGGTCGATCTGAACTATCGTCATCAGGAAAATCTGTTCCAGCTATGGCGTAGCCTGCGCTGGGGCGACACGATTCAGAACGCGCTTGAGCAGCGGTCAACCCAATAAGGAACCACATGATGTATGACAGACGAGCCGCTTTATGGCTGACCGCCCTTGTTCTGACCGGTTGTACGCCGCGCATTGAAGTGACCGCGCCGGAGACACCGATCACCATCAACATGAATGTGAAGATCGATCACGATATTCACATCAAGGCGGATCCAGAAGCCACGCAACTGCTGGAAAAGTCGGATACCGACGTTGCGGAGCAGATAAAAAAAAGCGCGCCTACTGGCGCGCAGAAAGAGTAGTACTGCCAAAGCACTTAACACGAACGAGGGAAGAAAGAGTTTACGCGAAGGCCCGTTGAGTGAGCTGGGCCTTCGCGTCCTGCAAGGCTTTCTGAGCGACTTCCGGGCCGTAGCCAATGCCTTCGGCAAACACGAATTCGACGTCGGTGATGCCGATAAAGCCCAACATCAGCTTCAGATACGGCGCGACCAGATCGCTCGCGGTGTCTTTGTGGATGCCGCCGCGGCTGGTCAGCACCAGAGCGCGTTTTCCTTTCACCAGACCTTCAGGGCCTTGCTCGGTATAACGGAACGTCACGCCGGCGCGGGCGATAAAATCGAAATAGTTTTTCAACTGCGTCGAAATGTTGAAGTTGTACATCGGCGCGTTGATCACAATGAGGTCATGAGACTGCAGTTCGTCGACCAGCGTATTGGATAACGTCAGCGCTTCCTGTTGACGCGGCGTCAGCGGCGTTTCTGAGGGGCGGAGCGCACCGACCAGCTCGCCGTCCAGAACGGGTATCGGCTGTGCGGCCAGATCGCGCACGGTGATGGCGTCATCGGGGTGCGCCGCCTGCCACTCTGCAACAAAATGGTCAGCCATTTGGTTAGACTGAGAGTCATCCGCCAGAATGCTGGATTTCAGCACTAGTACTTTCTTCATTGCCTGTTCCTTGTCTCGGAGAGTCAGTTGGTGGAGTCACCGCGGCGTCGAGCGCCAATGGGTTTCATCATAAGCAGGCTAATAGAAACGCGATAGCGTAATATTTCGAGAACCTTGTTCGATTTAATTGAACAACGCGGCACGGAGGCTGGTTATAGCCAGCGGCGTCAATGTGATACCATGCCCGCCGCCAAATCCAAGCGTGGCATCCAGTCTCTGCGCCACGTCTGCCAGACGTATTTAAGGAACCAACCGTGAAATCACAGCTCACCGCATTTTATCCCCACATCAATGCGTTAATGCTGCGCGACCAGCAACGGCTGCGTCGCCGGGTTCAGGGCGCCCTGAAGGTGAAAAATCCTGAGGCGCAGGCGGCCATCGCCCGCGAAATCGAAGCCGACGTGGCGACGGCCCGCCAGCGGGTGGAAAACCGCCGCGCTTCGCTGCAGGCCATCCGCTATCCCGACGCGTTGCCGGTCAGCCAGAAAAAAGACGCCATTATGAAGGCGATTCGCGATCATCAGGTGGTGATTGTAGCCGGGGAGACCGGGTCGGGGAAAACGACGCAGCTGCCAAAGATGTGTCTGGAGCTGGGCCGTGGCGTGACAGGTTTGATCGGACATACCCAGCCGCGCCGCCTGGCGGCGCGCACGGTGGCGGATCGTATCGCCGCCGAACTGGACATCCCGCTCGGTGGTACGGTGGGCTATAAGGTTCGTTTTAACGATCAGGTCGGCGACAACACGCTGATCAAACTGATGACGGACGGGATCCTGCTGGCGGAAATTCAACAAGACCGGCTGTTGATGCAGTACGACACCATCATCATCGATGAAGCGCACGAACGCAGTCTCAATATCGACTTTATCCTGGGTTATCTGCGCCAGCTGCTGCCTAAACGGCCCGATCTCAAAGTTATCATTACCTCGGCGACGATCGACCCGCAGCGCTTTTCTCGTCACTTTGACAACGCGCCCATCGTCGAAGTTTCCGGCCGCACCTTTCCGGTGGACGTTCGTTACCGGCCGGTGGTGGAAGAGGCCGAGGACAGCGACCGCGATCAGCTGCAGGCCATTTTCGACGCGGTGGATGAGCTGAGTCACGAAGGACCGGGCGATATTCTGATTTTCCTCAGCGGCGAGCGCGAAATTCGCGATACGGCGGATGCGCTGACGCGACGCGATTTGCCGAACACCGAAATATTGCCGCTGTATGCGCGCCTGTCCCATCAGGAGCAAAACCGCGTTTTTCAGTCACATCACGGCAGACGCATCGTGCTGTCCACCAACGTGGCCGAAACCTCGCTGACGGTGCCCGGCATTCGTTATGTCATTGACCCCGGCACGGCGCGTATCAGCCGTTATAGCTATCGCACCAAAGTGCAGCGCCTGCCGATCGAAGCGATTTCTCAGGCGTCCGCCAACCAGCGTAAAGGCCGCTGCGGACGCGTTGCGGCAGGGGTATGCATCCGCCTTTATTCGGAGCAGGACTTCCTGTCGCGCCCGGCGTTTACCGATCCGGAGATATTGCGCACCAATCTGGCGTCCGTGATTTTGCAGATGACCTCGCTCGGTCTGGGCGATATCGCTGCGTTTCCGTTTGTAGAAGCGCCGGACAGCCGCCATATTCAGGACGGTGTGCGGCTGCTGGAAGAGCTGGGCGCGATCCAGACGGCGGAAAACGGCCATTATCGACTGTCTCCGCTGGGCCGACAGCTGGCGCAACTGCCTATCGACCCCCGATTGGCGCGCATGGTGCTGGAAGCGCAGAAAACGCGCTGCGTGCGCGAAGTGATGATCGTGACCGCCGCGCTGTCGATTCAGGACCCGCGCGAACGGCCGTTGGACAAAAAACAGGCATCGGACGAAAAACATCGCCGTTTCGCCGATAAAGAGTCCGATTTCATGGCCTTCGTCAACCTGTGGAACTACCTGCAGGAGCAGCAGAAAGCGCTGTCGTCGAGCCAGTTCCGTCGCCAGTGCCGCACCGACTTCCTCAACTATTTGCGCGTGCGCGAATGGCAGGATATCTATACCCAGCTGCGTCAGGCGGTGAAAACGCTGGGGCTGCCGGTCAATAGCGAACCCGCGGACTACCGCAGCCTGCACTGCGCGCTGCTGACCGGCCTGCTGTCCCACATCGGTCAGAAAGACGTAGAGAAGCCGGAGTTCAGCGGCGCGCGCAATATGCGCTTCTCCATTTTCCCCGCCTCCGGTCTGTTCAAGAAACCGCCCAAGTGGACGATGGTGGCCGAGCTGGTGGAAACCAGCCGTCTGTGGGGGCGCATCGCCGCGCGGATTGAGCCGGAGTGGGTGGAGCCGCTGGCGCAGCATCTGATCAAGCGCAGCTACAGCGACCCGCACTGGGAAAAAGCCCAGGGCGCGGTGATCGCGCAGGAAAAAGTGACGTTGTACGGTTTGCCTATCGTCGCCGCACGCAAGGTCAACTACGGCGCGATCGACCCGGTGGTGTCCCGCGAGCTGTTTATTCGTCACGCGTTGGTGGAAGGCGACTGGCGAACGCGTCATGCGTTCTTCCGCGCCAACTTGAAATTGATGGCCGAAGTCGAGGATCTGGAAAACAAATCTCGTCGCCGCGACATTTTGGTGGACGATGAAACGCTGTTTGCTTTC
Source organism: Lonsdalea populi (assembly GCF_015999465.1). Lineage (NCBI taxonomy): Bacteria > Pseudomonadati > Pseudomonadota > Gammaproteobacteria > Enterobacterales > Pectobacteriaceae > Lonsdalea > Lonsdalea populi. Next base: position 1,704,138 of record NZ_CP065534.1, read on the forward strand.
TACGATCGGCGGATCCCGCACGATGTGGTGTCCTCCCGGCATTTCGACGCGTGGTGGAAGAAGGCTGAAACGGATAACCCCGACCTGCTCAACTTCGAAAAAACCATGCTGATCAAGGAGGGCGCGGGCAGCATCAGCGCACTGGACTATCCCAACTTCTGGCAGCAGGGCAACCTGAAGCTGCGGCTGAGCTATCAGTTTGAACCGGGCGCCGACGCCGACGGCGTTACCGTGCATATTCCGCTGCCGATCCTCAATCAGGTTCAGGACGAAGGCTTTGAGTGGCAGATCCCCGGCGTTCGTCGCGATCTGGTGATTGCGTTGATCAAGTCGTTGCCAAAGCCGATACGCCGTAGCTTCGTGCCTGCGCCAAACTACGCCGAAGCCTTCCTGGCGCGCGCCAAACCGCTGGAGCGTGGTCTGTTGGATGCGCTGGAGCGTGAACTGCGCCTGATGACCGGCGTCACCATTCCTCGCGAAGAGTGGCATTGGGAGCAGGTGCCTGAGCATTTACAGATAACCTTCCGCGTTATCGATGAAAAAAATCGCCCGTTGCGTGAGGGCAAAAGCCTGAGCGCGCTGAAAGAGCAGCTCAAAGAGAAAGTGCAGGAGACGCTGTCCGCCGTGGCGGACGACGGCATCGAACAGAGCGACTTGCATATCTGGAGCTTCGGCGATCTACCCACTCGATACGAACAGAAACGCGGCGGCTACGCGGTCAAAGCCTATCCTGCGCTGGTGGACGAAAAGAACAGCGTGGCGATCCGGTTATTCGATACGCCGCATCAGCAGCAGGAAACCATGTGGAAAGGGCTGCGTCGGTTGCTGTTACTGAATATTCCATCGCCGATCAAATACCTGCATGAAAAGCTGCCGAACAAGGCGAAGCTGGGGCTGTACTTCAACCCTTACGGCAAAGTGCTGGACCTGATTGACGACTGCATCGCCTGCGGCGTGGACAAACTGATCGCCGAGGCCGGCGGCCCGGTGTGGACCGAAGAGGGGTATCAGCGTCTGCATGATAAAGTCCGCGCGGAGTTGAACGATACGGTGGTCGACATCGCCAGTCAGGTGGAGAAGATCCTCACGGTGGTGTTCGCCATCAATAAACGTCTGAAAGGACGGGTGGATATGGCGATGGCGCTGGGGTTGAGCGATATCAAAAGCCAAATGAGCGGTCTGGTGTTCCGCGGCTTCGTCACGGAAAGCGGCTGGCAGCGACTGCCGGACGTCTTGCGTTACTTGAACGCGATCGAACGGCGGTTGGATAAGCTGGCGCAGGACGTCCACCGCGACCGCGCGCAGATGTTGAAGGTGGAGCAGGTGCGTCAGGCGTGGCAGCAGTGGTTGAACAAGCTGCCGCCGGATCGGCAGGAAGAGGAGGAGGTAAAAGCCATTCGCTGGATGATCGAGGAGCTGCGGGTCAGCTACTTTGCTCAGCAACTGGGCACGCCTTATCCAATCTCCGATAAGCGCGTGCTGCAGGCGATGGCGCAGGTGGCGGAGTAACGGCCGGCTACCGGACGCGGCTAAGCGTTGGGCTGGCTTAGCGTCCGGTTTTTCATGCTCTGATAGGCCGTCTTGACCTCCTCCTCACCGTATTTCAGCTCCAGACGTTTTACCGTGAAATGTCCTTTTGCCATGTTTTGATAATGCCGGGTGAAGAGGGTATTGATGGTCGCGCCGCTGGCGGCGCCGATCACCGGTATGATCTGCGCCGCCATTTTTTGCGTCAGCGTCACGCCAAACCGGGCGGCGACCGCGTCAATCACCTTCGCCAGAATCGACGCCGCGTGGCGTGAACTCACCGTGCGCGTCGAACCTTTCTTGCTGACCAGCGCCATGAGCTCGCGCGACGCATGGCGAGTGATATCGGTCAGAATGGCCCGCGACGCGTAATAACCCGAGTCCGTTGGGTCCAGCGTCTTGTCTCGCCCGCCTAACGCAAAGACTTCCACACAGGCGCCTTTCACGTCTTCATCCGCCAGCGAAAACCCTTCGCTGCGGGCAATATCCGCCACCGCGCGCATCATGATGGCCGTGCTGATGGGCAGTTCCACCAGCAGTCCGGCAATCCCGAAGAATCCTGATACCGCGCCGGACGTGGCGGCGGCGATCCGGTGCAGCCCCTGTGACGGAGCGTGGTGCGGGTTATCCTCCAGCGTATAGAGCGCGGCATCCACCGCTTTATGCAGCGCGGCTCTGACGCTCTGCTGGATTTTGCGTTGCAGGCTCTGCGGTAGCCTCGCGAGGCTCCAGGTCAGCGGTTTTCCAATCACATCGGCAATTTGCAGCGTCAGCGCCGGGGCTTCCAGCAGCCTGACGGCCTGTTGGAGCGCACGCAGATCGTCGGGGTGTTCTATGAGGGTCATGAGCAGCTCGCATAATGGCGGAGGGTGATCTAGGTGTAATAAATGATGCTGAAATATGCAACGTGGAGACGGTTGTTATCTGGCACGACCCAAGCTAGGCTAACCAGCTTTAAATGCAATTTAAATGCATAAATATTCAATCGATACAGGAGTCATTTCATGATAGTCAGAACCTGGCACGGTTGCGTTCCTCTCGAACACGCTGAGGGATTCGCCCGCCATTTACAGCGCACCGGCGTCGATCATGCGCGGAGCGTTCGCGGCAACCGCGGGGTGGAAGTGCAGCGGAGAAGCCAGGGAGCCTATGAGCACTTTTTTCTGGCGACTTACTGGTGCGACCTGCCTGCGATCAAGGTATTCGCAGGCAAAGACTATCCGCTGGCAGTCACTTACCCCGACGACGAACAGTTCGGGCTGATCTCCGATCCTCTGGTGCTTCACCATGAGGTGGAGGCCATCCAGCCCCTGTTGCCGCAGACCTGATCAAGGCGCCGGGCGTTGGGATAGTGCATTCAACGACTGGCGGATGGCCGGGACGGCGACCGCCTGATTATCCGCCCGATCCCGCTCGCTGGCGTCCGGCGCGGAGCTTTGGATCGCCACCAGCGCCCAGCTATCTGCGGTTTTCAGAATCAGCGGCGAGCCGCTGTCGCCGGGCAGGGTATCGCAGCGGTGCGTTAATACCGCCTGATTTTTCCAACCGGTAATGAGGCAATCCTGATGCCGGTAGAGTGTATCGGGATGATCTTCGGGGTATCCGGCCTGCGTCACCTTGCGGTCCTCCTGTTTCAACGCCGATTTCAGATCCTGCGCGGTCCCTTGCCACAGCGGCAGCGGGACGATGCCCGGCGGCGTTTTTTCCAGCCGGATCAGCGCGTAGTCCAGTGGCGCCGCCGAGGGGGGAACGATCCACCCGTCGCCGTCCGCCTTGAGCTGTTTCGCCAACCGTTTGTTGACTATCGCTTCCAGTTTGTGCGTTTCATATTTCCATCCCGATGGCGTGGCGTGAAACCGCAGCGCCACCGGTTTGTCGGCCACGCCGGGCGGCGCCAACACGCAGTGTCCGGCGGTGAGCGCAAGGTGCGCAGAAATCAGCGTTGCGGTGCAGAGATTGCCGCTGGCGGTTTCTACCTGACCAATGGCCTGCCATGGCCACTGCGCGGTATTCGGCACGGTATCGCGGTCATCATGGTTGAAGAACAGAATACGTTGCCGCTGCAGGACGTCTTTCGGCGGGGTCGCGTCGACGCCTGCCGATAACAGGGTGAAAGAACAGAGCAGCCAGGCCGATATGCGCATGAAATAATTCGCCTTTAACAAAAATTTTCTGTTAACAGTATGGTTAAATTCCCTGATTTTGGAAACGACGCACAAAATTCCGTACTGAACGGGGCCACGGTGTTTTGGCGTTGGTCGGCGGGCGATGAGGAAGGCGCTATCGGGGTGTTGAAAACGCTATCGTGTGATCGAAAGTTAAAGAAAAAAAAGCATGATGATCAATGCGCCGAGCAGCAGAAGCGATAATACAATTTCAAAGGAGTAACGACTTAACATCATCCTGCCTCCATGAAATCGACGCCCGTGAGATGGGGTGCCGGACGGTGGATAAACGCGCCATTGACTCAACATGATGAATCCGCTCGCTCAGTCATCTATTTTTTATATCAGACCGTTATTTCAAAATAGATCCCCGCTCGCGCGGGGATTGAGTCAGGGACTGTGGTGTGACCTATGACCTATGACCTATGACTTATGCAGCCGGAGTCGCTACGGCTTTTTTGGCTTTCTTCACGTGTTTTTTAGCGGCCTGAGCTTTCTGTGCAGCCGGTTTTTTCATGTGTTTTTTCTTGGCAGCCTGCGCTTTCTGAGCCGGTGCTACCGCTTTTTTCTTAGCCGCTTTTTTCGTAGCCTGAGCTTTCTGCTCGGTTTCTTTCTTCGCCTGTTTTTTCACGTGTTTTTTGGCGTGGTCGGCTTTGGTCTGAGTGGTGGTGGTGGTAGTCGGTGCGTTTGCAGCAGGCGCGGTGGTGGTGTCAGCAGCAAAAGCTACGGAGGACAGACCCAGTGTTGCGCCAGCGATCATCACTAATACTTTATTCATCATCAATTCCTCATTGTCCGTTTACGTTTCGAGCCACAGTAGTGGGCCGATGTAAGGAGCATAGGGAATGATGCGCTAGCGGTCTGTGAGTGTTTGGTTTCCGCGTGTAACCGTTTGTACACCGTTGGCCGTAAGGCTATCCGCCGCCGCGCTGGTGACGATAGGCCAGCGGAACGTCATTTTAGCGCCGCCCAACGCGCTGGGCTCCGCGCGGATGGTGCCGCCGTAAGCACGGACAATTGCGTGGACGATAGTGAGCCCCATTCCACAGCCGCCACCGCTGTTCTGTATGCCTGCTTCCAGGCGCACGAACGGCTCGAAGATGCTCTCCCGGTCCTGCGGCGCAATGCCGGGGCCGTCATCCTCTATCTGCAGACAGGCGACGCCGCGATCGAGCGTCAGCCCCACGCGAATGCTTTGTTGGCAAAAGCGCAGCGCGTTATTGACCAGATTATTCAGCACACGCTCCATCAAACGCAGGTCCACGTAGCCGAAGTGCTGATGGCGGGGCGCGTTCAGCTCCAGCCTCTTATCGGCATGGACCAGCCGAAAGTCTGCCATCCTCTGCTCCAACCACGCGGGCAGATCGATCTCTTCGAGATGCAACGTCACCTGAGGGCGGTCCAGCCGGGCATAGGTCAGCAGTTCGTCGATAAGAGACTCTAGCTGGCCGATATCCCGATGAATCGCCTCTTGCTCGTCTTCCGGCAGGTTTTCGCTCATCGCGAGACGATAACGCAGGCGCACCAGCGGCGTGCGCAGTTCGTGCGCGATGTTGTCGATGAGCTGTTTTTTACTGGCGATCAGCTGATTGAGGTTATCCGCCATCAGGTTGAATGCCACGCCGAGACGAAACAGGCTGGAGGTATCGTCGAAGTGGGTGCGCTCCTCCAGATGACCGTCACCGAGCCGCTGCGCCGCGGTTTCCAACTGCAACATTGCCTTCCAGTGCGGCCGCATCCACAGGAAGACCGGCAGCGCCAGAGAAAGCCCGATGATGACCAGCATCAGCAGGTTCAGCATCCGCATTTCGTGCAGGAAAAACAGGTAAGGAATCGGGCCGACCGCCAGCACATAGTGGCTGCGGGGGATGCGCTGAATGAAGGTGTATTCGTCGTCCAGCGCGATGATTTCGCCCTGCGTCAGGCGCTGCTGCGCCTTAGTGCCGAGCTTGTATTTGTTCATCGGCTCGATATGCATTTTGAACGACAGATTGAGGTCCAACTGGCTGATGGTCTTGTGCCACTCACGCGGCGGCAGGGTGCGCAATTCGTTGCGGATCAGATAGAGCGAGCTTTTCATCAGGTCGTCCATCGACTGACGTCCCGCACGCTCAGCCGTGACCTTGTAGACCAACCCGACCAGCAGCGTCATGACCAGAAAGCTGGCGAACAACAGGAGAAAGAACTGTATAAACAGTTTTTTCATGGCGCGTGGGTCTCCCAGGCGTTGGGCGCGAACAGATAACCCTTATTGCGGATGGTTTTGATGCGCACCGCTTCCGGCGCCGTGTCGTAAAGTTTTTTGCGCAGGCGGGAGATCGCCACATCAATGCTGCGATCCATGCCGTCGTAGCTGACGCCGCGCAGGTTTTTAAGCAGCGCGTCGCGGTCCATGATTTGTCCTGCATGGGTCGCCAATTGCCACAGCAGGTCGAAATCGGCCGTCGACAGGGGAATATCTTGGCCGGCCAGCAGAACCTGCCGGTTCACCGGATCGATGCATAGCAGGCCGAAGTTCAACGACTTGTGCACCTGTACCGGCGCGTTGGTTTCGCGCGTCGGCTGGGGCGACGTGGCGTACTGCCGAAAATGCAGACGAAGACGCGCCAGCAGCACGGCGGGCGGGGTTGTTTTCAGGATGTAGTCGTCGGCGCCCATTTCCAGGGCGAGGATATGATTCATGTCGCTGTCCAGCGAGGTCAGCAGTACGATGGGACCGGAGAAACAAGGACGCAGCTCCCGGCACAGCGTCATGCCGTCTTTGCCCGGTAGCATGATATCCAATAAGACCAGATCGGGTTTCTTTTGCGCGATAATCGCCAATGCGGTGTCGCCGCGCGGCTCGATATGCACATCGATATCGTGTTTGCCCAGATAGGCGGCGATCAGTTTTCCCACTTCGGGATCGTCTTCAGCAAAAACAATCTTATACATACCTGCGAACTCTTTTTTTGTTATTCGGATACAGCATAACGCGTGTCACTTTTTGTCACCATGCGCGAAGCGTAAGCGGGTGTTAAAAGCCGCCGGATGAACGCGGAGGGGTAAGACGCTTTACGAGCGAGGGATTAAGGAAAAAAAGCGTATTGAGGATGGATAAAGAAAAGCGTTGTCATTTGAGAAAGAAACCGAGCCAGCCTCGCGGCTGGCTCGGTGAACGGACCACGGCGGTCAGGCGGTCAGCGGAAGCGGCGTCAAGGGTGCCGCTTCAAGCGCCTGTTCCAGCGTCCGATAGAACGCCAGCCGGTTTTCTATCGGCACCACGTTGGCGCGAGCCAGCGTCTTCAACGGCTGGAATGGGATGTCGGTAATGAGCAGCCGCTTTTCGGGCGGCAGCAGTTCGATGAAACGTAACAGCGCGTTCAATCCACCCGCATCCAGTACCGGCACGGCATCCCATTGCAGGACGACGGTCTGGTACTCGTTACTGCTGACCAATAGTTCGCCGAAGATACGCTCGGCGGCGGCAAAGAACAGCGGGCCGTTGATACGAATCACCAAACGCTGCCCTTGCACGGTGGCGGGTAGTTCGCTAAGGCGCGTCATTTTCGCTATCCGACGCATGAACAGGATAGAGGCGAGAACGATGCCGACGGTGATTGCAATCACCATATCGAACAGCACCGTCAGGGCCAGGCACAGCACCATCACGATAATGTCGTCTTTCGGCGCATGACGCATCAGGTCGATAACTTTGTGTGCTTCGCTCATGTTCCAGGCGACCAACAGCAGCAACGAGGCCATCGCCGCCAGCGGCAGATAAGACAGCCAGGGCGCCAGCACCAGCAGCGCCAGGATCACCAGCAGCGCATGCACCACGGCCGAAATCGGCGACGTGGCACCGGCGCGCACGTTGGCGGCGGAACGGGCAATTGCGGCCGTCGCGGTGATGCCCCCAAAGAATGGCGTCACAATGTTGCCGATACCCTGACCGATTAGCTCGGTATTGGAGTTGTGTTTGCGTCCGGTCATACCGTCAAGCACCACGGCACAGAGCAGGGACTCGATCGCGCCGAGGATCGCCATGGAGAAGGCGGCGGGCAGCAGGGCGGAAACGGTGCTCCAGCTCAGGGGCACGACGCTGCCGTCACTCCCCGGCATATTCCACGGCAGGACGAACTGAGGCAGGATCGGTGGAATACCGTGTCCCGACGTGCCGTCAGCCAGCAGATAGCTGAAACGTGAACCGATAGTAGCGACGTGAATGTCCACCAGCGACAGCAGACCCATCACCGTTGTCCCCGCTAATAGCGCAGGCAGATGACCGGGCAGGCGAATGCCGAGCTTGGGCCAAGTCACCAGCACGGCCAGCGTGACGATGCCGATCAGCGTATCGCCCAAGTGCATGGACGGCAGCGCGCTGCCCAGCGCCAGCACTTTTCCGACGTAATGCTCCGGCATCACCGGAATGGTCAGACCGAAGAAATCCTTGACCTGCATCGTGGCAATAGTGATCGCGATACCCGAGGTGAAGCCCAGAGTGACCGACACCGGAATATATTCAATCAGCCTCCCCATGCGACAGAGTCCGAGGATAAGCAGGAACACCCCGGAAAGCAGCGTGGCGATCAACAGACCGGAAAGACCGAACTGCTGGGAGACCGGATAGAGAATGACGACGAACGCCGCCGTGGGGCCGGATACGCTGTAACGTGAGCCGCCGCATAACGCGGTGATCAGGCCGGCGACTGCGGCTGTATACAGGCCAAATTGAGGAGGAACGCCGCTGGCGATCGCCAGCGCCATCGCCAGGGGAATAGCAATAATGCCGACGGTGATACCGGCGATAAAGTCTTGGGAAAAACGGTTGAACGTATATTTTTCCCGCCAGCAGGCGTCAAGAAACGCGCTGAACGGTTTAATGCCGTTAAATAGGTATGATTTCATCTAAGACTAGGACCAACAAAATGAAAACAGATGGCGGGTCGGCAGGAGGCCCGTCGCGGGTTAAAGCATTACGATACGCCCATTGTTCAATGAAGATCCAGATATAAATCAATAGAAAAGCATTATGTATTACCTTTACTTCCTACTGGGACTTTTGGACATGCATCAAGGCTAACTCATTGAGCGCCAGCAAAAAATGCTTACCGCCGCGCGAACGGGATGAAGGCAATAAGCAGGAAAAAAGCACGTTGGCCGGCGCGAACGGGCTTATCGGGTAAAACCAGGGAAACCGTGAAGGGTCAGGCCGGAGAGTCGGGGAGCGGAAAAAGGGCATCGACGCATCGTGACGATGCCTTTTAAGGACGGGATCACAGCATGATGGTCATGATGTAAGCGGCAAACAGCGCCAGATGCGCGCTTCCGTTAAGGACGTTGGTGCGGCCGGTGGAAAATGAAATGTGGCACAGGACCAGCACGGTTAACATCACCACGATGTGCGGCATATCCAGCGCGAAGTTAAGCGTGTTGCCGGTGATCATAGCAATCAGCGTGACGGCGGGGACGGTTAGGGAGATCGTCGCCAGCACAGAGCCAAAGAACAGGTTCATCGCGCGTTGAACCTGGTTTTTCATAACGGCTCTGATCGCCCCCAGACCTTCCGGCGACAGAATCAGCAGTGCGACGAGGAAACCGGTGAACTGGGACGGCGCGTTCATGCGTTCAAGCAGTGTCTCCAGGAGTTTGGAGTCCATTTTGGTGACGCTGATCACGGCAATCAGATGAACTACCAGCCATAGCGCATGCCAGAGCGAACTGTGGGCCGACGGTTTGCCGTGATGGCTGTCTCCTTGGCCGTCGCTCTCATCTTCGTGTTCATAAACGAACAGACTCTGGTGAGTGCGGGTCTGAATTTTCAGGAATACGCCGTACATCGCTGCGGAGATCAGCGCAATCATCAGCGACTGCGGCACGGAGAAATTACCCGCCGGCAGCGCGGCGGGAAATACCAGCACCAGGACGGCAAGGGGAAAAATCGCCATCAAATACTGCTTGATACCGCCCAGATTGACGTACTGCGTTGCAAATTTACGTCCGCCCAGAAGTAGAGCGAACCCGACCAGCCCGCCGGTGACGATCATGATAATGGAGTAAAGTGTGTCGCGCATCAGGTGCGGGCCTGCATCGCCGGTCGCCATCAGGGCGGAGATCAGACTGACTTCCAGAATGACCACGGACAGGCTGAGAATCAGCGATCCAAAGGGCTCACCCAGACGATGGGCCAGCACGTCGGCGTGACGCACCACGCTGAAGGCGCTGGAAAGAATCCCGACCAGCGCCAGGGCGTTGATCGCAATAATGCCCCCCAGACTGGAGGTGTCGCCCCACATGACCAGCACCAGTAGCGTAATGAGAGGAAGAACGAGCGTATATTCATGGTGACGGGTTTTTACCGTCTCGGCGGATGAGGTCATTCTTGAAGGTTCCTTAGTTGTGTCGCGAACTTGCTGATAAAATAACGTATAACGTCGTTAGGGAATATTCGCCATGCCAAACACACCGTGCCAGTAAAGCCTGATATGTGATCAAATTTATGCATTTGATGCATAAATAAATATCAATACAGTGTTTTTATTTTTTAACTTTTATCCATCTAATAGTAAATGGATTTGCCACAACTCGTCACTACTTTATCACCTGATAAAAACGATTTTTGAACATATTAAAGTCATGGTTATAAAATCAATGTGCTGAAAAACGTGCAAGGAATGTATTTATATGGTTTTTTATCAATAATGACGGACATTGCAATCGGTTGGCATAAGCTTGTCGACAGGGATAGGACGCCGCGCCCTTATGCGAAGACATGGCAATATCTTCGAAACAGGGAATGAAAAATTAACATTATGTTTCATGATGTTAAATCAACTCGTGATCAACGTGAACACTTTTGCCATGCTGGGAAAATAATCAACGTTCGCGTTGATTGTACGGTTGATGATCGTTCAGAATGGCGTGTGACGCCATTCAGCAAGAAAACGTATAAGGGGTGAGGAAAGAGAACTCGTGTTAACGCGTGATTTTTTACAGAAAGCCGATTGCCGGACGTCGTTCGGCCATATTGACGAGCATTTATTGCTGACTCCGCAGCAGCGAGCCGACTCTCTGGAAACCACCTTATCCTGCCGCCCCAATCATGAGGGCGTCTGGATTTTTGGCTACGGTTCTCTCATGTGGAACCCGGCGTTTGATGCGACAGAGAGTTGTCTGGCCACGCTCAAAGGATGGCAGCGCGCGTTTTGCTTACGTTTGACCGCAGGGCGTGGCACCACTGCAGAGCCCGGCCGCATGCTGGGACTCACGCCAGGAGGGGAAACGACCGGTCTGGCCTATCGTTTACCGGAAGATAGCCTGCGCGAGGAGTTGGAGCTGTTGTGGAAACGGGAGATGCTGACCGGCTGTTATCGCCCACTGTGGTGTGAGTTGGAATGCGCCGAAGGTGGTTATCTGACGGCGTTGGTCTTTGTCATCAATCCCGACCATCCGCTGCTGGAACAAGATACCTGTATTCAAAGCGTAGCGCCGCTGATCGCCCGAGCCCGAGGGCCGCTGGGCACTAACGCGCAATACCTTTTCTCATTAGAGCGTGAACTTCAGCATTACGGGATGCCGGACGATCATCTGATTGCGCTGGCACAACGGGTAAGGGAGCTACTGAGTGTGTCATCCCTCGGAGAATAAGCTGCTACATTCCTATCGAGTAATACCATTTCAGCGCTTTTAACATCCCGCCTACTCTCCGGGCCTTTTTCAAGCCCGGCAAATGGGATTAGGCAGTGCTTACAATTCATGAATATCTCCACGCCGGGTGGCAACGAACGGAAACTGCGCTGAACCATTCGCGGGGCAGGTGTTGCCAATACGGTGAGCGGGCCGCAAAACAAAACACCATCGACCACAAGGCCGATGGTGTTTTTACGTCGTTAGATAAGGGTTCTTTACCGCAAGCGCGGAACGCTTGCATTACCAGCCGACGCCCAGACCCAGCGAATACAGGGTGTCGTTGACGTTGCCCTGAACACTTTGAGTACGGTTGCGCACCACCTGCATGCTGACGGAAGACCAGTTGGTAAGCTTATAGCGCAGACCCGCACCGGCTTTAAAGTACAGTTCGGTGGTATTGTCGAAGGAACGTCCGACTTCACCCGTGGTGAAGAGCTGCGTTTTCTTACCTGAGAAGTAACGGCTGTAGTCCCATTTCAGCGCACCGGCCAAAAAGTCGTCCTGACCTTCTTCCTGATAAACGAACTGCTGGCTGCTCACCAGCGCGGTCACTGAGAAGGCGCCCAAATCGTTATCCCAGAACTGATAACCTGGACCGGTACCGATCGCGCGGCTGATTTTGATTTCTTCTACCCAGTCGCGTTTATATTGGTAGCGGCCCTGCCAAAACCAATTCTCATCGATAAATTTATCCAGCGCATATTCACCCCCGACGTTTTTGGTGCTGTCGACGTTATCCTCTTCGGCCATGTGGTAGCCGGCGTCCAGATTATGGCGCCAAGTACCGTGCAAAAGTTTGGTGCTCAACACCACGTCGTGGTTGTTGGTCGTTGTAGAACTTTTTTTATGCGACAGGCTGGCATCGATGTTGCCTTTCCAGGAGAGATCCTGCACCAGCGGCTTAGGGACGACCATAGAGTTGATGTCGCTCAGCGCCAGCGTGGCTTCGTTCGACGTTCCAGCCTGATCGCCGCCGTCGCTCAGCGGCTTCTGGACCACAATCCCACGGGTTTCCGCCGGTTTGATGGCCGGGTAGAGAACGCCTTCTTCATAACGGTGGCCCTGAATGACCATCGCGTGGTCGGTCTGGAAGGTTTTAACCTTATCCCAGGAAACGGACAGCGTATCGGCATAGTCCGTTTTGATGAACAGCTTGCCGCTGTCCAGCAGAGTAATCTGCCCAGTGATTTTGTCACCATTGGTCAGCCACAGATTATCGGCGGCATAACTGGTGGAAACACCCGCGACACTCAGGCCGACGTACAGGTAGAGAGTGGATAGTGCAAATTTGGAATATGTCATGTTATGAAATAAACAAATGGTGACTGATGTTGAAAGACGTCCTTGAGACGTTCGGCCGTTAGAACACCGGTTGGAACCGGCGGCGCAAACATTAACAGGAAACGAGTCGCGTCTCTAGGCATAAGTGAATATCAATTAGAATGTAAATCGTTATAAACGAGATCATTAATGATTTACCGGTATAACCGTGTAGGAAGCCGAGGCCCCCCACGGCGAAACGATTAAGCTGCGCTGTTCGACTCCGTGAGTCGTCGGCTCAGAAAGCGGTCCGTCAGCGCGTTACGAATGCGCACCACAACCTGTTCCTGAAATATGACGCACAGCGCCACCGTCGTTAATAGGAAAATGCCGTAACCGGTCATAGAGAGCTGTACCTGACCCGCGGTGGCGACGCACTGAGACCAGCTAGTGAAGCAGATCATAGGATTGGCACGGATCAATTGCTCCAGAGTTCGGTAAAAATTAAATAACGGCACGTGCAGCGCGAAGATGGACAAGGAGGCGGCACCCAGTCGTGGAGACCATGTTCTGATCCATTCACTGCGAGGATCGCGTGCCTGCGCCGACAGGCAGACCAACAGGACCTGCGAAGGCAACAAAAGGCCGTTGTGCAGCAGGAAATACCAGTGAGCGCGGCCACGGGTAAACAGCACGGTGGCGGTGATAAAGCAGAACACAATAAACGCCACCAGCCCGTTGCGCTGGCGCGCCGTTAGCGCCGGGACGATACCGTCTTTATACTGCCGGAATAGGGAGTAGCCGAGAATACCGGCCAGAAACTCCGGCAGCCGGAAAACAGGTCCGCGTTGCAGCAGACCGGTATACGGCATGCCGTACAGCTTGTGCCAGACCACCCATAATGCAGGCAATAGATACAGCACGAAGACGAACGTCAGCCAGCGGCGCGGGTAGCGGCTGTTCATCAGCCGGGGCGCCAGCAGCGGAAATAGCAGATAAAAGAAAAATAGGGTGGACAGTGACCACAACGGCGCATTGAAGGTCAGAAAATAAGGGTTCCACGCCTGTAACAGTAAGAGTTGCAGCAGGCTGTTAAACGTGAGCTGGGCATTATCCATATAGTGGCGCAGCGACGCCGGATCGACGCCGGGCTGATTACTGTCGTATATGACGAACCGCGCACTGGCTACCTGACCTTCCGGTGGGATAGCCAGCCACTGCATTAACATGACGACCAGGATTGAACTGACCAGACCGATGATGTGAATGGGGTAGAGATTGAACAGACGCTTGGCCATAAAACGTCGGGCCGGCTCGCGCAGTTGACCGTCCCGAATATACACATGGGCGAGCAAGAAACCGGACAATACAAAGAAGGTGCTTGTTGCAAAGAACCCCATGCTGGTCAACTCATCCAGAAACGGGATTTTGAATCGCTGGGGATAGACGTGCAGCGTGTGGTAAATCATAACGTAACATCCCAGCAGAAAACGGAGCCATTCCAGTCCGATAAACCGCTCTTTGCTGACTTTCATCTCTATCCTCCGTGTGCCTGACTGCCGAGGCGTGAACAGTATAGTTACTTAGTTTAGGAAAAGAACGCGGAAATTTATCTAGGAATAGGGCGAAAAATGCTTTAGATACAACGCTAAGTCTCACTTTCTGCGTGATGGCGGCGTTATAACTAAAGGAATTATTGCGGCCTCACGGAACGGTAATGCGAGGAGGTCATTAACCAATAAAAGGGCATCCCGGTCTAGCCGTTTTTTTTTTGCGATTTGACGCGACTTCGCCGCCTTCTGCATCCGCGTTGTGTTGGCCCTAACAGTATTTGGTCAACAAACAAGCAGTCAGAAGAGTCGTGCATTGCAAAGTTAAATTTTGGCTATACTTATCTACGGTTTTGATTCGCGATGGGTAATCAACAATCAAGCGGTGATCCATTTTGATGGGCAAACAGGTCAGTCACTAACTAGATGAGGTAGGTATGGGCATTCTTTCTTGGGTTATCTTCGGTTTAGTCGCGGGTATCCTCGCCAAGTGGGTCATGCCGGGCAATGATGGCGGTGGCTTTTTCATGACGATACTGCTGGGCATTATCGGTGCGGTTGTTGGCGGATATATCAGTACCTTTTTCGGATATGGCCGCGTAGACGGTTTCAACTTCGGCAGCTTCATCGTCGCTGTTATCGGTTCTTTGGTGGTGCTTTGGATCTACCGTAAGATCCGCAGTTAGCCTATAGCGTTTGTTGTCCGCATCTGATCGGGTGCGGACGTAAATAATTCCTCTTTTTTATCGTCTTTCATCCCTCATTGCCGTCCCTTTCGTTGCTATCATTTACTTTTGTTGATTAAATTTATTATTTATTTTTATTAAAATAATCTCCGCAGCGGTAAACTTCCCGTCATTCAACGCTATTACGCGGATCTCGGCGGCATTCTTGTTTCTTTTGATACCCTTCGGGATTCGAAAATAATTATCATGTTATTAACAAGCTCACGCTAATAATTGATGTTCATCATAATCTCCCTCTCAATTGCGATAGGATCAGTAGATTTAAGTTGTTTTAAATCAATTTAACCCGTATGCCTCGGTGATAGGATTGCCGCCAGTTAACATTTCAAATCAATGGATATGGTGAAACCCTATGAGTAGCGCATTTTATATTCCGGCAGTAAACCTGATGGGAGAAGGCTCTTTACAGGAAGCCGCTAAGCAGATTCAGGCACAGGGCTTCAAACGAGCGCTGATTGTGACTGATAGCGTGTTGAACAAAATCGGCGTGGTCGCCACGGTTCAGACGCTGCTGAATGAGCATCAGGTTTTCAGCGCTGTTTATGATGGCGTGCAGCCTAACCCGACGGTCAAAAACGTGGACGAAGGACTGAACTTGCTGAAGTCCAACGACTGTGACTGCATCGTTTCTCTGGGCGGCGGCTCTTCACATGACTGTGCGAAGGGGATTGCGTTGCTGGCGACCAACGGCGGCCAGATTGCAGATTACGAAGGCGTCGATAAATCACATCGTCCGCAGCTGGCGCTGTTTGGCATCAACACCACGGCGGGTACCGCTTCCGAAATGACGCGCTTCTGCATCATCACTGATGAAGTGCGCCACGTGAAAATGGCTATCGTCGATCAAAACGTCACCCCGCTGATGTCTATCAACGATCCTGCATTGATGGTCGGAATGCCGGCGTCTCTGACGGCGGCTACCGGTATGGATGCGCTGACGCATGCTATTGAAGCCTACGTATCCACAGCGGCCGATCCGATTACGGATGCCGTCGCGATCAAAGCGATTGAGCTGATTCGCGACCATTTGAGCAACGCGGTACACGACGGTAAAAACATGGAAGCGCGTGAGCAAATGGCGTATGCGCAGTTCATGGCGGGAATGGCTTTCAACAACGCGTCTCTGGGCTATGTACATGCAATGGCTCACCAACTGGGCGGTTTCTATAACCTGCCTCACGGTGTCTGCAACGCCGTACTGCTGCCGCACGTTGTGCGTTATAACGCTGCTGTTGCCGCCGCTCGCCTGAAAGACGTGGCGAAAGCTCTGGGCGTTGACGTCATTAATCTGAGCGACGCCGAAGCGGCCGAAGCGGCGATTGCGGCTATCGTCAAGCTGTCCAGCGACATTGGTATTCCTACCGGTCTGAAAGCGCTGGGCGTAAAAGAAGAAGACTTCAATACGCTGGCGGACAACGCTCTGAAAGATGCCTGCAGCCTGACCAACCCGAGACAGGGTACGCATGCTGAGATCGTATCCGTCTTTGCAGCCGCGATGTAATTCAGGTTTCATGTCCCCAAGAGGGCGGCGAAAGCCGCCTTTTTTTATGGCGAGGAAACGCGGACGAAGATGCCGCAGCCCGAGAGTCCGGCTGGCGACATAGCCTGAAAGAAGTTATCAATGGCAACCTTGCTTCACGAACGTTGCGAAGGACTGGAAGCGCTGGCGCGAAACAAGCAAGCGGCAACCACCGCGCCAGCCTGACTGTCTTAAACCCAGGTGGTTTTCAGGATGGGGGTGGAAGACACTAATGTGCCGTGATCACATCCAATGCGCGCAGATTTTCCGGCATCCAGGACAGTTTCACGCCGGTGCCGACCTTCCAGGACGGATCTACCTCGCACGCCGGCAGTTTGACCATAAACTGGGATTGTCCCGCCACGTCCGTCATCATCCGCACGTGGTCGCCCAGATAGATAAACTGACTGATACGCGCATTCACCTGTTGAGCCCCGGGCTGCAGAGTGTCGGCATTGATTTTGACGCGTTCCGGACGGATGCACACCGAAATGGTTTTACCCGGGGAACTGGGGCGGACCTTCAGTGCTTTTAGCATGGTGCCATCATCCAACATCACATTGTAATAGTCGCCGTCACTGCCTGACTGTGTTCCGATCAGCGTATTGTTCTCACCGATAAACTGTGCCACGAACGCATTTTGCGGACGCTCGTAGATATCGCTTGGACTGTCCATCTGCTGGATGATGCCGTCATTAAATACCGCCACCCGGTCAGACATCGTCATCGCTTCGCTCTGGTCGTGGGTTACATAAACCACCGTCAGCTCCAACGCGCGATGCAGCTCTTTAATCTCCAACTGCATATGTTCGCGCAGCTGTTTGTCGAGCGCACCCAACGGTTCATCCATCAGCACCAGACGCGGCTCAAACACCAACGCGCGCGCCAGTGCCACGCGCTGCTGCTGCCCACCGGACATCTGCGCCGGATAGCGGTCGGCCAGGCTGGTCAGCTTTACACGGTCCAGCACGCGATCGACTTTCTCTTTGATATCGCTGCGGTTCAGGTGACGGATGGAGAGCGGAAAGGCTAGGTTTTCCGCCACCGTCATATGTGGAAACAGCGCGTAATTTTGGAATACCATGCCGATACCGCGTTGATGCGCGGGCTGATTATGCAGCGGAATATCTCGCAGCAGTATTTCTCCCTGTGTCGGGGTTTCGAATCCGGCCAGCATCATCAAACTGGTGGTTTTACCCGAGCCGGACGGACCGAGCATCGTCAGAAATTCGCCTTCCTGAATATCCAGATTCAGGTTTTTGACGACCAGCCGATCGCCGTCGTAGGTCTTTTGAATATTTTTGAAGCTGACAAAGTTTTTCATTAAGCCACTCTCTCACTGTGTCTGTATTCAACAGGCTATGCATAAATCATGCCTGTATGAAAATAGAGGGTGATGCGGCGAGATGAGCAAAGAGATTTGTGTGCAGATACGCGGCGATCGGGACGGTTATCTTAAGGTGATTACGAGGAAAATAATTCTGCGGCGTAGTTATATCCATGGCTGAGCAATTGGGCAGAGTGAACAGTTTTTCGACATGGAAAATACTCTATTAGAAAAGTTGATGCCTCATAATGGTGAGGTGGTTGATGAGGAAAAGCACTAAAATAGTGCCTCCTGAGTTTACCATTAAGTCTGTTTTGTGAGAGTGCGCAACTCCTTCAAACAGCTCACGACAACGGAGAAAGCCCGTGCCATATCCTCCTCCTTGACGCAGGCGTATCCCAGCAGCAGTCCACGCTGGGGGCGAGGACGGAGATAGTAGCTGGACAGGGGTTTCACCATGACGCCGCGCTGGATGATGCGGCTGCTGAGCAGCACGTCATCGGTCGCCTCGGGCAGCCGTAAAATCAGGTGCAGGCCGGCGTTGCTGTTATAGCCCAGAGAGTCCTCGCCCAGATGTTCTACGATCAGCTCGCTGAGCAATGCCCTGCGGCGGCCGTAAAGCAGGCGCATTCGTCGAATATGCGCGGCATAGTGGCCTTCGCGCAGAAACTGGCTCAGTGTCAGTTGCGTCAGCATGTGGCCGCCGCGGTACAGCTCGTCGTGCCCGGTTTTGAGCTCTCGCGCCAGATGCATCGGCAGCACCATGTAGCTGACCCGCAGACCCGGATAGAGCGTCTTGCTGAACGTACCGATATAAATCACCGGCGGCTGATTTCTTAAGCCCTGTAGCGCCGGGATTGGGCTGCCGGAAAAGCGAAATTCGCTATCGTAGTCGTCCTCGATAACCCAACTGCCGTGCTCCTGCGCCAGCGCGAGAAGACGCTGGCGACGCGCCAGGCTCATCACCGCGCCCAGCGGATACTGATGCGACGGCGTAACGCAGATGAGACGCGGTACTAACTTGGGCGAGATCGTTTCTGGCGGCACCATGCCTTGCTCATCCACCTCGACAGGCGCAATGCGCAGTCCGTTAATGGTCAGCACGTTGCGCATTCCCCAGTAGCACGGCTCTTCCAGCCAGGCCAGATCCCCAGGATTGCAGAGCATTTTCGCCAGCAAATCCATTGCCTGATGCGTGCCTTCCGTGATGAGAATCTGTTCGGGGCGGCACTCAACCGAGCGGGCGACGCGCAGATAGTCGACCAGCGCCTGCTGGAGTTCGGGGCTGCCGCCTTTTGGAGAGTAGGAAAGCTGTTCCGGCTTCATACGACGGGTGATACGCGTTTGCAGCCTGCGCCATTGGTCGTGAGGAAAACAGGTGATATCGGGAATACCCGGCATGAATGCGCCCCACTGACGTGCTGATGCGCCGGTATAACCCAGCAGGTTTGTACCGCGTCGCGACAGCTCTTGAACGGCTGGCCGAACGGCGCTTTCGCTATTGTCCCGCAGAGGGAGAACGGCGATGGACGGCAGTTGCTCGGTGACGTATGTTCCGCTGCCGGCGCGTGTTTCGATATAGCCCTCCGCCAACAGCTGTTCATAGGCGGCGATCACCGTATTGCGCGACAGCGACAGCTGCTGCGCCAAATCCCGTGATGAAGGCAGGCGACGGCCGGGTGCGATGGCGCCTTCCAGGATCGCCAGCCGAATGGCATCGTTCAGCCGTTTGTTCAATGTTCCTTCCTGCTGGTTTTCCAGCCCCTGTAAGAGCAGGTCTGTGAGTAGCGAGCGCAAATTGGATCCCTCAAATTTTATAAACTGGCACTGGATTATAGAACCATGCAGGAGGTAAATAGCAACAACAGACGTCAATCGTCAGCCGCAAGCAATGCGTAAGTTTATCGAATCGGAGCAAACAAAATGAAAAATAGCGAACTCAATCAACGTCGTTTGGCGGCTACACCGCGCGGTGTCGGCGTCATGTGTGATTTTTTTGCGGCCAAGGCGGAAAATGCGACGTTGTGGGATGTGGAAGGTAATGAATATATTGACTTTTCTGCGGGTATCGCCGTACTCAATACCGGCCATCGCCATCCAAAATTGCTGGCGGCTGTGCGCGACCAGCTGGAATGTTTCACGCATACCGCTTATCAAATCGTGCCCTACGGCAGCTATGTCACCCTCGCGGAGCGCATCAATGAACTGGCGCCTATCGACGGCGCGGCTAAAACCACCTTTTTCACTACTGGCGCAGAAGCCGTTGAAAATGCGGTAAAAATCGCACGCGCGCATACTAAACGTCCGGGAGTTATCGCCTTCGGCGCCGCTTTTCATGGACGCACGCTGCTGACGATGACGTTGACCGGTAAAGTGGCCCCTTATTCCACAGGATTCGGGCCGTTCCCCGGATCCATTTTTCATGCGATGTATCCGAATGAGCATCAGGGCATCAGCGTTGAACAGGCGATGGAGAGCCTCGACCGCCTGCTGCATACGGACATTGCCGCCGATCAGGTCGCGGCTATCATTCTTGAACCGATTCAGGGCGAAGGCGGCTTCAACGTGGCCCCACCTGAATTCATCAGCGCGCTGCGCAAGCTGTGCGACCAGCACGGCATGCTATTGATCGCCGACGAAGTACAAAGCGGTTTTGCGCGTACCGGCAAAGTCTTCGCCATGGAGTACTACCAAGACAAAGCGGACCTGATCACGATGGCGAAAAGCCTTGGCGGCGGCTTCCCGATCTCCGGCGTCGTAGGACGTGCCGATGTGATGGATGCTCCGGGTCCTGGCGGTCTGGGCGGCACTTACGCGGGTAATCCTTTGGCGGTGGCTTCCGCGCTGGCGGTGCTAAATGTTATCGAAGAAGAGCAACTGTGCCAACGTGCGCAGAAGCTGGGCGCTACTCTGGTAGAGACGCTGGAACAGGCGAAAGCGAACTGCCCGGCAATCGTGGATATTCGCGCTCGCGGTTCGATGGTGGCGGTGGAATTTAACGACCCGCAGACGGGCAAACCGAGCGCGGAAATCACCAAAAAATATCAGCAAGCGGCGCTGGCACAGGGGCTGCTGCTGCTGACCTGCGGCGTGCATGGTAACGTCATCCGGTTCTTGTACCCGCTGACGATCCCCGATGCCCAGTTCAAACAGGCCCTGACGCTTCTGTCCCGCGTTTTGGCTCAGTAAAGGTGGCTTCATGCAATTGAAAAATAGAACGTTATTTCGTCAGTCTTGCCTCATAGACGGTCAATGGCAGGACAGCCTGAGCGGCGAAACGCTCAGCGTCAACAACCCGGCAACCGGGGAGACGCTGGGCTCCATCCCGCTGGTGACGGCGGAACAGACTCAGCAGGCGATCGACGCGGCGGAAAAAGCGCTGTCGTCATGGCGTCAGCGCACGGGTAAAGAGCGCGCCGCAGTGCTGCTCGAATGGGCGCGTCTGATTCGCGAAAATCAGGCCGATCTGGCGGCGTTATTGACGGCCGAGCAGGGGAAATCCCTGGCGGAAGCGTCCGGCGAAATCGGCTATGCCAATGCGTTTATCGAGTGGTTTGCGGAAGAGGCCAAGCGCGTCGAGGGCAGTGTGCTGCAGTCTCCGCAGGCTAATCAGCGTTTGCTGGTGCTGAAACAGCCTATCGGCGTGACGGCGGCCATCACCCCGTGGAACTTCCCGGCGGCGATGATTACCCGCAAGGCTGCGCCAGCGCTGGCGGCAGGCTGCACCATGATCGTCAAACCCGCCGAACAGACGCCGTTTACCGCCTTGGCGCTGGGTGAACTGGCCATCCAGGCCGGTATTCCCGCCGGCGTATTGCAGGTGATTACCGGCGAAGCGCCGGCGGTGGGCAAAGTACTTTGCGATAGCCCGGTGGTGCGCAAACTGAGTTTCACCGGCTCGACGGAAGTCGGCCGTATCCTGATGGCGCAAAGCGCACCGACGGTGAAAAAACTGTCTCTGGAACTGGGCGGCAACGCGCCGGTCATCGTGTTTGACGACGCCGATCTTGAGCTGGCGGTGAAAGGCATCATGGCCTCCAAGTTCCGTAACAGCGGCCAGACCTGCGTCTGCGCCAATCGGATCTACGTACAGCGTGGTATTTATCCGGCGCTGGCGGCACGGCTGGTTGAGGAAGTGAAAAAACTTAAGGTCGGCGACGGGACTAAGCCAGGCGTCATGCAAGGGCCGCTGATTGATGAGCAGGCCGTCGACAAAGTGCGTCAGCACATCGACGACGCGTTGACGAAAGGCGCTACGCTGCTGCTTGGCGGCGAGTCGCACGAGCTGGGCGGCACGTTCTTCACCCCCACGGTGATTGGCGACGTCACGCGCGATATGCGGTTTGCTCGTGAAGAGACTTTCGGTCCGGTCGCTCCGCTATTCCCGTTTACGGACGAAGCGGAAGCCATTGCGATGGCGAACGACACTGAGTTTGGACTGGCGGCGTATGTCTTCACGCGTGACGCCGTTCGTCAGTGGCGCGTGCCGGAAGCGATTGAGTACGGCATGGTCGGCATCAACACCGGGCTTATCTCCAACGAAGTCGCGCCGTTTGGCGGCGTCAAACAGTCCGGGCTGGGTCGCGAAGGGTCGCGCTTCGGCATCGAAGAATATCTCGAGATGAAATACCTTTGCGTGGATCTCACGCCGTCAGCCTGATGCCGTACTGACACGGAGAATAACGCCGTGTCATCTCTCCGTAATATTATGGTGCATCTGAATTCGCTGGATGCACCACATCAAAGCAAACGGTCCCCCAAAACTTTCCTCTTTAAAAAAGTGCGTATTGCACAGGTTCGCGCTGTGTCCTTATCTTCCGGTATATCGCCTTATTTCACCCTTTTATACCCGAAGTGGCACGAAATATGCTTTTACAAAGAGAGGATGATTCACCACAGCAACGACCGTTCAGACAACTCTAAAGTGCCGCCGTTTGGCATTGCGTTCACACTTTTACCAGGAGCCAGATTATGTTGAAAAAATTTGCTTTATCCGCGCTGATTGTCGCCATGAGCTCTCAGGCCTGGGCCGAAAACCTGACCGTGATTTCTTTTGGCGGCACCAATAAGGACGCGCAGGATAAAGCGTTCTACAAGCCATTTATGGCCGCAGGCAAGGGCACGATCGAATCCGGGGAATACAACGGCGAAATGGCGCGCCTGCGTGCCATGGTGGAAACCGGTCAAATCAGTTGGGACATTGTCGAAGTCGAAGGGCCGGAGCTGCTGCGCGGCTGTAACGAAGGGCTGCTGGAACCGCTGGACTGGAAAAAATTGGGAGACCCGTCTCAGTTTGTGAAAGGTTCCGTTTCCGAATGCGGCGCCGGGATCTTCGTCTGGTCGACGGTGCTGACCTACAACGCCAACAAATTGAAGCAGGCTCCTACCAGTTGGGCCGATTTCTGGGATGTGCAGAAGTTCCCCGGCAAACGCGCCTTACGTAAAAGCGCCAAGTTCACGCTGGAAATCGCCCTGCTGGCCGACGGCGTGAAGCGCGAAGATCTGTATACAGTGCTGGCAACGCCCGCCGGCGTGGATCGCGCGTTCAAGAAACTCGATCAAATCAAGTCCAATATCCAGTGGTGGGAGTCCGGCGCACAGCCGTTGCAGTGGCTGGTTTCCGGCGATGTCGTGATGACCTCCGCCTACAACGGTCGCGTGGCCGTGGCGCAGAAAGAAAAGCCGGGCATCAATATCGTCTGGAAGGACAGTATTTACGATCTAGATAGCTGGGCCATCGTAAAAGGCTCGAAACACAAAGCGTTGGCGGAACAGTTTATCGCCTTTGCCAATAAGGCGGAAAATCAGAAGGTCTTTGCGGAAAATATCGCCTACGGTCCGACCAACATCAAAACCAACGAACTGCTGCCTGCCGCCATTCGCTCCAACTTGCCGACAGCGCCGGAAAACCTGGAACAGTCTCTGGCAGTGGATACCGAATTTTGGATCGATCACGGGGAAGAGTTGGAACAGCGCTTCAATTCCTGGGCCGCCCAGCAGTAATCCCGAGACGGTCTGAAAGAGTAAGGAGAAAATCGATGACCCAGAGCGAAAGGGTGGCCGCCGCGCCACCGGCCGAGCACCTGGAAAACGCCAGCCTGAAACAACAGCTGCGTCATGCACAGTCGCGCTATAAAAAACGTTCGCTGCTGCTGATCGCGCCGCTGTTCCTGTTTATCCTGGTTAGCTTCCTGTTTCCCATTTTTTCGATTCTGGGCAAGAGCGTATCCAACCCTGAACTGCGTACCCACATGCCCGCCACGCTTGCAGCGATGCAGCAGTGGCCGGGCAATGAGGTTCCCAATGAGGACGTATTCAAGGCGCTGATTACCGATCTCCGTCAGGCTCGCAGCGGTGGGCAGGTGGCGGCGATCACCAAACGGCTGGGGTATGAAGATGGCCAATACCGCACGCTGATCAACCGCACGCTGCGCAAAATGCCGCCGGCCGACAGCGGTTCGGTCCGGGAACAGCTGATCGCCGATCAGCCGCTGTGGGGTGAACTGAATACCTGGAAAACCCTCCAGCGCGCTTCACGACCTTTCACCAGCTATTACCTGCTTGCCGTGTTTGACCATCGGGTAGATCCGCATACTGGTTCGATTACGGCGCAGTCGCCGGAACAGTCGCTGTATGTGGATGTGCTATTGCGCACGCTGAAAATGGCTGGCGTGGTCACGCTGCTGTGCGTTGGGCTGGGCTATCCGCTGTCGTACTGGCTGGCCAAACAGCCGTCTAATCGCGCTAATCTACTGATGATCCTCGTATTGCTGCCGTTCTGGACCTCGCTCATCGTCCGCACGGCGAGCTGGATTGTGCTGTTGCAGTCCGGCGGGCTCATTAACCGTTCGCTGATGGCGCTGAGTATCATCGACCATCCGCTGATGCTGGTGTTCAACCGCGTTGGGGTGTACATCTCGATGACGCATATCCTGATGCCTTTTTTCGTCCTGCCGCTCTACGCGGTAATGAAGGGGATTTCGCCCAACTATGTTCGCGCCGCCATTTCACTGGGCGCACATCCGTTTATCGCCTTCTGGCGCGTCTACGTGCCGCAGACCTATGCCGGAGTAACGGCAGGCGCGCTGCTGGTGTTCATGATGGCAATCGGCTACTACATCACGCCCGCGCTGCTGGGCGGGCCGGGCGATCAGATGCTGAGCTACTTCGTGGCGTTCTTCACCAACACCACCATGAACTGGGGGATGGCGGCGGCGCTGGGAACGCAACTGCTGGTGATCGTCACCTTGCTGTATGTGGTCTACATTCGTGTGACCCGCACCAATGCTGAAATTGCCGCGCAATAACTGGAGGACAGGGAAATGAGACAACAAGGCGCGCTGGTTATCCGTTTATGGAATGCGTTCTTTAATTTTTACGGCGCGGCAATGCTGCTGTTCCTGATTGTTCCCGTGCTCGTGATTGTGCCGCTATCGTTCAATGCAGGCTCGTTTCTGAGCTATCCGCTAGCCGGTTTTTCGCTGCGCTGGTATCGCGAGTTTTTCCACTCCAGCGAGTGGCTCAGTTCTCTTGGCAACAGCCTGCTGATCGCGCCGCTGGCGACGCTGTTAGCGACCTCGCTGGGCGTTCTCGCGGCGGTCGGGCTGGTGCGTGGTGAATTTCGAGGTAAATCGCTGGTAATGGCGGTGCTGATTTCACCGATGATTGCGCCCGTGGTGATCGTCGCCGTCGGGATGTTTTTCTTCTTCGCCAAACTCTCGCTGCTAAACAGCTATTTGGGGTTGGTGCTGGCGCATGCGATGCTGGGCGTGCCGTTCGTGGTGATTACCGTCACGGCCGTGTTGAAAAACTACGACCAAAATCTTACCCGCGCGGCGGCCAGCCTGGGGGCGCCTCCGCTGTTGGCGTTCCGTAAGGTGACGCTGCCCTTGATCGCGCCCGGCGTGTTTTCCGGCGCGCTGTTCGCGTTCGCGACGTCGTTCGACGAAGTGATTGTCACGCTGTTTCTGGCCAGTCCGCGTCAGCGCACGTTGCCGCTGCAGATGTTCGCCGGGATCCGTGAAAACCTGGACCCGACTATCGCGGCGGCCGCGTCGATGATGGTGGGGGCCGCGCTGCTGTTGCTGATCGTGATGGAAGTGCTGCGGCGACGCGGTGAAAAGCTGCGCGGCGCACAGCACTAAAATCGACGAGGTCATATATACGGTAAAGCCCCGGGCATGTCGCTCGGGGCTTTGTTATAGGTGGGTTATTCCAGCCGCGACGCGCGGGGCGGGTAATCCACCGCGCCGTTGGGCGGCCGGCAGCGCCTCAGGCGCGCTATCGCCAATTTCCAACCTGACAGCGCGCCGAAGCGGCGGATAGACACCAGCGCGTAGGTCGAGCAAGAAGGGTGGAAACGACAGCGGCCGCGGATCCTGTCGGGCGCATACCTGCGATACAGCATGATTAGCCGCAGACTCAACCCACGCAATATCATTCGCGTTTTTTTCGAAACGTGATGACGTAGTAGTTCACGACGCCCGTCTTGTTGGTGCTAAAACAGCCGGGCTGTTCTTCGATGCCGATGGTATCGACGCGCTGAAACTCCCATCCGTCTAGCGCATAGTCGTTGACGACATTTTCGAGATATTGGGCCGCTATTCCTTGTTTGTTGTCCCGCGCTTTCACCGAAATATTGGGGGGGATCTGCACCATCTTGTATTGATAGATCACTATCATCCTTAATGTTAATTTTTTTTAATGTTATCACCAGGGGCGGATAAGTGAAAGCGGTGCTCGTTGCTGTAAAGGGAGTAAAAACAGGATGATATATTTCACTGACGTATGGTAAAGGTAATAAACATTATAAATGTTAATGTTTTGGTGGGCGCGCGCCGACCGCAACACTGGGGCCAAGGGGGCCACGGTGCGGCGGCAGGCGAGTGCCTGCCGAGGGCGGAACAATCAGGCATCCGGCGAGGAGACGTAATCGGGATTGGGCGCGTCGTCGTCCTGAATAATGGACTCAAAGCTGCGCAGACGTTTATAGATCGACAGTAGCTCCACAATCGTGGTCCAGGAGTTAATCAAATACTGGAACGAACTGCGGACCTGGTCGAACACGTTGTTGATCTGCGACATCAGGCCCAGCGTGAGCGCACCGGCCACGATGGAGGGCAGCAACACGACGATCCCGAAGACATTGTCCACCTGCAGATATAGTACGCGCGCAATGTTGAAGTAGGTGTAGTGGAAGTACAGCCGGAAGTAGTTTTTTCGCACGTTGGTAAACAGCTCGCGCACGGTCGGCGGCGTGGCGCGCTCGGCATGATCCTCTCCGTAGACGAGTTCCTTACGGTAAGCCGCCTCCACGCGCTGGTTATTGAACTCCAGTCCCGGTAGTTTGATCCCGATAAAGGCCAGCAGCCCGGTGCCCGCCAGCGACCAGATCAGCGCGGCGATAAGGAGCGCATAGGGGATTTGGCCAAGGATCGGCACATCTCTGACGTGGACGGAAAGCGTGATCAGCACCGGCAGGAAGGCGATTAGCGTCATGACCGACTGAATCAGATTGACGCCCAGACTCTCGACCGTGGATGCGAAGCGCATACTGTCTTCCTGGATACGCTGGGCGGCCCCTTCGACATGGCGCAGCCGAGGCCAGTGCGTCATGTAGTAGTCGTTCAT
Organism: Lonsdalea populi; assembly: GCF_015999465.1. Classification (NCBI taxonomy): domain Bacteria; kingdom Pseudomonadati; phylum Pseudomonadota; class Gammaproteobacteria; order Enterobacterales; family Pectobacteriaceae; genus Lonsdalea; species Lonsdalea populi. The sequence continues at coordinate 1,731,530 of NZ_CP065534.1, forward strand.
CGCCATTCGCCAGCGAAAGACATAGTGGCTGACAAAAAACATATTCAGCACACCCACCACCACCGCACACAGCGCGATGCCGAGAAAGACCGACAGTTCGTGATAGAACGCGCCGATGGTGACGGCATGCGGGGTGCCGAGCGCTTTCTGAATCAGATCGTAGAAGGGCACGTACCAGGCGTTGACCGCGACGCCGACTTCCACGGAGAAATATGTCACGAAGATAATCAAAGCCGAACCGAGAATGGACCAGCGCTGCCAGCGGTGCGGGCTGAATATGAACCAGCAGGCTGAGAACAGACCGACGGCGATCGCATAGTAGCCGTAAAACCACAGGAAGGCCGGGCTCCAGAAACGCGCGGCGCTGGTGGGTAGCGGCTGATCGGTCAGATTCAGCAGATTGGCCCCCAGAGGGCGCGCGAAAGCGTACCAGATGGCGATGCAGATCAGCGACCAGATCGCGGCGGAAGAGAAGAATAGTTTGGGATGAGGAAAAAACGATTTGAACATAGAGTATGTTTTACCTGTTAAACGCCGATGCACAGAGTCGCCTGCCTGCCGAACAGACCGCGGCGGTCGTTGCCGGGCGTGCGATTCTGCGCTGAGTTCAATGGATTACCATGCTTTGAGTAATACCAGATAGCTAACGGATGTGCAGGATTATATTGAAACTATTTCTAAATTTTTACTGAATCGAGAGGCGTTGACCACCCGTATGGCAGGTCCAGCCATACTGGTTCTTTTGGGGGCAAGAGTCATATAACGCGCTCGCTGTCCATCTCGGTCACCTCCGCTTTGCGCGTGGTGTCCTGCTCCAACTGCCGCAGCACCCGGTAGACCTGAGCGACGGCCTGCAGGGTATCTCGCGGAATGTAACGGCCTTCCGGCTGACGGTAGAGCGTGCGGGCAAGCCAGACGAAGCGGATCACCGGGATCTCGGCCCGATGCGCGCGGGCGATGAGCTGGCGTGCCTCCTCATCTTCTCCTTTGCACAGGATGCGCGGCAGCGGGGTTTGTCCCGGACGGTAAAACAGCGCCACCGCGTAGTGGGTAGGGTTGACCAGCAGTAAGTCGGCATTTTCCACCTTGCCGGCCGGGCGCAGTTTGGCGGGTGCATTGAGGATGTCGCGCGCCATCGACTTGCGCTGTCCTTTCATATGCGGATCGCCCTCGGAATCCTTGTGTTCGTTGCGAAGATCTTCACGACTCATCCTTTGCTGTTTCATAAAAAAGTATTTCTGTAGTCCAAAGTCGAGCACGGCCAGGACAAGCAGGGCCGCCAGCGTCGTGCGCGCCACGCGCTGGAGCACCGCCGCAACGCCGTGCCAGAAACCGTCCAGGTTGCCGTAAGCCAGCTCAGCCAACCATTCCAGCTGCGGAATCATCACGCGGTAGAAAATAAAGCCGATGGTGACGGTCTTCAATATGTTGGTCAGCATCTCCGTCAGCTTGCGCATAGAAAACATCTGCTTGATCTGATTGACGGGATTAAGCCGGTTAAAATCCAGTTTAAGCGCCTCGGGGGCAAATAACGGGCCGTATTGGAGCCAGGCGCCGACAATTCGCATCAGTATGGCGACCGCGACGGTCAGCAGACATAGCGTCGCCAGCAGACTCAGCGCCTCGCCGACGATCTCGTTGACCGCATGTCCAAACGGATCGGTTAGCCGTTTGAGCGGCAGTTGCATCAGCATTTCGAGCTTTTCCATGCCGTTGTTGACCAGTGCCAGGATCATTTCCAGCAGCGCGGCGCTGATCAGCAGTTTGGGGATGTCCTGACTTTGGCCGACTTCGCCTTTGCGCCGCGCATCCCGTAGCTTTTTCGGGGTCGGTTTTTCAGTTTTTTCGCTCATGCGTCAGCCTCGGCGAGTCCGTCAGGAGAACGTGGGGAAAAATTGCGGCAAAACGTGTTTCAGGTCCGGCAGCGCCTGAATCCGCCCCTCTGCAAGATATTGCAAAATCGGCAGATACACGATGAAGAACGCTATCCCGGCCAGACATTTGGCGGGCACGGACAGCACATAGACCTGCAGTTGCGGGCTATACAGGCTCAGCAAGGCAATGCTGAACTCCAGCAGTAGCAGCAGCGCCACCAGCGGCCCGGCGAAAATCACCAGATGCGTGAAGGTGTCGGCCAGCAGGGTGAGATAGGCGTGGAAGCCGGTTTCGCGAAGCGGCGGCAGCCAGACCAGCGCGGGCCACAGGCGATAGCTGTCCCAGAGCAGCTGCGTCAATCCGGAGAGTCCCAGCGTCAGCAACAGCATTAACGTCAACAGCTGCTTCATCATATGGCCGAGGGGTGTGGCGTCGCTGCCGAGCGCGGGGTTGAGCTGTCCGCCGATCAAGGCGCCGCGCTGGTTGTCGAATAACGCGCCCACGGATTCAAACAGCCAGAAAGGCATCGCCAGGATGCAGCCCAACAGCAGCCCGACTACCAGCTCCTTGAGCAACAAGCCCGGCAACAGCGGCCAATTGAGCGTCGTGTCCTGCATCTGCTGTTGGATGGCGGCGGCCGGCACCAGTGCCAATGCCAGCACGATGGCATTTCTGAGCAGGCCTTTCACCAACGTGAACGAAAATAGCGACACCAGAAACAGGCAGGGATAGAGTCTGGCCATACCGAGCGTCAGAGCAAAAATGAAGTCATACAGGCGTTCGAGAGTATCGAGGGTCAGCATCATGGCCTCATGCGCGAGTCTGTTCGATCATATTGAAAGCCAGCAGGGTCAGTTGGATCAACTCTAGGCCGATCCAGCGACCGGTTATTGCCAGCACCAGACCGACCGCCACCAGCTTGATGGCGAAAGGAAGCGTCTGATCCTGTAGCTGCATGACGGCCTGCAGCAGCGAAATCAGGATGCCCACGAGCACGGCGACGACCAGTGGCGGCGCGGACAGCATCACAACCAGCACCATAGCCTGTCGAAACAAATTCAAAATCTCCACGTTCGCCTCACAGGTAGCTATAAAACAGGCCGTCGAGCAGTCGGGTCCAACCGCTGACCAGCACGAACAGCAGCAGTTTGAGCGGCAGCGACAGCGTCGTCGGCGCGACCATCTGCATCCCCAACGCCAGCAACACGTTAGAGACGATCAGGTCGATGACGATAAAAGGGATGTAAATCAGAAAGCCGATTTTGAATCCCGCCTGTAGCTCGGAGAGCACAAAGGCGGGGATCACCAGCAAAATATTGTCCGGCGTCACTTTGTCGGACATGGCGGCGGGCCACATGCGAATGCTGTTCTCATGCAGGTGGGTGAGAATGTCCGGGTCGGTATTGCGGGACATGAACTTCTGCAACGGTTCGATGCCACGCGTCGCGGTGGTTTCCAGCGTGCCGAGATCGCTCATATCCAGCGGCGTATCCTGAAAGCGTTGTTTGATATCGCCGAAGACCGGCGCCATGACGAACAGGGTAGCGGCAAGCGCGATGCCGTACAGCGCCATATTCGGCGGCACCTGCTGGACCCCGATGGCGTTACGAGTAATCAACAACACGGTGGCGATTTTCAAAAAACAGGTACAAACCACCATCATTAACGGAATGAGCGACAGCGCCCCCAACATCAGGGCAAACATCACCGGATCGAACGCGCCCGACGTCATGACATGGGCTCCCGATCCGGCTGCAATGCACCGAGCCGTTGGGTGATTTGCAGGCCCAGACGTCCCGCCACGTCCACCAGTTCGCCCCGGGCCAGCGGAACCTCGCCGTGATACAGCATCGCTTCGCCCGGCAGCGCCTGCTGGACCGGAACAACGCTGCCGCACGACAACTGCTGCAACGCCTGAAGCGTCAGAGAAAGGTGCCCGCAGCGGACCGTCAGGGTCAGAGGCAGCGCGGGCAGCGGCGTGTCATGAGACGTTGCGGTCGTCGTTATCTCGTCGACAAAGGGCATTTCATGCGTGGGTGAGGCATCAAAAGCGTTATTCACCGGACACTCCTCCTGTTCAGCGATAAGAAAATGGGTCGGCGTCAGGCCGTTCCATTGCAACTGGCCCTGAAACCGTCGCCCCCCAAGCGAAACAAAGCCATCGCCTTGCGGGGAGAAACTGCAAGTAGGTGGGTAAATCAGGTCGCCTGGTTCCAACGCGTTAATCTGCTTTGGTGACAATGTCACATTGGCCAGCGTCAACGGCACGGAGATCGGCAGCGTCGGCGGCAAGGGCGGCGTGTAGGAGAACCAGCCCGGCTGACGAAGTAATGGCAGCAGTTCGCCAGCGCTGATGCGCAGCAGACTCCGGGCGCGTCGCGCCTCGACCTGAACGTCCAGCCACAGTGGAATGGCCTCTTTGGCGATGTTGTCGTTGACCGGTGTCAGCGGCCCCAGCAGCGTATACAACTGCGGGCTGAGGCCATCATTAAACAGCGTCCAGAACCACTCGGCCGCCGTCGGGTCTTCTTCCTGTGTCGGCAGCAGCGCCGGGCAGTCGGACATCAGCGACAGCACCGTCGCGGGATCGCTGAGCGAGAAGCGACCCGCCGTGCTTTGCCACGCGTGCGCGGGAGTGGCCGGTTCCTGGAGCGACGCCAGCGCCAAATGCAGCTCACCTCGGCGACCGTCGTCAAAGCGGAAAGCGAAACGGCAGCCTTCCGCCAACTGTTGAGACAGCTGAGCCTGCAACGGCGTAAGCGTCCGCAGCCTGAGGGGGGCTGGCGGCATCAAGGTTTTCATGGCTCCTCCTGGACTTCAAATCCAAGCCGGATCGGGCACCCGAGCGCCGAAGACAGCGCCCGTCGGCAGCTTTCTCGCTGGCGGAGAACTTGCTGACAGGGAGAACGCTGGAATCGCAACATCACTTCCCAGCCGATGGGCTGCAACGTACTCATCCTGACATCGATGCCGCCGAGCTGAGGCAGCTGCAGGCTAAAAGAGAACGGTCCGTGGGAGGCGAGATCGTTGCGGGCGGCCAGCTCAGCGTGCAGTGCCGTGGTGAGTGACATTGTCACGTTTTCGGCGGATAAGGCGGATAAATAAGGCGTTGAACCCGCCGATGTAAGGTCGGCATGTACGGCGGTCGCCCCGGGCGTGTAAAAGTTTAAAGGGGGTGAAGCCAGCAGAAGTTCGAAGTCCGGGGGACGGTCCGTCGCATCATCGCCGAAATGGGCGGCGGATCCACGCGAGCGCGGCAATGTCTTCTCTGCCGGGGGCGTTAGAGCCTGGCGCGATGCGGATGAAGAGGTGGCTGGCGGGAGATAGGGGCTCATCATGGCTCCTGATTCAGTGTCAGTAAAAATTCCAGTTTTTCGACGGCTTTTTGGCGCTGGCGCAGCAGCGCACGCCTGTCGGCGACCTGCCGCTGCTGCTGCTGGCAGCGCGCCTCGCCGTCTTCACCGCGCTGTTGCTGCTGTCGCAGACGGCCGATCTGTCTCTGCGTGCGCTCACGCTGCTGTTGCAAACTGTCCAGCGACTGAGCCTGTTCCTGCAGGCGCCGGCGGAAGTCCTCTTGCTCTTGCCGATATTGTTCCTGCTGTGTCTCTTTTTCCTGCCAGAGCTTTTTGAGCGCCGTTTCCTGCTGCGTCAGCGTCTGCGTAGCTTCCCGCAGCTGTGATTCGGCGCGGCGCAGACGTTGACGACGGATAGGCAGCAGCAATTGAAGCGTGGCGTTCAGTGAAGACATGGCGCGCCTCCGGCCGTCAGAGATAGCGCATCAGACGTTGGCATAGCGGCTGACCTCGTTAAGTCGAGCGGTAATCTCCGCGAAGGTTTGCGGTTCGCGCATCGGCTGTTGCAGGAAGGCGTTGATTTCCTCATGAGCGGTGACCGCCGCATCCGTCAGAGCATCGTGTCCCGACTGGTATTCGCCAAGCCGGATCAGCATGTCCACCTGTTGATAGGCGGCCATCAGCCGTCGCAGCGCACCGGCGTCTTTGAGGTGCGCCGCGCTGGCAACGCTGCTCATGGTGCGGCTCAGGCTCATCAACACATCGATTGCCGGATAGTGGTTACGCTCCGCCAGCCGTCGCGACAGCACGATGTGGCCGTCAATCAGTGATCTCACCTCGTCCGCCACCGGATCGTTCATTGAGTCCTGTTCGATCAGCACCGAGTACAGCGCGGTGATCGCGCCCTGACGGGTTTGTCCGGCGCGCTCGACCAGCCGCGGCAGCAGGGTATAAACCGATGGCGGCAGGCCGCCGCGTCCCTGAGGCTCGCCGAGCGCCAGCCCGATTTCACGCTGGGCGCGGGCAAAGCGGGTCAGCGAGTCGACGATGAGCAGCACCTGTTTGCCTTCGGCCCGGAAGGCTTCCGCAATGGCGGTGGCCGTGAAGGCGGCGCGAGCCCGTTCCATGCTGCTGCGATCGGAGGTCGAACACACCAGCACGGTGCGTCGGCGCAGTGCGTCGTCCAGTTCGTGATCAAGAAATTCGCGCAGTTCGCGGCCGCGCTCGCCGATCAGTCCGAAGACAATGGCGTCGCAGGGCGTGTTGCGGGCCAGCTCTGCCAGCAGCGTGGTTTTACCGCAGCCCGCGCCGGCGAAAATCCCGACCCGCTGGCCGCGGCCGACGGTCAGCAGGCCGTCGATGGCGCGCAGTCCGGTCGGCAGCGGATCGCTGATGCGTGGGCGCTCGGTGGGCGGAGGGGCGTCGCCAATTACCGGAATGGGGCTGGGGCAGTTTGTGCCGGGTTCGACGAACGCCGAGCGGCTCTCGGCCGTCAGCGGTCTGCCGAAACCGTCCAGCACGCTTCCCAACAGATCGTCGGCAACCTGTACGCAGTGCGGCTGATAGAGCGGCGTCACCACCGCCCCCTGCGCGATGCCGTCCAGCGCCCCCAGCGCCGAAAGAAACACGTGCTGCGGACTGAAGCCGACCACTTCGGCCAGCACGTGCGTCTGATCATGGCGTTCGATTCGGCACAGATCGCCTATCCGGGCCTGCGGCAGGCTGGACTCCAGCAGGATGCCACTGATCCCCGTAATGCGGCCCCGCAGCTGAACCGGCGCGTAGTCGGCCAGATGCCGCCGCTGCAAGGCCAGCCAGCGCTCAAGCAGCGGGTAGCATCTCGGTTCGTCGGTCGAGATCGTCGTCATTACCAGTTCACCTTGATTTGCTGTTTACCGTTGAACTCGATCTGGTGGTTATCGATGCCGACCAGCCGGAGTCCCTTCACCTCGTCGCCCACGAACAGGCGCTGACCGTCGGACGTCACGATGTTGGCCTGCGCGCCGCTGGTCACCTGTGTGATGTGGAACGGCAACGTATCGCCTCTGACCTGGGTGTGATTTTCGATCGGTTGAGTGACGCGGTAACGTTGTTGAAACCGGACCAACATTCGGTTAATCATCGGAAGTTGGTCCTCTGCCAACGTCCCGCTCAGAATGAGGCGGTCCGGCTGCTGGATGACCTGTACGTTGCCCAAATCACGGTCATTGAGCATGGTTTGCAGCATGGCGGCGGACTGATCCGGAGACGTTATCGGGATACGGGTATCGGACGGCGGCGCTGACGGCATGGCGACGCTGTCCTGCATCAGCCAACTACCGATGAGTATCACCAGCAGTCCGATGAGCAGCAGGTAGCTGCATTTCGCCCGCAGCGGCAGGCGGGCTTTGGGCTCAGCCCTGGGCGTTTCGGGGAGGCCGTCAACCGGCGGCGCTGACGACGGCTCGTCCGTCGGCTCGGGCATGGAGTCGGAGTCGATCGTCTCCGTGTCCTCCTGCCACGGCGTTTCTGCGCTAACGATGCACAACCAAATGACGCCCGCGGCGAATGGCGTTCCTGGCGATAAGATGAGCGATGCCTCAACGGGATGGCCCTCGCTGTCGCTCACCGCGCCCTCCAGCGCGGAGAGGACCCAGGCTTCTCCCTGTTTTTCCAACAGACAGTGACTCTTGCGAATACCGGGGTCGTACATCACCATATCCGCATCGTCGGTACTGCCGATACGACACGAGAGTCCGTTTAACGGCAGGGCGGCTCCCCGATGCAGCCCGGTCAGGACGCGCAGTTCAAACATGATTCTACCTTCTTATGTGTGAGCGGTGACGGTCATATCATGCAGGTCGATGCGGCCCACCACGTTGATGGACAGGTACGACTCCAGCTCGGTGAATGAAAGCACCGGCAAAGGGTGAAACTCGTCCTGCACCAGCGCCCGAAGCGGACTACGCAAATCCTGAGCGACCAGTAGCAGGGACGACAGCGGCACGGTCGGCGGAAAGCAGTTCCGCAATTGGGTCAGCAGCGTGGCAGCGTCATGCTGCGCTAACGCGAAGAAGGTGTCGTTCTGCGTTTGGCGCAGGGCATCGCGCAGCAGCTCCTCCGTCTCAGGCGTCAATAACCAGACGGACAGGCTGTCGTCTCGGCTATATTGGTGGCAGATTTGCGCCTTCAGTTGCAGACGGACGTAATCCGTCAGCGCGTTAACGTCGCGCTCGTGCTGGCCGACCTCGATCAGCGCTTCCGCTATCGGGCGCACCGCGCGCAGCGGTATGCGTTCGCCTGCCAGCTTTTGCAGCACGCTGGCGAAGCGCGAGAGCGGCATAATTCGCTGCAGCTCTTGCGCCAGCTCCGGCTGTTCGCTTTCGAGCCAGGCGAGAATGGATTTTGTCTCTTGAAGGCCGATGAACTGGGCCGCGCTGCGGTGGATGGCGTTTTCCATCCGCGCGAGGATCAGCGCCTCCTCCGTCTGACGAACCCACGTCTCTTGTTGCAACAACGGATGATCGGCGGGCAGCCACAGCCAGTGCGCTTCGTCGCGGGCGGGTTGGCCTGCGGACAGCGCATCATCATTCAGCGCTTCCTGCGATACCTCTTGGCGGGGGACCGCCAGGCGCGATGTGCCGAAGGTAGCGCGCAACAGGGGAATTTCATAAACGCAGAATTGAAACTCATCCTGCGCGATTTCGGACGTGAATTCGATGTCGAACGAGGGCAGCGTAAAGCCGAACTGGTACACCAGCCGGTTACGCAGCCGGCGAATTTCCTGCACCAGCAGCGCGGCATGCTCAGCGCTGCGCCCCTCGGCGTGAAAACGCAGCAGGTAGGCGCGCGTGGGGTTGAAGCGTCGCAGATCCTGGTAGCCATTTTGCTCCGCGGGCAGGTTGTCCGCCGCCAGCGCATTGAATTCAGCCAGACCAAGCTGCTTGGCCCGCCACAGCTGAAACAGGCCGCTGGACAGGGAGAGCAGGCTGATCAGCAAGAACACCATCGTCGGCATGCCCGGCAGCAGGGCGAAGCCGAACATGCCGAGGGCGGAGATAATCCACGCCTTCGGCTGGCTGGTCAGCTGCTCGGCGATCTCGCGGCCGATGTTGTTATCCACCTTTTGTCCGTCGGCGGAGACGCGCGTGATGATCATCCCGGCGGTCAGGGAGATCAGCAGGGCCGGGATCTGAGCAATCAGGCCGTCGCCGATGGTCAATACCGAGTAGACGTGCATGGCGTCGCCGGCCGCCATCTGGTGCTGCATTACCCCGATGGCGAAGCCGCCGATCATGTTGATGAATACGATCACCAGACTGGCGATTGCGTCGCCTTTGACGAACTTCATCGCGCCGTCCATCGCGCCGAACAGCTGGCTCTCTTTCGTGAGATTTTCGCGCCGCTGGCGGGCCTGCTGAGCGTCAATCAGCCCGGCGCGTAGATCGCTGTCGATGGACATCTGTTTGCCCGGCATGGCATCCAGCGTAAAACGCGCCGCCACTTCGGCCACGCGTTCTGACCCTTTGGTGATCACCAGAAAGTTCACCACCGTCAGGATCAGGAAGATCACCAGACCGACCGCCAGATTGCCGCCCACGACAAAGTTGCCGAAGGCCTCTACTACGTGGCCCGCATCCTGTTGCAGCAGAATCTGCCGGGTCGTCGAAATAGACAGGGCCAGCCGAAACATGGTGGTTAACAGCAACACGGCGGGAAAGGTCGAAAAGGCCAGCGGCTTGGGCAGATACATCGCCAGAACGATCAGCAGCGAAGAGAGGCAGATGTTAAAGGCGATCAGCACGTCAATCAGCCCCGTCGGCAGGGGAATGATCATCATGAAGACGATAGCCATCACAATGACCGCGCCCACGATTTCTGAACGCTGCATCGCGCTGATGGCGATGCGGTTGAGCCAGGAGATCAGCAGGGTCATCAGCTACTCCTTGCGCGGTGCGGCGGCCAGTTCGGCCGCCTCTTGCCGCGACAAATCGCCGATCAGACCGCGGATGAGATGCAGTGCGGTGTGGCGGTGTTTGCTGTCTCGCCATAACGTCTGCGGCAGGTCGCCTACCAGCCGTAGCAGGGCGTTGAAAAACAGCAACTGCCGCTGTGCGTGTTGTCCGGCGACTTCTCGCCCCAGATTGTGTAAGTCGCGGATGTAGGCCCCATTGGCGCTCAGGCCGATCAGCCGACGCGTCAGCTCCACCGCGCCGAGCGTTGCGGCCGGGAAGCGGTGGGCGCCGTGCTCCAGCAACTGTTGGCTGGATGACAGCGTATGGCTCAACTGACGCGCATCGTTGAGATGTTTCAGCATCTGGCTCAGCGCAGTCTTCGAAATGGAGGAAGCCAGCGAGGCGATGTCGGCGGCCAGAGCCCGTTGCAGAGTACGCAGACCGGCCGTGAAGTGCTGGGCGTCGAAGCGTTCCAACAGGGCGTCCAGCAGCGAGCTGGGGGACTGCTGATGAACGATGCGTTCGTAATAAAGCTCGCGCAGGATCTGTTTCTGTTGCGGGTCGGTACTGAACAGGGAGATCGCGGCGGCCGTGTTCAGCCCGGCTCGCACCTCCGGGCCTTTTTCCTGCTGGATCCGCGCCAGACTTGCCCGAGCTGCCTGTTCCAGCGCCGGATCCCGCTGCTCTCGGGCCTGTGCCAGCAGATGACGCAGAACGATATCGCTGCGCGCCGCGTCGCCGCCCGCCGCCTGTACTAATGCCTCGACCGAGGCTGGGGGCGTTTGCAGCATCAGCCCCTGCATTCGCCGTACCTGCTGGTCCAGCGTCGGCTGCTTGGGATTTTCCAACAGGTGGAACAGCTCGGTCAGCTTCTCTATTCGCTCGATGTTCGCTTCCATACGATTTTGCATCTGGCTGATTTGCCTGCGGTTCAGCGACTTGCTTTTGCGTTCCATCTGTTCGCCGAAAGCGGCTGATACCTCCTCCATGCTGTCATGTATGACTTTGTCAGAGGCCTTCGACGCCGGGACGGGAGCGGGGGTTGACGGCTGTTCCTCGATGGGTGCGCTGAGGGGCGTCGCCGCATTGGCAATCGCTGAAGAGAGCGGGGGGATGGCAACCATATTCTGTCCTGCCTGAATCGATCTTTTGATTAAAGGTATGGAGTTATGTGGCGTTAAGAGAAATCGGGTTCCCGCCGGGAGGTCCCATCGTCTTTTTGTCCATAAAAAAAAGACCCAGTGATGACCGATTGATTGCAATCGTTTGCATTTTAGTCGTTTTTTACCGGCAAAAAGTGGCGCAAAAAAACCGTTCTTTTAATTAAAAACATAGTTAAAACAGAGAATTAATTAAATTCAGTTCGGTGGCATACGCCTTGCTGTCTCCTCTGCGCCAATCACGGCGCAACCATGGAGAACCCGCAAATGGAAACAATCGTTTTGTCACCGGAAAAGGACTGCTCGTTTGAATCACATCCTGAGGCTGTAGACTGGGAGCTGGTCTTTAGGCAGCATGGCAAACGCCTGCAGAATTTCATTCGTCAACGTGTGGACAATAAAGAGGATGTGGAAGACTTGCAGCAGATGACCTATCTGGAGGTGCTGAGAAATCGCGAAAAATTCGCCGGCGCATCGCGCCCGGAAACGTGGGTATTCGGCATTGCGCTGAACTTGGTCCGCAACTACTACAAGCAGGCGAAATCCCCTGTTTGCGACATCAGTGAGGATGAGCTGGAGAAGCTTTCCTGCGGCAGCGATCCCAGCCGAATTATCGAATGGGGCCATGCCCTGCACCGTGTGCTGGCGGCGAGCGCCCATTTACCGGACGACACCCGCCACATGCTGGTGATGTTGATTGACGCCGACGCCAGCTATCAGGATATCGCCGAACGATTAGGTATGCCGATCGGTACGGTACGATCGCGCCTTTCCCGTGCCAGAGGCTTCCTCCGCCAGGCCGTGGACGCCTGAGCCTCCCTTTGACCTCGTGGCAACAGAGAACAACGGGTCATTCAGTTTGATTATCCGGTTACAGACCATGTCGTCAGGAGATGACTGTAACCCCTTACTGCCCGTGGCGCCGAATCGGGGTCCGGGCAGATCTTCGACAGCATGGAGACGGTTATGTTATATCCCCCAAGGTCCCCTCAATCCCTTGATGAGGAGGAGGCCCCGCCGATGGAGCTTGTCGCGCTTGCGTTCAGCCGCATTAAAGATGCGGTCTATATCGTCAATGAGCACAACCAGTTTTGCTATGCCAATGCCGAAGCCTGCCGGGTGCTGCATTACAGTCAGCAGGAGTTCCAGAAGCTGTACCTCCGGGATATCGATCCCTGCAGGAGTGCGGAGTTGATTCAGCACAGCTGGTGCGATCGGCACGGCTGGAAGCGCGGACTGACGTTCGAAACTCAGCACAGAAGCCGATACGGCGCGATTATTCCGGTCGAAGTCAGCGTTAACTTTTTTAAATACAAGGGAAAGAAATACAGCATGTGCGTCGTGCGCGATATCCGGGAGCGCAAACACATCGAACATATCGCCTATGCGCGTGAACAGGAATTCCGGGCGCTGGTGGAAAATACGCCGGATCTGATCGTCCGATTTGGTCCGCAAATGACCTGCCAGTATGCGAATCCGGCGATGTTGGCTCATCTGGGATTTACCGCCGATCAACTGCTCGGCCATCGGCTGACCGATCTTCTGCCCGACGCCCCCTGCGCACAGCGCATTCAGCAGTTAGTGCAACTGGTCATGGAGACGCAGAGCAGCGTGGAAGGGGAACTGGAGGCGGAGGCTCAGGACATCGGCGATAAACCGCGCGCCGTTCACCATATCCGCTGTGTGCCGGAGTTCGGCCAGAACGGCCAGCTGTCTTCTATTCTCAGCGTTGGCCGCGATATTTCCGCTATTCGTTATGCGGAGAAAAGGCTCGAGGAATCTCACAGTCAGCTACGGCTCCTGACGCGTCAGCGTGAGATTTCCCGGGAGGAGGAGCGCAAGCATATCGCCCGGGAAATCCATGATGAGCTGGGACAGCATCTCACTTCCATGCGTATCAGTTTGTCTTTACTGCGTATGCAGTTCGCTAAAGAAAACCCGTCGCTATTGAAGTCACTACAGAATCTGATGGCGCTGTCCGATAAGACGATTCAGGTGGTGCGGGATGTGGCGACACGGCTGCGCCCGAACGTGCTGGATATGGGATTGACGCCGGCGCTGGAGTGGCTGCGGGACGAGTTTGTCTGTCAATACGGCGTCCAGTGCCAACTGCGTGCGCCGGAACACGACGTTTTGATGAACGACGAGTGCGCGACCGCCGCTTTTCGCGTGGTTCAGGAGTCACTGACCAACATCGCTCGCCACGCCGCCGCCAGCGAGGTCGTCATTGCGCTCGAAAACCGGGAGGGGCTGATTGTGCTGAGCGTACAGGACAATGGCGACGGTTTCGACGCCCGGGAGCAAAAGCCCAACACGTTCGGCCTGATGGGCATGAAAGAACGCGGAAGAATGTTGGGCGGCGAGGTGACGGTCACAAGCCAGCCCGGCGGCGGTACGTCGATCCGCATGACGTTCCCGCAGCGCGCCGTCGTGCGCTAAATCCGCACAGAAAGACTGTCGTGAAACTGCGGCCATCATCTTGGGAGATACACTCAATGAAACTCATCCGATTAATGATCGCCGACGATCACGTCATCATGCGGGAGGGGCTGAAACAGATATTTACGCTGGACGATACGCTGCAAGTCGTGGCGGAGGCGGGGAATGGCGCGCAGGTGCTTACTACGCTGCGAGAAGTCGATATCGATCTGCTGTTGCTGGACATGAGTATGCCGGGCATTTGCGGCGAGGAGCTGATCATCCGGGTGTTGGCGCAGTACCCGCGCTTGCCCATTCTGATTCTGAGCATGTACAGCGAACCGCAGATTGCACGGCGGGTGCTTAAAAGCGGCGCGCTCGGCTATATCACTAAAGACAAGGATCCGGAAGCGCTGCTGACCGCTATCCGCCGAGTCGCGCAGGGCGCGCGCTACATCGACCAAACCATTGCCGAACAAATCGTGTTTGCGGACTATCTCACGGACGATCGCCCTTGCCACAGCGTGCTGACGGTGCGAGAACATCAGGTGATGGTGATGCTGGCGCAGGGAATGGGCGTGAATGCGATTGCGGAGGCGCTGGCGATCAGCAACAAAACGGTCAGCACCCATAAGTCGCGTTTGATGGAAAAAATGCAGTTCGCTTCTAACGCCGATATCGTCAAATATGCCTTAAATCAACGTCTGATTCCGTAGTGCTGCACGGAATGTCCAGCCGAAAATACCCTTCAAAAAATTATGGGTAAGGATTTCCCTACTTTTTTATCAGTTATTCCTACAGCAACTTCAGTCGTTGACTGATGGCTTACAACAGCAATGGCGGTAATGCTTTAGCGTCTTCATCAAGTAACCGTAAGTTGTTACCTTTTTTTGCATGCTAATCGTTAAGAAACCGTAAGTACAATAATGAAGCTGCAGGCAAAACCATTGACAGTGGTTGCCTGAATAAGGATAGCCCCCAAGGGTACAGGAGTTGTCATGAGCATCAGAAACCGTAGTGTATCGAGTCGACATCTTCCCTTAATTGATTGTGGAGCCTTTTTTGAAAGCCAGGAAGACGATATTCATGCCGGATTAAGCGCCTTAATCAACGATATCGCTCCGTTGAATGTCGACATTATTCTCGAAGGGGAAACGGGGACCGGCAAAGATACGCTGGCGCGCCGCATCCATCAGCTTTCCGGCTGTGCCGGGCCGCTGGTGGCGGTCAATTGCGCCGCAGTCCCGGAAAGTCTGGCGGAAAGTGAACTGTTCGGCGTAGTGTCCGGCGCTTACACCGGTGCCAGCCGTTCGCGCGCCGGCTACCTGGAGACCGCGAATAAAGGCATTCTTTTTCTTGATGAGATAGACAGCATGCCGCTGACGCTACAGGCCAAAATGCTGCGAGTGCTCGAAAATCGCGGGATTGAGCGGTTAGGCAGTACGCAGTTCAAGCCCGTCGACATGCGGGTGATCGTTGCGACGCAGACGCCGCTTGCCAAACTGGTGGAAGAAGGGCGTTTTCGTCGGGACCTCTATTTTCGTCTGGATACGGTCAAAATTCAGCTGCCTACTCTGCGTTCCCGTAGCGATATTATCTTACCCATGTTCCAGCGCTTTACGCGTACCGCCGCCGAGAGGCTACAGCGGCCGGTGCCGGCCCTTTGCGCGGAGGTGCACGAACGGCTGCTGACCCACAGTTGGCCGGGCAATCTGCGCGAGCTTAAAGCCGCCGCCGAACGCTGGGTATTGGGACTTTCCCCGCTGGCCTCGCACGCCAGGGCCGAGACGGCCCCGACGCAGCTGAAACACCGGCTGCGGCGCATCGAAAAATTTCTGATCCAGGATGCGTTGCGGCGTAACGGCCATTGCATCGACGACGTGGTGACAGAACTGGGGATCCCTAAACGGACCCTCTATCACCGTCTTAAGCTGCTGAACGTCCCTTCGCGGGGGCTTTGACGGGCTGTGGGCGGCCGGCGGCGAAAAAATAGTGTTCTTCCGGAACCGTTGACCGCGATCTCCTACTTAATAGATGAACACGATGACGGGGTCGTCGTCATCCGGTTCATCACACTTTCAACGGACTTTTTATTAGTGGAGATAACAACATGTTTGGACTTTCAAATGCCGCATCCCTGGCCTCAATGCAGACTCTGGACAAAACCATGGCGGCAACCACGGCCATGACCACGGCGGCTCAGAGCCAGAAAATGAAAACGGATGCGATGAACTCCATCTCTGACATGCAGATGGATTCTGCATCGAAAGCGATGAATGCCAGCACCAAAACAGCAAAGTCGATCCAGTTCTGATCGCGGGTTTTTAGATTGTTGAATGGCCGGGGGATTCCCCCGGTTTTTTATGGGTGGAATTTCATCGCTAAGAGGCAGAAACAGGATGAAAATTTCTCAGGTTTCAGGCGCGAGTCACCCGTTTTCGGGCATGGACGGACAAGACGCGGCGACGGCGCCCGCGGCGCAAGATGTGTCATGGTTCAGCGCCGCGATCTCGCCGCCCGGGGCGGCGGCGAATCAGCCGGAAAAGGGGAACGCCGTCTGGATTGATGCGTTGGCCGGTCGCTCCGGTCATCTCGATGGGCTGCGGCAGAAAGCCGAACGACAGGTCGGCAAAAGCCTCCATAGCAACAATCCCAAGGATGTGATGGACGCCACGCGAACGCTGTCTTCGTTTTATCTCGAAAGTTTGCTGAACGCGAAGGTGGTGGCCAAAAGCGTACAAAGTCTTGAAAAACTCACCAACCTACAGTGAGGGTAAAGCAATGCGTCACGGTGTACTAAAACGCGGACTCCCTTTGCTGCTGGTCTGGCTTCTGGCGGGATGCGGCGACCGTGTGGAGTTGTATCGCGACCTGTCGGAAAACGACGCCAACGAGGTGATTGCCCAGCTTGGCAGTTATCGCATCAATGCTGAGAAAAGTATTGATAAGACCGGTATTTCGTTGCTGATCGATGCCCGCGATATTGAGAGGGCGGTGAATATTTTGAATGCCGCCGGGCTGCCGCGGCAGAGCAGAACCAACCTGGGTGAGGTCTTCCAAAAAACCGGCGTGATCTCAACGCCGTTGGAAGAGCGCGCCCGCTATATCTATGCGCTGTCGCAGGAGGTGGAGTCCACGCTCAACCAGATCGACGGCATTCTGGTCGCCCGCGTTCATGTCGTGCTACCGGAACGCATTGCCCCCGGCGAGCCGATACAACCCGCTTCGGCCGCTGTTTTCATCAAGCATCGGGCGGAGCTGGATCCGGACAGCATCAGGCCGCGTATTCGGCGCATGGTCGCCAGCAGCGTGCCGGGTCTGAGCGGAAAAAGTGACAAAGAACTGTCCATCGTTTTCTCCTTGGCCAAGCCCTATCACGACAGCGTGCCGACTGTCTCTATGGGGCCGCTGACGCTGACGCCGCAGGGGGTCAGTCACCTGCAGTGGGCCGGCTCTCTCTTGGCATTGGCGATAGCTGCAGGCGTGGGGGGACTTATAGCGAAACCCTGGTGGCGGCAACTACAAACGCGCAAAAAGCCGCCGGCGCAGGAGTCCTGACCGATGATGTCCCTCGCGGATAGGAGCCGGGACGCGCAGCTAAAGTGGGTCCGGTGGTGGGCCTATGGTTGCATTCTGGAGGCGGATCACAGTTGGCAGGTTGATGCCGGGCTGGCGGGAGGCCGAACGTCGCTGGAGAATCTGGCGCCGTTGCAGCACCGGTTATTGCGTGCGCGCTGGGGCCTGCCGGAAGGCCTGCCCGAGTTGCCATCGGAAGCGCTATGGCAACTGATCGCGTTGACGCCGCCCCAGCGCATCTGGGTGCTTGAGCTGATTGCGTCGGTATGCCGTGCGCCGGAAAAACCGTTGCCGTCTGAGCCGTCGCTATGGTGCCGCCGGCTGGCGAAAGCGCTGCGTCCGGGGCTGTGGCTGCCCGAAAACCTGAATTTTACCGCACGGCGGCAGCACGATGCGCTCTGCCTGCTGCGCCATTGTTTATCCGCCGCCGCCTGGCCGCGCGTTCGACTGCTGTTTCCGCGTTCATGCAGCGTCGGAGTGGAGGAGTCGCCTGCAGTGGCGTTGCCCGCAAGTCGAGTGAATGTGCTGTGCGACGCTGCGATATGGAAAGCGCGCCTTTGCGCTGCGCCGGACGGTAACGACGTCGGCGTGTTTGTTAGTCACAGAAGAGAGTCATCAGTGTAATGGAAAAGAGGGAGTCGGGATGCTGACACGAAAACAATTGAAGCTGGTTACCGGTACGGAAACCCGGGAAGAGACGGTAATTAAAGCGGACCGGTTGCAGCAACATCAACGGGGACTCGAAGTCATTGAGACCGCCGAACGGCAGGCGGAGGATCTGCTGGCGGAAGCAGAGAGCCGGGCGCGGGTGGAGGCGGGGCGGACGGTCCACCAGGCCGAAGCGCGTTTTCTGCGTCAGGCGGACGACATCCTGCGCGGCTGGCAGCAGGAGCGGGCGTTGATGGAAGCCTTTGTCGCCGAACAGGCGGGTCAGGTGCTGAGTGATGCGATGCGCCAGCTGGTGCAAGAGATCCCGGACGAACAGCGCACCTCCGCGCTGCTGCGTCAGCTGTTACGCAATCAGAGCGGCGAAGGGCGTGGCGTGCTCTATTGCCATCCCGAACAGCAGCCACAGGTGGAGATCTGGCTGAACGATCACGCGCATCTGGGCTGGCAATTAGCTATCGACGACGTGCTGGATAAAGATGAACTGCAGTTAATGACGCCCCAGGGCGTGATGAACCTGAGCTGGCGGCGAGCGGTGGAACAACTGGTCCCCGCGCCTGCTTCTACGCCTTAGCCGACCCGATCGTTTCATGGTCTCGGACGGCGACGCCGTGCCGCTTGCCCCTCGGTCCGCCAGCGCGGACTGAAGGGGACGCCGATCCTTCAGGATCGGCGCTGACGCCGTTATCCCTATGATTGTTTGCCGCCAGGCCTCCTCGGTCCGAACTTTTACCCTCCTCTGGAACCGTCGCCTGTGAACTGACCACCTAAAGGGCAGGTTCAACAACTCACAGGAGTACTCATCATGTCTTCATCGCTGGGATTACAGCGTCGGCTGGATACCGCGTTTGTGGATGCGCAATCGCAGCTGGATGCTATGGCGCTAAACGTCGCGGAAGGGGGAGCCAACATGGCGGACAGCCATGCCTTCTTCGAAGCCAGTATGGACTACGCGAACGCCAACTGGGCAAGCGGGCAGCTGCTGAGCGTCAAACACGGTCTGGCCAAGGCCATCATCAATGACTTCAACTGAGCTGATTCACCTTATCGAAGACTGGCTAAACCGCATGGGCGGCCCGCTGACGCTGGATATTGACGGCGGGCCGGTTTTGCTGACCCGCTACCCGCGCGGCATCGGCTGTTCAGCGCGGTTGATGTCGGCAATCGAGGTGGACGATGCCTTGCTGCACCGGGCGCTGGTGTTCTCGTCGGCATCGCTGCAGCTCTTTGGTCTGCAGGCGGCGGCGCCGGCCTATGCCAAAGAGGACAAACAGCTCTGGCTGCTGATGCGCCACGCGCCGGATGAGCCTCAGGCTCTTTGCCGCACGCTGGAAATGCTGGTAAATCAGCGAGACGCCTGGCAGGGCCTGTTGCTCGCGGAACGACGCGACATCGCCATCCCGGTCACTAACCTCCACACGCTGGCCTGGTCGCAAGGAGATTGGCATGCGTAACCTGATTTATTCACTTCTATTCACCCTTTATCGCCTGTTCTGCTGGTCGCTGGTATTGATCGGGATGATGCCGATAGCGTATGCCGCCACGCCGTCGTCGTGGAACAAAGGCGCTTACGCCTATTCGGCGGAAAACACGCCGTTGTCGCAGGTTTTACAGGACTTTTCCGACAGTCACGGCGTTAAACTGCAGCTCGGCCAGATCCCAGAGAGCGCGGTCAACGGGAAAATTCGGGCGGAAAATCCGGCGGCCTTTATCGACCGGCTGGCGTTGGAGCATCATTTTCAATGGTTCGTGTACAGCAACACGTTATATGTCAGCCCACAGGATGAACAGACATCGGTAAGTCTCGAGATCTCGCCGGAAGCCGCGCCCGATCTCAAACAGGCGCTGACCGGTATCGGCCTGCTCGATCCGCACTTTGGTTGGGGAGAGCTGCCGGAGGAGGGCGTGGTGCTGGTCACCGGGCCTCAGGAATACGTCAATCTGGTCAGCGGTTTCGCCCGCAAGCGCGAAAGTCGGGAAGAGCGCCACAAGGTGATGAATTTTCCGCTGCGCTTCGCCGCCGTGTCTGACCGCACCATCCACTATCGCGACCAGAAGCTGGTAATCCCGGGCGTCGCCACCATTCTGAACGAGTTGATGGACGGCAATCGTCATCCGCCCGTCGGGGCAACGGCCGCCGCCAGCGGTGCTAACGCTGCCGCGGGCGGCGGATCGGCGGCCGGTGATTCCAATAAAGCGCTGGAGAACGAGGCCCGTAATATGTTGACGCGCTGGGCGACGCGCAGTTCTCCCCGCAGTCGCGACGGCAAATCGGCGCTGAATGGCAAGGTGTCCGCCGACGTTCGCAATAACGCCTTGCTAATCAGGGATGACGAGAAGCGGCGCGCAGAGTATCAGTTGCTCATCGACAGCATCGATATTCCACAAAATCTGGTCAATATCGATGCGGTGATTCTTGACGTCGACCGCACGGCGCTATCGAGGCTGGAAGCCAACTGGCAGGGAAAATTGGGATCGGTGACCGGCGGCGCCAGCCTGATGTCCGGCGCCAGCACGCTCTTCGTCAGCGATTTTAAACGGTTCTTCGCCGATATTCAGGCGCTCGAGGGGGAAGGCACCGCCTCTATCGTGGGAAACCCGTCGGTGCTGACGCTGGAAAATCAGCCTGCGGTTGTGGACTTCAGCCGCACCGCATTTATTACCGCGACCGGCGAACGGGTGGCCGATATTCAGCCGGTCACGGCGGGCACCAGCCTGCAGGTGACGCCGAGGGTCATCGGTAAAGGGGATCAGAACAGCATTCAACTGGTGATCGATATCGAAGACGGCCAGTTGGAGACAAACGCGGATGGCAACGCCGCCGGTGTGAAGCGCGGGACGGTCAGTACACAGGCGCTGATTGGCGAAAATCGCGCGCTGGTGCTGGGCGGTTTTCACGTCGAGGAAAGCGGCGACCGGGACCGGCGCATCCCGCTGTTGGGCGATATTCCCTGGATCGGCAAACTGTTCACCTCCCGGCGACACGAGGTGTCCCGGCGCGAGCGGCTGTTTATCCTCACGCCGCATCTCATCGGCGATCAGAACGATCCCACCCGCTACGTTTCTCAGGATAACCGTCGCCAGCTACAGGAAGTGATGGGGCGCGTCACGCAGCGCAACCGCAAAACCGATCTCTACGGCATGGTGGAGAACGCGCTGCGCGATCTGGCCAGCGGGCAGACGCCCGCCGGCTTTCACGCCGATAGCGTCGGCAGTCGCCTCAATGAGATCTGCCGCAGCGCGCGCGGTCTGGTCTACGAACGCGGCCGTCACCAGTGGTACAGCAATGATGCGGTCACGCTGGCGGTGGGGGTGGTGACAAATCGCGGGCTGCAGCCACTGCGTTTTGACGAGGCGACTTGCGCCGGTCGTCGCACGCTGGCGGTCTCAGCCTGGCCAAGAACCACGCTGGCGCCGGGACAGTCGACCGAAGTTTACCTGGCGCTGCTGCCAGCCCGATTAGCCGCTCCGACGCGTCCTTCACTGATCCAACCCTGATGCTTTAAGGAGAAAAGCATGTATTCCAAGCTGTTTATATTCTGTTTTTCGTTGTTGCTGAGCGCTTGTGCGGCCAAAACGCCGGCGGCCCGGTGTGCAGACGTTTCCTGCCGTCCGCAGCCGGAAAACCATCAACTGGTGATCTGGTGGCAGCCGGACCTGCGAACCGGCGAGGCCGATTCCACCCAGGTCACCCTGCCATGACGGACAGTACGTTAACCGACGTTGAGAGCGGCGCGGCGTTTATCGCCGCGATGAACCGCCAGCAGCCTACCCGCTGGCAGCCGCAGTCCGGTATAGAACTGCGGTTTCAATACGGTGAAAGCGGAGGCTGGGCACTGGAGCTATCGATTCAGCCGGACCGGCAATACCCTGGGCTGGTACGACAGATTTTGGGGCGTTGCTATGAACGGGACGCCGAGACCGAAGGCGCGCACATCTTCCTGCGGGAAGCCAATGTCCTGACGATTGGATGGCTGCTCTGGCAACCGGCGGTGGAGTATCCGCAGGCGGTGCGTGAGCTATTTCAACTGGCGGGCGTAGAGTTTGGGGACGTGGATAGAACGGATTGATCCCGATGAAATCATGACGGCAAGGAACTGTTCTATTCCTGAGGTCACTCACCTATCAGTACCGGACAGGCGTTCGCCGTAGGTACTGGCGTTATGACGCGGCGTTGCGCACGTCATAGCAGGACATCGCCACGACTCCATCAAATAGATAAGGAAATAGCATGATTCAAATCTCGATCAAGACCACGCCCGGCGCTGATCTCGGATCTCAAGCCTCGGGTGTTGAAGGCTACCGGTCTCTGTCCGGTGGAACGGGAACGCAGGGCAGCAGCGGTGCCAGCGCCGATCAGCTGAGTAGCATCATCGATAAACTGACCGACCTGCTGACAGCCCTGATGTTTGCCAACAACGGCCAGTCAGGCACGACGCAGAGCGATTCACAGTACAGCGGCGCAGGCACGAAAGGCGTGCAATCTCCCGTTAATACTCAGGATTCGGATGCCATCGATAAGCTGTTTTCCCAGGCGCTGGAGAATCTGCTCGGTAGCGATACGGTCAACGCCCTCAGCCAGTCCGGCAGCAATGGTGGATCGCTGCTGAGCGACAGTCAGGCGACACAGGGCAATCAGGATGCCTATAGCCAAGGGGTTAAAGATGCGCTGACGCTGCTGGGGAATAACACAAGCGGCAGCATGGGCACGCCGCCATCGCTTTCTCTGGGAGGCAATGGTCTTCAGGGGCTGAGCAGTCCTTCGGACTTCAGCCAGTTGGGGAGCGCCGTCGGTTCGAGCGTTGGCAAAAGTGCCGGTTTGCTGGCGCTGAATAATATCGATACCCACCGGGATGGCGTGGATCGCAACTTCGTCAACAAAGAGGATCGCGGCACGGCCAAGGTGATCGGGCAACTGATGGACCAGTATCCTGAGATTTTTGGCAAGCCGGAGTACCAGAAGGATAACGCGTCATCGCCGGTACAAGACGACAAAAGCTGGGCGCAGGCGTTGAGCAAACCGGACGACGACGGGATGACCCGTGAAAGTATGGATAAATTTAAACAGGCCGTCGGCATGGTGAAAAGTGCACTGGGGGGCGATAGCGGCAACAGCAATCTGAACCTGCGCGGCGCGGGCGGTTCCCTGCTGGGCATCGATGCAGCGGTCGCCGGAGAGAAGATCGCAAATCTCTCACTGTCGAAGCTGGCCGCCTAACCGCCGGCTGGCACCCCGATATCACGTCGTTGCGTCGTCGCCGAGACAAAAGATAAAAGTACGGCGATGCGGGTGCTGAGGGCAACTGTCCGCCCCACCAGGCAATGCAATTCTCTACCCCGGCGCTGCCGGGGTTTTTTATGCGTCGCTGTGCTCTCTGGATCTAAATTTCAAACCCCGGCGCGACTTCCTTGATCGGTTTATTACAGGCTTCCAACTTAGAAGCCTGCGGATTTTTTGCTGAACAGTCGGGTTTGAATGGATTAAGGGCGTCGCGATAAAAATAGATGAGCAACAGCAGCACGATGAGGGCGATTCGACGGAATCGTTTATTTTTTTTCATAAGACATTCATTAAGTTGTTTACGGGACGTTAACATTTTACAAAAGCAATAAGGTCTTGTCTCCTCGCTTGATGTGGTTTCTTATCCTGAATAATCGCTTTCCCCGCGGGGCAGAAGATAAACAGGGTCCGGACCGCTGTTTCAAAAGTTCAAAATCTGTGCAAGGTCAAAAAAACGTCTATTTTTTGGGGTTTAAGAAGGAGGCGCATAATCTACATGAAGCCGGAAAACACGGCATCAGGTAAAATTGCGTTGAGTTAGTCGACTTTTTCCGAACAAAGTAAAAAACAAGTTATATAAAAAATGTGCTTATGATTAAATTGCATTTATGTGGCAGGGATTTATGCCGTTGTAGTTGATGTACTAGTTTGTCATTGCCATAAACGTCCAAACATAAGATGTCGTGTGCACTATTCATTTGGAATGGGATAAATTATGAAATTGCAACAGCTTCGTTACATTGTTGAAGTTGTTAATCACAACCTGAATGTATCCTCTACAGCGGAAGGCCTTTACACCTCCCAGCCTGGTATCAGTAAACAGGTCCGGATGCTGGAAGATGAGTTGGGGATTCAGATTTTTGCACGCAGCGGCAAGCATTTAACACAGGTGACGCCTGCCGGGCAGGAGATTATCCGTATTGCCCGCGAGGTGCTGTCCAAGGTTGAAGCCATCAAAGCGGTCGCTGGTGAGCATACCTATCCAGATAAAGGATCGTTGTACATTGCCACAACACATACGCAGGCGCGTTACGCATTGCCAGAGGTGATCAAAGGTTTCATCGATCGCTATCCGCGCGTGTCTTTGCATATGCACCAAGGCTCGCCCACGCAGATCGCGGAGTCGGTGGCAAAGGGGGCGGCCGATTTCGCCATCGCCACCGAGGCGCTGCACCTGTATGAAGATCTGATTATGTTGCCGTGCTATCACTGGAATCGCGCCGTTGTGGTCAAACCCGACCATCCGCTGGCGTCGAAAACCGGTATTACCATTGAAGAGCTGGCGGCTTATCCGATTGTGACGTACACCTTTGGGTTTACGGGACGTTCGGAGCTGGATACGGCATTTAACCACGCGGGTCTGACGCCTCGGATCGTCTTCACCGCAACGGATGCCGATGTCATCAAAACCTATGTCCGTCTGGGATTGGGCGTGGGGGTTATCGCGAACATGGCGGTCGAACCGCAGGCGGATCCCGATCTGGTCAAGCTGAATGCCGACGACATCTTCAGCTACAGCACCACCAAAATCGGCTTTCGACGCAGTACGTTCCTGCGTAGCTACATGTACGACTTCATCCAGCGCTTTGCTCCTCATTTAACGCGCGATGTGGTGGATACCGCCATCGCGCTGCGTTCGAATGAGGAGATTGAAGCGATGTTTAAAGACGTGGTATTGCCCGTCAAATAACGGTGCTGTGTTCATTAGCGGCCAATGGGGTTGATCTTTGGCCGCTAATGATGACCGATCAGACGTCAACCTTGTCTTTAAACTCGCAGAGATCTTCGATCAAGCAGGAACCGCAGCGCGGCTTGCGCGCTATGCAGGTATAACGTCCATGCAGGATCAGCCAATGGTGGCAGTCCACTTTAAATTCCGCCGGCACGACCTTCAGCAGTTTCTCCTCAACTAACTCCACCGTCTTACCAGGCGCAAAACCGGTACGGTTGCACACGCGAAAAATGTGGGTGTCGACGGCGATAGTCGGCCAGCCAAACGCGGTATTTAGAACGACATTCGCCGTCTTTCTGCCGACGCCGGGGAGGGCTTCCAAAGCGGTCCGGTTTTCAGGTACCTGTCCCTGATGATGTTCAATCAGCATCCGGCAGGTTTTTATCACGTTTTCCGCCTTGCTATTAAACAACCCGATCGTTTTGATATAACTTTTCACGCCATCCACGCCCAGCGCCAGCATGGCCTCCGGCGTATTGGCGACCGGATAGAGCTTGGCGGTAGCCTTATTGACGCTGACATCGGTGGCCTGCGCCGAGAGCAGTACGGCGATCAACAGTTCGAAGGGGGAGCTGTAGTGAAGCTCTGTCCTCGGCTCAGGATTGTTGTCCCGTAATCGCGTCAGTATTGCCAGTCGTTTTTCTTTATTCATGATGATGCAGTCGAGCCTTATTCAGAGAACGAAATGGCGTGGATCCCGGGGATCGCCCCGGAACTCCCAGTGAGCCGCCGTATTCACGACGCGATTCCCGACGGCGAGCAGGTCGTTCAGCGTCGGTATTATAACGTTGAACGGGAATGCGCCGGTATCCGCGGTTGCGTGAGCCGATCTATCAATGGAACGGCCAGATTCGCCAACAATACGGCAAAGGCAATCCCATCCGGATAGCCCCCATAGGTTCGGATAGCCCAAACCAATGCGCCGGTCAGCACGCCGAACAGGATACGTCCTTTTCCCGTCATCGCCGAAGTGACTGGGTCGGTGACGATGAAAAACGCGGCCAGCAGCGTCAATCCATACAGCAGATGCTGCGACCACGGGGCGCAGACCTCCGGTTGAAGCTGTCGACCAACCAGGGCGCAGAGCGATAACGCCAACAAAAAACTGACGGGAATCTGCCAGCGAATGATGCCCCGTGCCAGCAGTAACAGCCCGCCGGCCATAAAGGCCAGATTGATCCACACCCAACTCAGTGGGTTGGAAAAGGCATTGAACGCACTGAGGTTAAACCGCGCGGCAAGCGTTTCTTCGGTGGGGTGTGTGGCAACCTCGGCAGGGAACGTAACAGGATGTGATCCGACGAAATCCGATGGCGATAGCGCGCGATGACCTGAGAATAGGGTCTGTTGCGTGCCGATCGCATCTTGCGATTCGCTCGGTGAAAGGCCGAGGATTATCGAGGCATAAAACGTCAGCATTAGTAGGGCATAGCCCACCATGGCGGGGTTAAGGCGATTACGCCCCAAGCCGCCGGACAGCTGTTTCACGCTGACGGCTAGCGCTGTGGCAAGGACGGTCCACCACCAGGGTGACAGCGGCGGCAGGATGATGCCGAGCAATACCGCAGTCACAAGCCCCGAATGGTCTCTGGCCGATGCCACGATCGGACGCTTTTTAAGTGACGATGTCACGAATTCGGCCACCTGCGCCGTCACTATCGCCAGCAGTATTTGAAAGAGATTGCCGTAGCCAAAAAAATAACTCTGTACGGCGATACCCGGAACGCAGGCCAGGATCACCCAGCGCATAATGCCGGACGTCGTCTGCCGTTGATGCAATAACGGTGCGTTCGCAATTCTGAAAGCCATTTATTCCTCTTGAGACTGTGTTTCCGTTTGAGAGCCCTGCAATGCCTGCGACGCTTTGCGTGCTTTAACACGGGCGATAGCGGCGGCCACGGCGGCTTTACGGGGGTCGTGTTCTGACTCGGTATTCGCCGCCGGTAGCGCGTCGACACCCTCTGCCTTGACCGGTGAGGCATCAGACGAAGGCGTCTGCTGCTGCGCCGCTTTGCGTGCTTTAACACGGGCGATAGCGGCGGCTACGGCGGCTTTACGGGGGTCGTGTTCTGACCGACGGGGCGGGGCGGTATCGCCAGGCGCTGCGGTCTGCCGGGGGGCTGTTGCTACGGGTTGTGGCGTCGCCAGGGCTTCAGCCTGAAGCGCCTTAGCCCGTTCGATAGCAGCCCTGACGGCGGCACCGCGTTTGCCGGAGGTAACGGTGGTTGTGTCTATCGCAGGCTTAACGTTCGCAGACGGTTCGGCCGGCGTCTTAGGTGCAGGCGCGACCATCGCCGCAGCGCGTTGATGCCGCTGCTCCCGCGCCGCTTTTTCACGTACCAATCGGGCTTTTTTCGCCACAAAACGCGCTTTGGCGGCGGCGGCCCGCTGGGCTTCCTGTTCCCACGACTGAATTTCGGCTTTTGACTGGCGAAAGTATTGCACCAGCGGAATATGGCTGGGGCAGACGTAGGCGCAGGCGCCGCATTCGATGCAGGCGGATAAGTGATGCTGGCGCGCCTGTTCGTGGTCGTTATCACGGATGAATTTGAACAGCTGTTGCGGCAGCAGGCCCGTTGGACAGGCGTCGGCGCATTCTCCGCAGCGGATGCAGGCTTGCGCTTCCAATTCGGGGTGAATTTCATCCCGTGCCGGCGCCAGTATCGCGCTGCTGGCCGGGGTAACCGGGACATCCAGCTCCGAAAGCGTGAATCCCGTCATCGGGCCGCCCACGATCACCATGGGTTGCCCCCTGGTGACACGATAGCCCGCCTGGCGCAGAAGATAGCGAACCGGCGTACCGAGTCGCGCCCAGACGTTGCCCGGCCGTTGAAGCGCCTGACCCGCCACCGTCACCACGCGCTCCGTCAAGGGTTCACCGTCAATCACCGCCCGTTTAACAGCATAGAGGGTGCTGACGTTCTGTACCAAAACGCCGGCGCGGGTAGTGGGCTGGCCGTTGGGAACGATCTTGCCGGTCAGCACTCGCGTCAGCATGGCGACATTACTGGAGGGATAGCGGGAGGGGATCACCCGAATGTGTACGCGCGGCGAGGCGTGCAGCGCCTGTTTTAGCGCAGCAATCGCCTGCGGCTTATTATCTTCGATACCCACTAAAATACGCTGAGGAGCGTAGAGTCGATCAAGGATGTCGATACCCACGGACAGTTCCGCCGCGCACTCTTGCATCAAGCGGTCATCGGCGGTGAGGTAAGGCTCCGATTCTGCGGCGTTGATGATGAGCGTGTCGATGTCGCACGGCGCATCCGGCCAGGGAGAGGCGGTAGCAAACCCGATGCTGCCTAGCCCTGCGATCCCCGCCTGATGCAGATAATCCCGCAGCATGTGCGGCGCGGTCTGACGGTAGTCCTGCAAGGGGCGGCGTTCCGCCCAACGATCGTCGCCGTCCGGTTTCAGGATCAGGCTTAGCTCCGGCAGCCCGGACGGATGCGTGGCGGTGTGATAACGAACGGCCTGGATCGTGCCGGAGGTGGGGGCATGTACCGGCACCGTCGGGCCGACACTTCGCGTCAGCGGCTGGCCGCGCAAGACCTGATCTCCGACCTGTACGCACAAATCGCTGTCCGGTCCCAGGTGGGCATGAAGTGGAATAATCAGGCGGTCAGGCAGAGGCAGACGACGTAACGGTATTTGATTCGACGGCGATTTCATTTGCGGCGGGCGAACGCCGCCCTTCATGGGCCAAATCCGATTTTTCCCGAAGGCAGTCAGCAAATTAAACATGATGCCCCCCCTGTAAAATGCGTATCGGTATCGCGTTCAGGTCCCAGTTCCAGCTGTCGGGGGTCGGTATGACCGGGTCCAGCGTAATACAGTCGGTCGGACAGGGTGAAACACACAGATTGCAGCCGGTACAGAGATCGCTGACGACGGTATGCATAGCGCGTGCGGCGCCGACGATGGCATCCACCGGACAGGCCTGAATACATTTGGTGCAGCCGATGCAACGGCTTTCGTCGATTCGTGCGACCTGGCGTTCGGGTTTGCCCGGCATCGCATCATCCGGCAAGGACTGGGGCTCGACGTTCATCTGCTCAGCCAGTTTATGCATCAGAGGTTCGCCCCCCGGCACGCATTTATTTATCAGTTCGCCGTCTTGAATCATGGCTTCGGCATAGGGGCGGCAGCCCGCGTAACCACATTGGCGGCACTGAGTCTGCGGGAGCAGGTCTTCCAGCTGTTCAACGGAGGGGGGAGTGTGCCGCAGAGAACGTCGGCGTGAGGCGTAGCCGAGCATCAGACTCGCCGTCAGCGTCAGTGCGCCGAGTGCGGCTATCGTCATCCAAAAATTCATCATCACCATTTCACCAGTCGGGTTAAGCCCGTAAGAGCCGGCACGTTCGCCAAAAAAGCGCCAACCGGTAGCCGCGGGTATTCGCTCATTACAGGACTTACAAATAAAACCGCCGTATTATCCGGTATTGTCCCAGGTTCGACAACCTGAACGCCCGCCATCCCTTCCGGCGAGAGACTGAACGTCTAACTTGTGGTCATCAGCGGGGGGGCATGCGCTCGTCCGGGCAATCCTGAGCGCCGTTTCAGCCGGAACGTGATAACAAGTGAAAGGAATTTAAGAAGAAAAGCGAGGGTGAGAGGCCCCATCATTTCACGGGGCGTTAAGGTTTTAGTTTTTTACTCGCCGTTGTTGCGGATCAACTTCTGGTACCAGAAGAAACTCTTCTTGCGCTGGCGTGCTAACTGACGTTGATGGTCGATATAGACAAAGCCGTACTGTTTCTGAAAACCGTTCAACCAGCTCAGTAAATCGAGAAATGACCAGGGATAATAACCGCGCACATCGGCGCCTTGCGCAATTGCATCAGCGACGGCATCAATGTGCTGACGCAGATAGTCGATACGGTCGTCGTCCACGATGTCGCCATTCACGATGGGATCTTTGGCGCCCAAACCGTTTTCGGTGATGTATATCGGGATATCACCGTAGCGTTCTTTGATGTTCAGGATGCCTTCCGTTAGTCCCTGAGGATAGATTTCCCAGTCCCAGTCGGTATACACCCCGTTAGGGTTCCGCACGAATTTGAACAGATCTTTAAAACCAAACTCGTTTCCGGCCTGATGCGCGCTGCCTTTTTGGCCCGTTGTATTGATTTGCAGGCGCGACTCGCCGTGATTCGCGGCCACCGTTTCCCTCTTGTAATAATTCAGACCGATAAAGTCGCAGATATTGTCGCGCAGCAGCGCGTCGTCGCCCGGCTCGAATACCGGCGCACCGAGGCTCGATTGTGCCAGGTGCAGCAACTCTATCGGATATTCTCCTCGCAATACCGGATCGTATAACCAGTGGGTAAAAATCCCGTCCGCCAACTGGCAGGCGGCGACGTTTTCCGGCGTATCGTCCAGCGGGGTATTCGTTTGCAGTACGTTGACGAAGCCGATTTTGCCAGCGATGCCGGACTGGCGGAATGCGGCTACGGCGCGCGCATGAGCGATAAACACGTGGTGACAGGCTTGCAGAGCGCGGGCAGGGTTGCAAATGCCGGGGGGATGCGCACCGGTTATGTACCCAAAGCCGATAAAGCAGATGGTTTCATTGAAGGTAGACCATAGCTTGACGCGGTCGCCATAGCGCTGGTAGCAAAGGCGGGCGTACTCCTCGAAGGCGTCGATAGTCTGGCGGGATTCCCAGCCGCCCTGGTCCTGCAGCGCCTGCGGCAGATCCCAGTGATACAGGGTGATCATGGGCTGGATACCGTGCTCCAACAGCGCGTCAATCAACGCACTGTAAAAGGCAACGCCCGCTTCGTTGATCTGACCTCGCCCCTCTGGCAGTAATCTTGGCCACGAGATTGAAAAACGATAGCTTTTCAGCCCCAGTTCCCCCATCAGGGCGACATCTTCCCGGAAACGGTGGTAGTGATCGACGGCGACATCGCCGTTTGTTCCTTCAAAGGTGGTGCCGGGCAAGTGGGAAAACGTATCCCAAATCGACGGGCCTTTACCCTCGGCGTCGTGCGCGCCTTCGACCTGATAGGCTGCTGTCGCGGCGCCCCACAGAAAATCTTTTGGAAATATGGACATCAAAACCTCGCTCTTGGGTGGCTTTAACCAACGACTAATGAGTGTAGGCGGGTTGAATTATCGATTGCAACCGGTTTCTGAAACCGGTTTCTTTTTCCGGTGTGAATCTGTGATCGCACTCACGCCGCTTAATCCCAAGTCTGTATCAGTACGTCGTTTCAGGGGGCATACGGTGTCTGAATAGGCGCTTTTCCGCTGATTGCGGCCGGATAAGGGTTTAAGGTAAGGGCGGCGTTTTAATGACGTTATCCGATAAATATGGAGAGCTTGCAGTGATATACTGGCCGTTCCATCACAACGGAAAATGCCTGTCGCTCAGGCTAGGGGTATGATTAATGGCAGATACTATTCGTGTCGGATTGTTAGGATATGGCTATGCGAGTAAGACGTTTCATGCGCCGCTAATTGCTGCGACGCCTGGGATGGAATTAGTGGCGGTGTCGAGCCGGCATCCGAAAAATGTGCATGAGGATTGGCCGTCTGTGCGGGTAGCCGAGAAACCTGAAGTGTTATTCGACGATCCGGAAATCGATCTTATCGTAATCCCCACGCCTAACGATACGCATTTCCCCCTGGCGAAACGCGCGCTGGAAGCGGGCAAGCATGTGGTGGTGGATAAACCGTTCACCGTCACGTTGTCTCAGGCCTCCGAGTTGCATCAGGTTGCTGTCCACATGGGAAAGGTGCTTTCCGTATTTCACAACCGACGCTGGGACAGCGATTTCCTGACCCTCAAACATCTGGTGCAAACCGGCGTGTTGGGGGACGTGGTTTATATGGAATCCCATATGGATCGCTATCGACCCGAAATTCGCGAACGTTGGCGCGAAGACGGCAGTGAGGGCAGCGGTATTTGGTATGATCTGGGGCCTCATCTTATCGATCAGGCGTTGCAGCTGTTCGGCGCGCCGGTCGCCATCCATGCGGATCTTGCGCAACTGCGTCCCGGCGGTAAATCCGCCGACTACTTCCATGCGACGTTGATTTACCCGCAGCGCCGCGTCGTGTTGCATGGTACGTTGCTGGCGGTTGCTGAAACCGCACGCTACATCGTTCATGGCTGTCACGGCAGTTATGTGAAATATGGCATCGATCCCCAAGAGGCGAAATTAAAGGCAGGACATTTGCCGGATAATGATGCCCAGTGGGGACGCGATGACCGCGATGGCATGCTGACGCTGAACCGAGACGGCGCAGCGGTTGAGGAAGCGGTGACGACGATCTCTGGCGATTACACGGCTTATTATGCCGCCGTTCGCGACGCGTTGAATGGTCAGGGGGAAAATCCCGTCCCGGTGACTCAGGCGATTAAAGTGATGGAACTGATCGAACTTGGACTGATTTCTAATCAGAAAAAATGCGCGATGACGTTAAAAAAATAGCTAGCGCTGTGGGTATTTATTCCACATATTATCTCTTTATCTCACAGGCGATCTTAGGATCGCCTGTATTGTTTATTGAGAGGGTGTCGTTTCGTTATGGGATGGTTGCAACGTTTAAAGATCGATAAGTTTCTGCTTGTTCTGGTTCTGGTGGTCATTACCGCTTCGTTTTTCCCCTGTGATGGTGAGGTGAAGGTGTTCTTTGAATACCTGACGACCTCGGCCATCGCACTGCTGTTCTTCATGCATGGCGCAAAATTATCTCGAGAAGCTATTTCCGCCGGCATCAGCCATTGGCGTCTGCATTTGGTGGTCTTCGCCAGCACGTTTGTGTTATTCCCGTTGCTGGGGCTGATCATGTCGTTTCTGGTTCCAAAGATTCTCACGCCTACCGTTTATCTTGGATTTCTTTATCTCTGCGCCTTACCCGCAACGGTTCAGTCCGCCATCGCCTTCACCTCCATGGCGCGAGGCAATGTGGCCGCGGCGATCTGCAGCGCGTCGGCATCCAGTATCCTCGGGGTCTTTCTGTCGCCGATTCTGGTCGGACTGTTGATGCATACGCAAGGCGGACAGACGGATACGTTGCATGCGATTGGATCGATCATTCTCCAGTTGATGGTGCCGTTCGTTCTGGGCCATCTGTCGCGTCCACTGATCGCAAACTGGGTGCAGCGTCACCGTAAACTGGTCAATATCACTGACCGTTCATCGATACTGCTGGTGGTTTACGTCGCGTTCAGCGAGGCGGTCGTTCAGGGGATCTGGCATCAGATCAACGGCTGGTCTCTGCTGTCTATCGTAATGTGCTCGTTCGTCCTGCTGGGGATTGTGCTGGTTTGTACCACGCTGGCCGCGCGCAAACTGGGCTTTTCGAAGGCGGACGAAGTGACGATCGTGTTCTGTGGCTCGAAGAAAAGTCTCGCTAACGGCATACCCATGGCCAATGTGCTGTTTCCTGCGGCGGCGGTCGGCGCCATGGTGCTGCCACTGATGATCTTCCACCAGATACAATTGATGGTATGCGCCACGCTGGCCCAGCGCTATGCTAAACGACCGGTAGAGGCAAATAGCCCCGAAGAGTGAGCGCGAGTCCAAAGCGTGAATATGCTACGCCATGCGTGAGAACGCATGGCGTTATTTCTTTCAGCGCGTTTACGACGGGAGATTTTCACACTGAGCAGTGATATGAATAATTGCCGCCTTATTTATAAAGAGTGAAAATTTAATGGCGTGGAAGTGTGCGTTTGAATGCGAGGGAATAAAACAGACGTGAGAACTTCATTGAAGTTTAGCCCCCGCCACTCATTATGACCGAATACGAAGCGTAAGGGGCGGCGGGGGGAGATAACGTTATGCCGCGCGATTTTTCGCTTTCCGACGCAACTGCTCTTTTTCCTGTTCGCCGATGAAAGAGACGGTTAGGCCGTTTTCCTGAGCCTGATGAATATTTTCCGGCGTCAATCCGGCCTGTGGTGCGGCGATGCTGTATTCGTGCTCGATTTCGATCCCCTGCACGGCCGGATCGTCGGTATTAATCGTCGCCAGCATTCCGTGGCGCAAGAAATGCACCAGCGGGTGGGCGAGCAGAGAGTGGACGGTGCTGGTCTGGATATTGGACGTTAAGCAGGACTCCACGCCAATCTGATGCTCAGCCATGTACTCCATCAACTTACGATCGACAATGGCTGCCACGCCATGGCCGATACGTTCCGCGCCTAGTTGGTTAATCGCCTGCCAGATGCTTTCCGCACCAGCGGCTTCACCGGCATGCACACTGATATGCCAGCCTGCATCTCGCGCCTGACGGAAGTGGTCGGTAAACAGTTCTCCCGGGTATCCCAACTCATCGCCTGCCAAATCCAGCGCGGTAATACTGTCTTTATATGCGAGGAGTGAACTCAGCTCCTGCTGGCAGGCCTGAGTCCCGAACGTGCGGCTCATAATCCCCATGAGGCGGATCATCACCTTGTCATCATTGTCCCGGCAGCCGGCCTGAATGCCGTCGATGACCGCTTCAACCACGCCTTCCAACGGAAGCTGATAGGCCTGCGCCATGTAGTAAGGGGAAAAACGCAGCTCGGCGTAGTCCAGTCCGGCGCGAATCGCATCCTCGACGTTTTCGTAGGCGACGCGACGACATGCGTCTAAAGAACCCAGAACGTTCACACCCCAGTCAAGCTTCTTCAGGAAGCTGAGCAGATCCGGTTCGTTGTCGACGATCTGCACATGAGGACGCAGAGACTCCAGATCCTGTCCCGGCAACGCGATATTGAACTGGCGGCCCAACTCAAGAATGGTCTGAGGGCGGATATTACCATCCAGGTGGCGGTGGATATCTGTTAATGGGATGTGGGGATCAATCATGTTTTACTCTTTATTAATGAAATCAATTAGTCAGTAAACAGCCGTTAGTATAAGAATAAATTCGGTCAAATTACCATTTATTCGCAGAAAAGTTCATGTCCAGCGGTGACTGAATCGCAAGGGCGGGAGGCCGTATCGCGGGGTGTTTGGGTGCTAATAAGCAGGGAACGGGAAGAGGATTGCTTAAGGGCAGGCACCCGATAGGTGCCTGCAAAGCGCATTGATTACTGAGCCTGCGGCGCAGGAGCCGGGACGGCTTGCGGCGCGTCCTGTGCGGGGACAGAAATATAGGGAGCGATAAATTCCGCTAGTGTCAATTTGCGGCCATTGAAGGTCACGGTGCCGTCGACGTACTGCAGCGAGCTAGTGATAGCGTTGTCCTTGGTGACCGTCAGTTGGCTCATCTGGCCGACACCGGCAATCAGTTGCGCCTGCTGGCGGGCCATAGCTTCAATCTGCTTTTTGTCGTTGTCGTTAGCGACTTTCGGACCGGTCTGTACGAACAGTTCCGTCAGCATATCCAGCGGCAGATTGAGTTTCAGGTCCACATTTTCGATGGACTGACGGATTAACGCCTCTTCATCAGACACGCCAGTGATGGCGTTGTGATCTTTCTGCAGCGGATCGGTCAAATCCAGGGCCAGATTGAAGTCGCTCTGTCCTTTGGCGTTTTTCCAGGTCATCGGAGCGATGTGGATCTGCGGATTGCCTTTCAACAACTGCGGCAAGTTGTGCAGCACGACCATCGCCATTTGCTCTTGGTACTCATCGGTGGTGAGCGTTTCCGGACTGGACATCAGCGACTGGAATTTGGCGCGATAGGCCTCGGAGAACTGCTTCAAGCCGTGGCCGTCGACACCGGCGTAGCTGGCTTTCAGGTTCACAGCCCCCAGGTTTTGGTCGCGCACGACGATGGAGGCAACGTCGATACCCAGTTTCCCGGACAGATTGACGTCGTCCGCGTTGTTCTCGCTGGAAACGTTCACATCATTGATGGTCAGCCCATTTTCGTTTTCGACGTTCAGCGTCAGTTTTTTCAGGGTAAAGTTGGCATCACCGACATTGATGTCGAACTTGCTCTTACGTGAGGTGGATTCCAGCGCCAGATCCTGCAGCGTCAGCGCTTCATTCTGACCCTGCGGGTTTTTCTTCTCGGTCGCCAGATTGGCAATGTTGCCCGAGATGTGAGCCTGGCTCAGGTCACGCGCCACGAACAGTTTCAGATCGGACCCGCTGAAACTCAGTTTCTGTTCCGGGTTCTGGTAATCGATCGCCGCCAGGCGGATATCGGAATGGGTATCGCCACTGTAGGTGACGCGCGTTTCCGCATTGATGAACGGAACGTCTTTGGTCAGTTCGAACAGCGGTGCGACGGCGTCGGTCTTCACCAGTTCGCTGCGCACGGATGCCATCGACGGGATCAGGTTCAGATGTTTGATCTGGGACAGCGGGAAAGGTCCGTGATACAGCGTTTCTTTAAAGACCACTTCCTGATTGTTGTCCAGTACCTGATGGTCGCTGGCGGTGCCGTCGGACTGAAGAACATACGTCAGGTGACTGCTGAACAGGCCGCGCTGATAATCACGGTAGCTGACCTTCAGTCCGGCGTTGGGATAGTTGGCTTTCAACTGGCCGTTGATATTATCCGTGAATTCACCAATATGCTTTTCAACCTGTTTGCCAGTAAACCAGGAAGCTCCTGTCCAAACTGCGCCGAGAGCGACAATGACCCCTACGGCCACGACTGTTTTTTTAGTCACGCTATGTATCCTTTTTATCTTGTGTAGTACCGCCCCTCATTGGGGCGTCAGCATCGTGCTGTTTAAAGTCTAGTTATAAACGCGGGCAATGCGACCCGTACCGTGAATCTGCACGGGCGATTCATCAGCGCCAATAAAGCAGGACTCTCCCGGTTGCAGAGTGATCCTATGTTGCGCTTTTTCCACGGTGGCTTCTCCGCTGACGCAGAAAAGGATAGCAGCACTCTCCTGAGTCAGCGCCTCCGGCCGTGCGGTGAGATCGTGAAGAGAGAAGGCAAAGTCGTCAACCGGCACGGAGAAGGTCAACGTTTGCTCGCCGACGGCGGGCGTCGTCAACAGCGTTTCGGCCGGTTTAGGCTCGAACTGCACGTTGGCCAGCAGCTCGGGAATATCGATGTATTTCGGCGTCAGACCGGCGCGCAGTACGTTATCTGAGTTGGCCATCACTTCCAGCGCGACGCCATTCAGATAGGCGTGCGGCGTTTCTGCCGTCAGGAACATGGCCTCTCCCGGCTGTAACGTCACCACGTTCATGAGAAGCGGAGAGAACAGTCCGTTGTCGTCTGGATAGAATCGCGTGATGTTGCGAATAGTCGCCCAGGGTTCGCCGTCACGGCTGTTTAGCGCGGCTTTGAGGGTTGCGATCGCGGCGTCTTTCTGCTCTCCGCTCATTTCAAGAAGGTTGGCGAACAGCATCGACAAATTCCTGCGATCCGGCTGCTGCAAAAAGGCGGCGATAGACGGATGCGCGCCAGCCAGGGGCTGCAATAGCTCGGCGATTTCTTCAAGCTTGCGGAACCCGTTGATGGCGCTGAACGGCGTGAGCGCGAAGACCAGTTCCGGCTTGTGATTGGCGTCTTTGTAGTTGCGTTCCGCCGCACCGACGGGAATGCCCGCCGCGTTTTCACGGGCGAAACCTTTCTCGGCGGCGCTTTTGCTGGGATGAACCTGAATGGACAAGGGCTGATCGGCGCACAACACTTTAAACAGGAACGGCAGTTCGCCGAAACGCTGTGCGATGCGCCGGCCCAGATAACGCTCCGGGTCGGCGGTGATGATATCCCGCAGGCTGACCTGCTGCCCCTGATTGTCAACCAACAGGGAGCTGCTGCTGGGGTGAGCTCCCATCCACAGTTCTGCCATCGGACGATTGTCGGGATTTTCCATGCCGTACAGCTCGGTCAATGCGCTTGGGCTGCCCCAGGCGTAATGCTGAACACGGTTAAGCATTTTCTGCATAACGGGATCCTAGTGTTATTGATGATTTCACGTAGTGAACTAAGGGTTAAATACACAGGGGGACGGGTGATGATCCAGAACCTCGATACCCATCATGGTAATGCTTTATCCGCGACGATACCATAATGTTAAGTACCTCAATTATCCGAAAATAAACGCCTCTTTTAAGGAGACAGGTCATGCCCGATATCCGTGTTGAGAAAGACTCTATGGGACCGGTTGATGTGCCCGCCAACAGGCTATGGGGAGCGCAAACCCAGCGCTCTCTGGAACATTTTCGTATTTCAGAAGAGAAAATGCCCCGTGCGCTAATCCATGCGCTCGCGCAGACCAAACGTGCGGCGGCGAAAGTGAATCTCGATTTGGGATTATTGCCAAAAGAGCGCGGCGGCGCGATCATCAAGGCGGCGGATGAGGTACTCGCGGGGCAACATCCGAACGAGTTCCCGCTGGCTATCTGGCAGACCGGTTCCGGAACCCAGAGCAATATGAACATGAATGAAGTGCTCGCGAACCGTGCCAGCGAACTTCTGGGGGGAGGACGCGGCAACGAACGCCTGGTTCATCCCAATGATGATGTGAATAAGAGCCAAAGTTCCAACGATGTTTTTCCGACGGCGATGCATGTCGCCGCCGTGACCGCAGTGCTGGAGCATCTTCTCCCCGAACTGAAAACGTTGCAGCAAACGCTTTCTACCAAAGCGGTGCAATATCATGACGTCGTCAAGATCGGCCGTACCCATCTGCAAGACGCGACGCCGTTGACGCTGGGCCAGGAGATCTCCGGTTGGTCGGCGATGCTGGAGCACAGTCAGCGACACATCGAACATACTATCCCTCATCTGACCGAGCTGGCGCTGGGGGGCACTGCCGTCGGGACCGGGCTGAACACGCATCCGGAATATGCGGTGCGGGTCGCGGCGGAGTTGGCGTCTCTGACCGGTCTGCCGTTCGTGACTGCACCCAGCAAGTTTGAAGCGCTGGGCACCTGCGATGCGCTGGTGCAGTCCCACGGCGCGCTCAAAGGCTTGGCGGCGTCCTTGATGAAAATTGCTAACGACGTGCGCTGGCTGGCGTCCGGACCGCGCTGCGGCATCGGCGAATTAAGCATTCCAGAGAATGAGCCGGGAAGTTCCATCATGCCGGGCAAGGTGAATCCGACGCAGTGTGAAGCGATGACGATGCTGTGCTGTCAGGTGATGGGCAACGATGTCGCGGTGAATATCGGCGGCGCTTCCGGCAACTTCGAGCTGAACGTGTATCGGCCTATGATTATTCACAATTTCCTACAGTCGGTGCGGCTACTGGCGGACGGCATCAAGAGCTTCAATGAGCACTGCGCCATCGGCATTGAGCCTAATCGCCCGCGTATCGAACAGTTGCTTAACGACTCGCTGATGCTGGTGACCGCCTTGAATCCGCACATTGGCTACGATAAGTCCGCTGAAATCGCGAAAAAAGCGCACAAGGAAGGGCTGACGCTGAAAGCCTCGGCTCTAAAACTGGGCTATCTGACGTCCGAACAGTTTGATGAGTGGGTTCGCCCGGAAGATATGGTGGGAAGCCTGAAACGCTAAGCGCCTTCGTCGGTATACAGGTGAAGGCGAGGGATCAGCAGTCGCAGAGGGTGTGCTTTGGGTTTATGCTTATGTTTGATGCTGCTGGCATCGTAATCATTCAGTTCTCCCAATACCGGTGCTGATGCGCCGTTGCTCAGACGACACAGGACGATCAGCGGCGAAGGACAAGGATACTGCACCTGCTTCTGTTGTTCCTGATACCAGACCCGCGCAATCGGCTGGACTTTCACCGGTCGTTTAATCTTCAGTAACGCCTGCTCCGGCAGGCGTTTGACATCAAAAATTTCCTGTTCCATCAGCAATGCCCACTGCTCCTTGCCGTAAGGCGCCAGCGAGCGGCCTGCCTGCAGGCTTTTCTCCAGTTTTTTCAATACGTCGTCGCGCGTCACCTTTTTGATGATGTTTTTGTTGGCCCAGCCGAAACGGACCGACGCCGGATTGACGATCATCGGGATCGTGCGGTAGGCGCTCAGCGTGATGAGCCCGCGCAGGTGGGTGTGCACGAAGTCGAAGCGCTGTTCGGGTTCGAGTCCTGACTCGACGGTGATGATGTATTCCAGCGTTTTTTTCAACGTATTGATGTGCACAATACGCTGTTCAGCCTCGAGAATTTGTGTTTCATCAACGGAGAAGCAGAGGGCGCCGGGCAGGCGAATCGCGGCCTTGCTGCTGATGTTTTCCGCGTAGTGATGAATAAACAGCCGCTGAAAATGTTGCAGCGCCAGATCGCGCGCGGCTTCGCCTTCCGACGGCGTCACCGCAATCTGCATGATGGGATCGTGCTCACAGCCTTTCTCTATCTCAGGGAGCGTGAATACGCGGGCGGCGACGAGATCAAGCTGTGAAAATTGCTGCTGCATTTGCCTTAGTTCTTTCTCCAGTTCGATAAAGGTCTGATTCATTCGTTCGATCACATCGTAAGCCGCCATAAAAATCCTTGTTAGTTACAACATACTATAATTTATAAACCAACTCCCCCCATGAAACAACCGTGTTTATGTTGTTGGCTTAACAGGGGAGAGAGGTAATGATATTAACGTTGCAGCGCTTTTAAGCGGAAGCTGATGTAGAACGCCAGCAGCAGCAGCGCTGCCAGGAATACCGCGACGCCTGGCCAGCCGAACTGATACCAGAAGAATCCGCCGGTGGTGCCAGCCAGGCTGGATCCGAGGTAGTAGAAGAACAGGTACATTGATGACGCCTGACCTTTAGCGCGATGCGCACGTTGGCCAATCCAACTGCTCGCAACCGAATGCGAAGCAAAAAAGCCCGCCGCAAATAGCATCATGCCTGCAAATACCAGCACCAGCGGCGAGAACAGCGTCAATATCAGGCCGGTCAACATCAGCAAGACCGAGCCTGCCAATACCCGGCCCCGGCCATACTTTGCAGTCATCGCGCCCGCGCGCGGCGAGCTGTAGCTGCCGGTCAGATAGACGACGGACAGCAGGGCGACGACCGCCTGATTCATATAATAAGGCGCACCCAGCAGACGGTAGCCGATGTAGTTGAACAGCGTGATGAAGGAGCCCATAAGCAGAAACCCTTCAACGAACAACAGCGGCAGGCCCTCATCGCGCCAGTGCAGGCGCGCATTAATCCATAGCGATTTTGGCTTCAAAGAACCGGCGCGAAAATGGCGTGATTCAGGCAGCATGCGCCAGAACGCCAGCGCGGCGAACAAGGCCACGATCCCCAGAACGAAAATAGCGACGCGCCAGGGAAAGAAATCCGTCAGCACCCCGGTTATCAGACGCCCACTCATGCCGCCGATCGAATTGCCGCTGATATACAGCCCCATTGAAAAAGCGATGACGCTGGGATGAATCTCCTCGCTCAGGTAGCTCATGGCGACGGCGGCGACGCCGCTCAGCGACAGCCCCAGTAGCGCCCGCATGATCAGCACGCTTTGCCAGGTGGTCATGAAGCTGCAAACCAGCGTACAGACGGCGGCCAGCAGCAGTGACACCACCATGACGTTCTTGCGTCCGACGCTATCGGATATGGGGCCGGTAAAGAGCAGCCCGACGGCCAAGGTGGCGGTTGATACGGACAACGAGAGGCTACTGGTCGCCGGCGAGATGCCGAAATCTTGAGAAAGTATGGGGAGGATAGGCTGAATGCAGTACAACAGGGCGAAAGTGGCGAGACCGGCGGAGAAGAGCGCCAGGGTGACCCGCATAAAGGCCGGGGTGCCGCGTTTGATATAAGGTGTTTTGTAAATCGAAGGGGTGCTTGTAGGAAGAGGGTCTGCATTATCGGTGGTGGCCGAAGACATTACTTGTGAAGACAGCGGGGTACTCACAAACGATCCTTATCCGGATAAGAAGGCAATATTGGAAACTGGGCGGCGATCATAGAACCGTGAGATTGTTTTGTATAATATATTAATCATCATGAATGATACTTTAAACATATGAATATAGAGCTGCGTCACCTGCGTTATTTCATTGCTGTTGCGGAAGAGCTTCATTTCGGGCGAGCCGCCGAAAAACTGCGTATCTCTCAACCGCCGTTGAGTCAGCAAATTCAGATACTGGAAGAGCAGGTGGGCGCCCGGCTGCTGGACCGCAATAATCGTACGGTTCGGCTTACGCCCGCCGGAGCGCAGTTTCTAAAAGAAGCCTGGGCCATTATCAATCAGCTGAATCAGGCCGCAGATCGCGCCGCGCGCATTCAGCGCGGAGAAGTGGGCGAGTTAAATATCGGTTTCACCTCGTCGGCGCCGTTTGTCAAGTCCGTGTCCCGCAGCCTGCTGCAGTTTCGCCAGTCGTTCCCTGAAGTGCATATTCAGATGGTGGAAATCAACACCAAGCAGCAGATTGAACCGCTGCTGAGCGGCAAGCTGGATATCGGCGTAATGCGTAACAATCCGCTGCCTGATGCGCTGCTTCATCAGGTGTTGCTGCATGAACCCCTCGTGGCCGTCGTTCATCAGGAGCATCCTCTGGCGATGGTGCCGGACGGATGTATCAGCGTTCGTCAGCTCGCGCAGGAGCCTTTCGTCTTTTTTGCCCGAGAAGTCGGAACCGCGATGTATGACGAAGTGCTGACCCTGCTCAAAAACTATGGCGTGAAACCCTACATCACGCAGGAAGTGGGAGAGGCGATGACCATTGTGGGTCTGGTGTCTTCCGGACTGGGGGTGTCTCTGTTGCCCGCGTCGTTTAGACGCATCAAGGTTGATGGGGTGAAATATCTGTCGCTATTGGAAAAAGACGCTATCAGCGAGATGTGGCTGGTGACGCATCAGCGGCGGCCGCGCAGCGCAGCCGCACAGACGCTGATTTCACTGATGTTAAATCACTCCGAGTTAAATATGTGCGGTAAATCACACAATGAATCAAATCGTTGACGGCTTTTATGAAAAGCGACACCATGGCCGCAGTTTTTTATTTTGCAGTGTAAAAAATAACAACATCGCATGATAAATCAGGAGTCGCTTTAGCGTGATTGCCAGCGGTCAGCCCGGACACATCGATCAAATTAAGCAGATGAATGCAGGGGCCGTCTATCGCTTGATCGACAAACTCGGCCCCATCTCCCGCATCGAATTATCCAAAAAAACCCAACTGGCACCGGCCAGCATCACCAAAATTGTCCGCGAACTGATGGACGCGCATCTGGTCCATGAAACCGAGTTCCCCGATGTCGGCAGTCGGGGACGGCCCGCCGTCGGCCTGGTGCT
Organism: Lonsdalea populi; assembly: GCF_015999465.1. Lineage (NCBI taxonomy): Bacteria > Pseudomonadati > Pseudomonadota > Gammaproteobacteria > Enterobacterales > Pectobacteriaceae > Lonsdalea > Lonsdalea populi. Next base: position 1,774,541 of record NZ_CP065534.1, read on the forward strand.
GGAAACGGAGGGGTGGCACTATCTTGCGATGCGTATCAGCCGTAATACCATGACGTTGGCCCTGCGCGACCTCAGCAGCGCACTGGTGACAGAAGAGACGCTGCCGTTGCCAGACCAACATCCTACGCCGTTGCTGTCTCGTATTCTGCACGAAGTGGATGCGTTCTTTATCCGTCATCAGCGGCAGTTAGAAAGACTCACGGCCATTGCCATCACCTCGCCGGGGATCGTCGATGCGATCACCGGCATTATTCACCGAATGCCGTTCTTTGATATCCATGAAATGACGATCGGCCCCGCGCTGTCTGAGCGTATTGGCGTTCCTGTCTACCTGCAGCATGATATTTGCGCCTGGACGATGGCGGAAGCGCTGTTTGGCGCGTCGCGGGGTTACCAGAATGTGATTCAAATTGTTATCGATCACAACGTCGGCGCGGGCGTGATCACAGGCGGGAAGATCCTCCATGCGGGGAGCCGGAACCTGATTGAAATTGGCCATACACAGGTCGATCCCTATGGTAAACGCTGCTATTGCGGGAATCATGGCTGTCTGGAAACGGTCGCCAGTACCGAGAGCATTCTGGAGTTGGCCCAGCAACGGTTATCCCAATCCATGAGTTCGATGCTGCATGGCCAACCGCTGACGGCGGAAGCCTTGTGCGACGCCGCACTGCGGGGCGATCCACTCGCCAACGATATTATTGTGGACGTCGGACATAACGTCGGGAGAATCGCGGCGATTATGGTGAATCTGTTCAACCCAGATAAAATTCTGGTGGGGTCGCCGCTGAATCAAGCTGCGGACATTCTCTATCCCGCAATGATGGCGTGTATTCGGCAGCAGTCGCTTCCCGCTTACAGTCATAACCTTCAGGTGGCCGCCACCGAATTTTACAATCAGGGCACCATGCCGGGCGCCGCGTTAGTCAAGGATGCGCTGTATAACGGCTCTCTGTTGGTAAAATTGTTGCAAGGCTGATCGTAAAATCCTCATCTAATCGTCTGTTCGCCCCCCTGAAAAGCAAAATATTGAGCTAACGCAAGCTGGCTGATCGGGCTATCGCCTAGACTTTTGACTTTGACAGTGGATTTCACATTTTTTATTTATTTCCCTGGTGGTTCCTTCCGGAGTGGTATCGTCATGTTAAAGCGTATTTTCATTACAGGCACGGATACGGCCATAGGTAAAACGGTGGTATCAAAAGCGTTATTGCAGGCGCTGGTGAAGTCTGGCAAAACGGTAGTGGGCTATAAGCCTATCGGCAAAGGGTGTATCGAAACGCCGGAAGGGCTGCGTAACAAAGATGCGATGATCCTGCAGGAGGCCTCAAGCCTCTTTCTTCCCTATCAGCAAATCAATCCGGTCGCGTTGCCTGAAGATGAGATTAGCGCCAGCGAGCTAACCATTAACTATTGCGCTATGACGGAAGGACTCCAGCAGATCTCCGCGATGGCGGACGCCGTCGTGGTGGAAGGCAGCGGCGGTTGGCGCACGCTGATGAATGATATGCGCACCTACTCCGACTGGGTAATACAGGAGCAACTGCCGGTCGTCATGGTGGTCGGCATTCAGTCGGGATGCATCAACCATGCGCTGCTGACGTCGCAGGCGATCCTCAATGATGGGCTGCCGCTGGTTGGGTGGGTTGCTAACCGTATCAATCCCGGTCTGGCGAATTATGCCGAAGTCATCAACGCGCTGCGCAGGAAAATCCCGGCGCCGCAGCTGGGCGAACTACCGTATCTGCCGCGTCCGGAACAGCGCGAACTCTCCTCCTACATCGACCTGTCCGTGCTGGACCAATAACATTGCGACCGGCGTTTCCACGCCGGTCCGCTCATCCTTCTTTTCTAAACCCGGCGCGCTCCGTCGGGTTTCTTGTCCCGCCGGTCGAAAGTTAAGCATTTGCATCAGACTTTGCTATTTTTAACACGTAGCCTGCCGTGACTTCATAAAGTGACGGTTTCAGCCATTCAGTGATTCCCATTATCAAGTGCGAACTCTTTCCTGCAGCGTCATTGGCTGCCCTTTGGCGTCCGTGCTCAGGAGTAGTTGTGTGAACAAAAATTTCCTTGCTTGGTTTAAGTCCGAACAACTTCCTGCTTTTCCCACCAAAGGGGCGACGCCTAAGCCTGGCGAACATTCTGATACCACGATCAAAGCCGAATTGTTCTCGGCCGATCAAATGGAGCGCTATGGTCGAAAGCTCGCGCATTCCCACAAATTGACACACGAAAACGCGCCATATTTTCTGCTGAAAAACCTGGCGGAGCATGAAGTGGTATTGACTCGCAGTTGTGATGTGCTTAACGCCAGCGACAAATCGGCGATTACGCCGGCAGGGGAATGGCTGCTTGATAACTTCTACCTGATTGAAGAACACATACGCGCGGTTTTTCAGCATTTGCCGAAAAACTTCGGCAAGGGGCTGCCGCAGCTGGGCGCGCCGTTTAATGGGCCGCGGATTTACGACATCGCGACCGAAGCCATCGCCCACGGAGACGGACGTTTCGATGCCAAAACGTTGATGCGCTATATCTCTGCTTATCAGGAAATTACGCCGCTGACGCTCAGCGAACTGTGGGCGTTGCCCGCGATGCTGCGGCTGGCCATTATCGACAACCTAAGACGCGTGAGCGTGGAGGTCGCTACCGCACAGCAAGAGCGCAATCTCGCCGATGCCTGGGTCGACAAGTTTCTGGAAGGGGCGGAAATCGACCCTACCAATCTGATTATCGTGATTGCCGATATGGCGCGATCCAACCCGCCGCGTTCCAATGCGTTTGTGGCTGAAATTGTGCGCCGCCTGCGCGGTCACGGTAACATGCTGGCGCTGCCGCTCACCTGGGTGGAGCAACGGCTGGCCGAGGAAGGATTGACCACCGACGCCATGATCCATCGTTTCAATCAGCAGCAGGCGACTAATCAGCTGTCGGTCAGCAATAGTATCGCCAGCCTGCGGCAACTGAGCGAAACGAACTGGCCGGATTTTGCGGAATCAATGAGTCTGGTCGAACAAAGGCTGTTGCAGGATCCTGCCGGGATTTACGCCGAGATGCATTTTGATACCCGGGATCACTATCGCCATACCATTGAAATTCTATCCCGGCGGTGTCCGTACAGCGAAATCGAGGTGGCGGACGCCGTCCTGGCGATGGCGAAAGCGGCGCCGGAAGGGAGGCGCAAGCGCCACGTCGGTTACTATCTCGTGGATAAAGGCCGTGCCGCCCTGGAACAGCAGCTTCGTGTGCATTATCCGCCGCTGACGCGGTTGCGGCATTGGTTCAATCAGGAGCCGCTTTTGTCGTGGCTGGGCAGCCTGAGCTTGTTGACCACCGCGCTCAGCGCCGACCTGTTATTAAGAACCCACGAAACCGGGATGGGATGGGCGCTGTGGCTGATGGCGATCCCCGCCATTATTGTTTTTAGCCAACTGGTGTTGGATCTGCTGGGCGACGCAACTATGCAGACGCGCACGCCAAGGCCGCTACCGAGACTCGACTTTTCCACGGGCATTCCGCCAGATTCCCGGACGCTGGTCGTGGTGCCGTGTCTGCTGAGCAGCCGGGCCAGCGTCGATAAACTGACCAATAGCCTGGAAGTGTGTTATCTCAGCAACATTTCTCCGAACCTCTATTTCGCGCTGCTGACCGACTTTCCCGACTCCGCTACCCAAACACAGCCGTGGCAGGACGAGCTGCTGGCCTATGCCAGCCAGCAAATACACCGCTTGAATCAGCGCTATTCCAACCCGGCGGACGGGCTGTTTTTTCTGCTGCACCGCAATCCGCAGTGGAATGAGAAGCAAGGCGTCTGGATGGGCTATGAACGTAAGCGCGGCAAGCTTCAGGCCGTGAACCGCTGGCTGCGCCAGCAGAGCAATCAATTCGATACCGTTGTCGGTAACCAGAGCCACACGCTGGACGACATCAAATATGTCATCACGCTGGATAGCGATACCGTGTTGCCGCGCGATGCCGCGCACAAGATGGTGGGCGCGATGGCCCATCCTCTAAACCAGCCTGTTTTCGATGCGGATAAAGGGCGCGTGGTCGCGGGATACGGCATTTTGCAGCCGCGTCTGGCGGAGGAGATCCCCCGTTACGGCCAGAGTCGGTACGCGGCGCTGTCCAGCGCTATTCCGGGTAACGATCCCTACTCCTACATGGCGTCTGATATTTATCAGGATCTATTTAGCGAAGGCTCTTTCGTCGGTAAGGGGATCTACGACGTCGACACGTTTACCCGCGCTAACGAAGGCACCTGTCCGGGAAATCTGGTGCTGAGTCACGATCTGCTGGAAGGGTGCTATGCCCGTTCCGGGCTGTTGAGCGATGTCCTGTTATATGAACAGTACCCCACCTGTTATCTGGCCGATATGGCGCGGCGAACCCGTTGGATACGCGGCGACTGGCAGCTGTTGAACTGGCTGGGCCTCTACGTGCGGCGGGAAGACCGACGGCGTGTGGCTAACCCGCTGAGCGGCTTGTCCCGCTGGAAGCTGCTGGATAACCTCCGGCGGAGTTTGTATTCCCCGAGTCTGTTGATCGTGCTGTTTTGCGCATTAACCTGGGCGCCCAATCCGGAGAACTGGCTGACGGCCGTCGCCATGGTTCTGTTCTTGCCTACGGCGCTGACGTTGATTTATCAACTGATCAGAAAAAACCGGCGGCGCACGTTCTCGCAGCATCTACGAACCGTGTTCAACTCCGCGTTGCAGCGGTTGATGCGCGTCGGAATGAACCTGTCGACGCTGCCGTATGAAAGCGTCAATACGCTGCGGGCTATCGGCGTCACGCTGTGGCGTCTGGCGATCAGCAAACGCCATTTGCAAGACTGGGTGAGTCTGGATGCCGGTCTCGGTCACCATCTGCTGCGCCGCGTGAATGCGCCCCAACAGTATTATCTGGTGATGTGGGCTAATCCGGTCGCGGCGGTGCTCTTAATGGCGCTGACGGCCTACTTCAATCCGCTGCTGCAGGTGGTTTCCGTTCCGTTGGGCGTGCTGTGGCTATTAGCGCCGCGTCTGCTGTGCTGGCTAAGCCGGGAGCCTCAGCGAAAGAAACCGGGGCTGACGGACGATCAGCGTCGGCGTCTGCGTGAGCATAGCCGCGAGATTTGGCTGTTCTTTGAAACCTTTGTTACGGCAGACGATAACTGGCTGCCGCCGGATAACTTTCAGGAAGAGCCGGGACCGATCATCGCGCGCCGAACCTCGCCGACCAATATTGGCCTGTCGCTGTTGGCGAATCTGACGGCATGGGACTTTGGCTACGTCAGTCAGGCCAGCGTGCTCAACCGGACATCGCTGACGCTGGATACGCTCGACAAAATGGCGCATTTCCGCGGCCATCTCTATAACTGGTACAGCACGGACACCCTGTCGCCGCTGGCGCCACGCTATATCTCCAGCGTCGACAGCGGGAATCTGGCGGGACATTTGCTGACGCTCCGTTCGGGGTTGATTGCCATGCGCACGCAGCCGGTCATGGATGTAACCCAGATTCTGGCGGGGCTGAACGACACGCTGTCGCTGCTGGAACGCGTCTGGACCCATGCGCCGGGCGCGCTGAATCAGCTGCGTAAGCAATGGGCATCCGCGCATGACGCGCCGCTGTTTCGTTTCGGCGCCGAGCTACAGGCAATGCAGGGGGTAAGCCATACGTTGGCCGAACTGGCGGCGGCGGAAAGCCATGTCATTCGACGGTGGGCCGACAGCCTGGATGCGCAGATTAGCGGGATGAGTCAGGAGTGGTCACAGCTATTGGGCTGGATGACGGAAGAGGATCGCGCCGTCACCACGCTCCCGTCGTTGGTCTGGTTGGCGCAGTACACCTCGTCGGTGACGTCGACTCACTCTATCGCCATGTCTTCCGCCATTGAACTGGCGCGTCAGCGGCTGTCGATTCTGTCCGAGCTGGAACAGCGCCTGAGCGATCATGCCAATATGGATTTCCGTTTCCTCTACAACCCGGTGACGCATCTGCTCAGCGTGGGCTACAACTGCGACGCCAACGTCATGGACAGCAGCAGTTATGACCTGCTGCCGTCGGAGGTCCGGCTGACCAACTTCGTCGCCGTCTCCGCCAACCAGTTGCCGACCAAAAGCTGGTATGCGTTGGGACGGCTGTTTACGGTGATTGACAACGAACCGGCGCTGATGTCGTGGAGCGGTTCGATGTTTGAATACCTGATGCCACAGCTGGTCATGCCGGACTATCCCGGTACGTTGCTGGAGCTGATGAGCCAGTCCGCGGTGAATCGTCAGATTGCGTGGGGGAAAATTCGCGGCGTGCCGTGGGGCATCTCCGAGTCGAGCTACTACGCCTTCGACGTCAACCGCAATTACCAATATCACGCGTTCGGTGTACCCGGCCTGGGGCTGCGGCGCGGTCTGGGCGACGAGACGGTGGTCGCGCCTTATGCCACGTTACTGGCGTTGATGATTAACCCGGCCAAAGCGTGCGAAAACCTGACGACGCTGGAGAATAACGGTGCACGCGGGGAGTACGGCTTCTATGAGGCGCTGGACTACACCACGTCGCGTCTGGCGCAAGGCCAGTTTTACGCCATCATTCGCTCATATATGGTGCACCATCAGGGCATGGGGCTGCTGGCGCTGTCTCACGTGCTGCTCGATGCGCCCATGGTGGAGCGCTTCGCCAGTACTCCGATGTTCCAGTCTGCGCGTCTATTATTGCAGGAGCGGATGTCTGAGGTGGTAGAGCTGTACCGACCGCGCCGACACTTCGAGTCCCATGAAGGCGTGCTGAAACCCGCGCAGTACGATATTCGGGAATTTAAAGATGTCGACAGCCCAATCCCGGAAGTCCAACTCCTGTCCAACGCCGATTACCATCTGATGTTGACGCAGGGCGGCGGCGGTTACAGCCGCTGGCGCGATTTGGCGCTGACACGTTGGCGTCAGGACAGTACCTGCGATAACCGGGGAGCGTTCTGCTATCTGAAAGATACGGCTACCGGCGAAGTGTGGAGCAACACCTGGCAGCCCGTGGCCGGGCAGGAAGGGCATCACAGGATCGTATTTACGGACGCGGGCGCAGAGTTCATCCGCCTCAATGGTTCGCTCACCGTGCATACCCATGTGGTGGTGTCGCCGGAGGATGATATTGAACTGCGCCGTATGACGCTGATTCATCGCGGCCGTCAGGCCCGTAGCATTGAGATTACCTCCTATGCCGAAGTGGTGCTGGCACCGCTGGCCAACGATCTCGCGCATCCGGCCTTTAGCAATCTGTTCGTACAGACGGAACTGTTGCCGGAACAGGACGCGATTCTCTGTCACCGCCGTCCGCGAGAGCCGGAAGAAGTGTGCCCGTGGTTATTCCATACGATGGTCGTACACGGCCATAACAGCGGGGCGACCTCCTTTGAAACCGACCGTGCCGCCTTCATCGGCCGGGGCCGCAATAGTGCGACGCCGTTGGCCTTGGAACGAGACGGTGCGCTCGCTAACAGCGCAGGCGGGGTGCTTGACCCCGTGATGGCGGTCCGCCAGCGCATCCAACTGGAGCCGGGCATCCCGGTGGTGGTCGATCTGGTCTACGGCATTACCGAAGCGCGCGATCCCACCGTCGCGCTGCTCGAAAAATACCGTGACCGCAATATTGCGGACCGCGTGTTCGAACTGGCGCGTTCCCACAGTCAGATTGTCCTGCGTCAGTTGAATGCCAACGAAGACGATGCCAGCCTGTTCAACCGGTTGGCGAGCGGCGTGCTATTCCCGACGCAGGAGCTGCGGGCCGATGCGCAGACTATCATGGCGAACCGTCGCGGCCAGTCTGGCCTGTGGGGGAATGCGATTTCCGGCGATTTACCGATCGTACTGCTGTCCGTCAACAGCAACGTCAATATCGGGATGGTGGCGACGCTAGTTCAGGCTCACAGCTACTGGCGTCTGAAAGGGTTGTCGGTCGATCTGGTCATTATCAACGCCGACCTCGGCGGTTATCAGCAGGATCTGCAAAACCAGATTTTGGGCCTGATTTCCGCAGGCGATGCGTCCAGCCAGTTGGATAAACCGGGCGGCATCTTCGTGCGCGGCGATATCCACATGTCCAACGAAGATCGCACGTTGCTGATGAGCGCGGCCTCGATCGTTCTGGACGACCGCGGCGACAGCGTGATTGAACAACTTAATCAGCGGATGCAAAACACGCTCTCACTGCAAAAACCGCTGGTTCCTCTCACTCCTGCGCTGCCGGACCGTCATGCGCCGTTCGCCCCGGAGGTCAATCAGCTGCAGTTCTTCAACGGCCTCGGCGGCTTTTCGCCGGACGGCCGCGAGTACCACATCGTACTGAACGAAGGCGAAAACACGCCGGCGCCGTGGTCGAACGTGATCGCCAATCCCTTATTCGGAACGGTGATTTCAGAGAGCGGCCAGGCCTATACCTGGTATGAAAACGCCCATGAATACCGTCTGACGCCGTGGGAGAACGACCCGGTCAGCGATACATCCGGGGAAGCCTTTTATTTACGGGACGAGGAGAGCGGGCGCATATGGTCGCCGACGGCGCTGCCGGTGCGGGGCAGCAGCACGTACCGCACGCGGCATGGGTTCGGGTACAGCGTATTCGAACATTGTGAGTCCGGGATCGACAGCGAACTGACGGTGTTTGTCGCTGAAGAAGCGCCGGTAAAACTGTTTATCCTGACGCTGACCAACAAATCCGGGCGTACCCGTAAGCTGTCCGCCACCGGGTATGTCGAGTGGGTGCTGGGCGATCTGCGGTCTAAATCCGCCATGCATATTGTGACGCAGGGAACGCCGGTCGAGCGTGGGTGCGCGATTCTGGCCAAGAACTACTACAGCGGCAACGGCTCCGAGCGAACCGCTTTCTTCGCCGTGACCGGTGCGCACTGCTCCATCTGCGGCGATCGTCGCGAATTTCTGGGGCGCAACGGTTCACGCGCGGCACCTGCGGCGCTGAAACTGCGGCGTCTCTCCGACAGAAGCGGTGCGGGACTTGACCCGTGCGGCGCGGTGCAATCGGCCCTCGAGCTGATCGACGGCGATCAGCGCACGCTGATCTTTGCGCTGGGGGTCGGGCAGGACACCGGGCAGGCGGAAGAACGGTTGCGGCAATACCTTAGCGAAACCAGCGCGCGTAGCGAGCTGGAACGCGTGCAGCAATACTGGCAAGGCATCGTGGGGAAAATGCAGATCGTCACTCCGGACCCGGCCACCAACCTGCTGGCGAACGGCTGGCTGCTTTATCAGACGCTCGCCTGCCGTATCAACGCCCGCAGCGGCTACTACCAGTCCGGCGGGGCATTCGGCTTCCGCGATCAACTGCAGGATTCGCTGGCGCTGACCCATATCGCGCCGGAGCGGATGCGTGAGCAGATCCTCCTGTGCGCCTCTCGTCAGTTTATCGAAGGGGATGTTCAGCACTGGTGGCATCCGCCGCTGGGGAACGGCGTCCGCACACGCTGCTCGGACGACTATCTCTGGCTGCCGCTGGCGATTTGTCACTACGTGGAAGTGACCGGCGATATTGATGTGCTGGAGCAGCCGGTGCCTTATCTTGAAGGGCGTGTGCTTAACCCCGGCGAAGAGTCGAGCTATGAACAGCCGGGCATCAGTTCTACGTTGGAAACGCTGTGGCAGCACGGTGAACGCGCGATAGCGAACGGTCTGCGAATGGGGCAGCACGGCCTGCCATTGATGGGCTGCGGCGACTGGAACGACGGCATGAATCTGGTGGGGCTGCAAGGCCGCGGCGAAAGTGTCTGGCTTGGCTTCTTCCTGTATACCGTATTGCAGCGCTACGCAACGCTGGCCGAGATGCGCGGTCTGACGGAGAAAGCCGATTTTTATCGGAATAACGCCGCGATGCTTAAAGAGAATCTGAATACCCACGCCTGGGATGGCGACTGGTATCGACGCGGCTATTTTGATACCGGCGAGATGCTGGGTTCACACACCGCCGAGGAGTGCAAAATCGATGCAATTGCTCAAAGCTGGTCGGTCTTGTCCGGCGCGGGCGATGAGGCGTATCGACAGAAAGCTATGAAGGCGCTGGACGAACATCTGATCGACGATGCGTCCGGTATCATCAAACTGCTGATGCCTCCGTTTGATGGTCATGGCCCTAATCCCGGCTACATTCGCGGCTATCTGCCGGGCGTGCGCGAAAATGGAGGACAGTATACGCACGGGGCGATTTGGGCGGTGATGGCCTTTGCGGAAATGGACAATACCGAACGCGCCTGGGAGCTGATGTCGATGATTAACCCAATCAATCATAGTCTGGAGCCGGCTTCGACGCATCGCTATAAGGTGGAGCCTTACGTCATCTGTGCTGACATCTACGCGGTCAATCCCCACAATGGACGCGGCGGCTGGAGCTGGTATACCGGTTCTGCGGGCTGGTTCTATCGGCTCATTACCGAGTCACTGCTGGGGATCACCCGTCATGGCGATAGCCTGTCCGTCGCGCCGCATCTCCCGGCCGACTGGCCGCAGTTGGAAATCCGCTATCAGGAAGGCGGCAGCCAATACGTGATTACCGTGAAACGCGGCGAACGCGAGGATCGCGTGACGGTGGATGGTCAAAGCGTGAGTGAGGGTCTGATCCCACTACGGGATGACGGCGCATTGCATCGGGTCGAAGTCTGGGTCGGCGGGGAGGCGTCAGTGGGGCGATAACCCCAGAGCGGAAACCGCGTCCCGTGAGTTTGACTCTCGCGGGACGCGGTGGAAGCACAACCTATTTTATTGCGAAACATTTGCCGCTGGGGCATCACCTTCGGAAAAGCGAGTGTAAACGATCTTTTGCGAATCGTTTTCGCAATGACCGACAACCTGTCCGCCCGCTTGACCTACCTGATCGTTAGGAACGATGTCCAGCTTAAAGCCAGATTCCGGTACGCCGTTTTGGACGATTTTTTGTGAGATGGCATCACGAACGCTTTCACAAGATGCCTGTGCGGCCAGAGGGGTAATCACAAAAAGCGCGACACTTAACATTATCGTTTTTTTCATTTCATCACCTTTGTTCAAAGAAACCCAACGATTGCCCGGCTGGATGCCGGGACAAGGGTCGGGACTCTCTACAAGCGTAGACGAAAAGTTACGGCATGACAGTGCGGCCGGTACGACGGTCAAGACAGCGGGAGGTATTAGGCTCCCAGTAGGCGTTGACGTTGGCGCTGGTCGTGCAACGTTCCCGGCCGTCAGTCGCGTTTGCCGTCTTATCAAACTCTTTCTCGACTCGCTGATTCACTTTATTACGCAGTCGCTGGGTTTCGTTCCACTGTTCCTGGCTCTGACGGGCTGCTTCCTTGGATAACGTACTGTTGCCGTTATCTATAATAATGTGATCCGTCTGCGCCTGAGCGGACTGCCCACTCGCCGCGGCCAACAACAGTGACAGCGGAATGACAAAACGCAGTGCTGATTGGTATGACTTCGTGTTCATGTTTCACCCTGAATTCGGTATGTGCCAACGCGATTCTCGCTGTGATGCCAAAACAATAACGTTGTCTATGACAACGAAACTATAACCGACCCGCCATTCACGTCAATTGCGCGTGATCGGACTGCGTTAATAACCTTGCAAACTATACTGATATTTATCGACAGCGACTTGCGCTGTCATTTAGTGAAAAACCTCTCGTGCGTTTTACACGATGATGGACGGCAACTTCTACGTGATGAAGGGGGAGATATGTTAAAGCGCTGTACGTGTCACCGACGTCTTCTTTTTCCCTTGCTATTGGTCGCGGGCCTGGGTCGGGCGCAGGCGTCGGATACCCGCAATATGATCCCTTATTGGAGCGTCTGGGTCGATAAAGCGGGCATTTCTCATCAGGCGAAGTGTATGTTGGATACGTTCAAGCTCGAACAGTTCAGCGCCAAAGGCGATCCCGAATGGGTGTCTCAGCAGGATCTGCCCACGTCGCGTTATGTCTTTAATATTATGCCGGTAGGCTGGGTCGGTCCCTGGCACAAGAACCCATCGCCGCAGTGGATTATCCCGCTATCGGGGCGTTGGTTTGTTGAGACGATGGACGGCAAACGGGTAGAAATGGGGCCGGGAGAAATGTCCTTCGGCTTTGACAAGAATGCCGGGATGTTTGGCAAAAAAGTCGGCCATATCTCGGGGGCGGTGGGTAAAGAACCTGCCAGGGTGATGGTGGTTCAGGTAACTTCGGCGTTGGAAAAGCCCAAGGATGAGCGATGTCCGGCGGGAGGGGTGAGCCAGTAAGCGAGCGGCGCTCATCGCATCGTCGGCTACTCGTCGCGATAAACCTTTAGCCCTGCATAGGTCTGGCTGACCGGCATCATTTCCATCGTATTGATATCGACGTGCTCCGGCAGCGTCGCCACCCAGAATACCGCCTCGGCGACGTCTTCCGGCAGCAGCGGGTTGGTTTTGTCGTAGGTCTGCTGAACCTTGTCTTCGTTGCCTTTGAAGCGGATGCCGGAGAACTCCGTGCCGCCCACCAGCCCCGGCTCCAGATTGGTGACGCGAACCCGGCTGCCGTAAAGGTCCGCGCGCAGTCCCAGACTGAACTGACGCACGAACGCTTTGGTCGCGCCGTAGACGTTGCCGCCGGCATAAGGCCAGTTACCGGCGGTAGAGCCGATGTTGATGATGTGACCGGCGTTCTTGTTCACCATTTCCGGCAACAGGGCGCGGGTCACGAACACCAGGCCTTTGTTGTTGGTATCGATCATGGTTTCCCAGTCGTTGACGTAGGCCTGCTGCGCAGGTTCCAACCCAAGCGCCAGCCCGGCGTTATTCACCAACACGTCGATCTTGCGCCACGCGGCAGGCAAGGATGTGATGGCCTGATCGATGGACCGTTGATGGCGCACGTCCAGACGGAGCGTATGCAGCGAGTCGCCAAACTCCTCTTTCAATACATCCAGACGTTCTTGACGGCGACCGCAGGCGATAGCCCGGTGGCCTTCCTTGATGAAACGTCGGGTTATTGCTTCACCGAATCCAGCGGTGGCTCCAGTAATAAAAATAATCATGTAAGTTCCTCTTTACTGCGCGATGGTCATTTCAATCATGGTCGATAGGGGGGATATTTCAACTCAGGGCTGCAAACAGAGGACAAAGAGGGGCGAATTCGGATTTTTCGGCGTTCATGTCGCCAGACGCTCCGGGTATGAGGCTGAGTGTTGGCGATAGGGTTTCCCCTCGTTCCTCTATCAGGAAGCATTAAAATTTGTGTCGTCCTAAGCAACGATACTTTTTGTATCGTATATATAGTACAAATAACAATGCATTATATTTTTGCCACTCAACATCGAGAGAGGACTTTATCGTGTCGACGCCAGCTTCGTTGTCTATCGGATTACTGCTTTTCCCCGGACTGACCCAGCTTGACCTGACGGGCCCGTATGAGGTGTTTGCGCGCGCGCCGGGTGCCAAAGTTCATCTTATTTGGAAAAGTCGCGATCCGGTGACGGCGGACAGCGGCCTGCAGCTGCTTCCCTCGACATCCTTCGCGGAGTGTCCCACGCTGGATGTCCTTTGCGTCCCCGGCGGACCGGGCCAGATGGCCTTGATGGATGATGAGGAGACGCTGGCATTTTTGCGGCGGAAGGCGCAGGAAGTGGCGTGGGTGACGTCGGTCTGCACCGGTTCGTTGATTCTGGGCGCGGCGGGGTTGCTGCGGGGCTATCGGGCGACGACGCATTGGGGATCGCTCGACCAACTAACGCTGCTGGGCGCGACGCCGGTGGCGGAGCGGGTCGTTCGGGATCGTAACCGTATCAGCGGAGCCGGTGTGACGTCGGGAATTGATTTCGCGCTGACGGTGGTAGCAGAGCTTTACGGCGCTTCAGCGGCTCAGCGTATTCAGCTTCAGTTAGAGTACGATCCGCAACCGCCGTTTATGAGTGGTTCTCCCGACGCCGCGCCGCCTGAACTGGTCGCGGACGTCCGTCGAGGCCAGGCCTCGTTTGCTGCCCGGCGGCGAGCCGCGACGGAGAAGGCGGCGGCCAAACTGTCCGACCTATCGCCAGATCCCTAAACCTGATGTTTCACTCTTCGGACGAAATTTCCTGTCGGTCGGCTTCCACCGCTTCGTACAGGCGTTCCAGTACGTCCGGGAACGCGGATTGCACGCGGTTCCAGCTAGGGACGAACGGCTTGTCTCCCGGGCTTTCGCTAAAGACCTGACCGGACTGCGTGATGACATCGGCAAACAGCTCAACGGCGGACTCTTCCGTATGGCGGTCAAAATGCAAACCGTTCATGCGGGCGTCATGCTCGAACGAATCAATCATATCCAGCGCCGTGCGATAGTAAGTCGCGCGCAGCACGCGGAAGGAGTCGGTAGTGATATTCACGCCCTGAATCGCCAGTTTGCGATAGAGCGCTTTGGTGATGTCCATCGCCATACGCTGTAGTCCGGCGTTGGGATCGTTTTCCGAGATCGGCTGATGTTTATGGTCGTAGTTATCCGCGATATCCACCTGACAGATACGGCTGGTCGCCGTCCCGCGATGAATTTCCGACAGAACGCCGATTTCCAGCCCCCAGTCGCTTGGGATCCTAAGGTTACGCAAGACGTGGCTGCGCATGGCGAACTCGCCGGACAAGGGGTAGCGGAAGCTGCGCATATATTCCAGAAAATCCGAGTTGCCATACACGTTTTGCAGTGATTTGAGCAGAGGAAAGACTAACAGGCGGCCGACGCGGCCATTCAGCTTTCCTTCGGCGACGCGGGCGTAATAGCCCTTACAGAAGTCGTAGTGGAAGTGGGGGTTGGCGATGGGATAGAGCAGACGCGCCAGCATACTGCGATCATACGTGACAATGTCACAATCATGCAAAGCGATACAGGACGAGCGCCTGGACGCCAGAATGTAGCCCACGCAGAACCACACGTTACGGCCTTTGCCGGGCTCCATCGGCGCCAGACCCTTTTCAGCCAGTTCCTGACTCAACTTGGTCAGGCGTGGACCGTCGTTCCATAAAATCCGGTGCCGCTGCGGCAGGCGAGAGAAGAAAGCATGGGCAAACTGGTACTGATCGCGATCGGCTCTATCCAGCCCGATAACGATTTCTCCCAGATAGGGCACTTGCGACAACATCTCCACAATGTTGCCGAGGGCCGGGCCTTCAAGCTCGGAAAACAGAGAGGGCAGAATCAGGCCCATGCTGTTTTGGCCCGAAAAAACCTGAAGGTCGTATTCCAATTCTTCCACGCCGCGCTGGGTCAGATTATGAAAGTTGGTGATGATGCCATCCTGATAAAAATCGCTCATACCTTCACTCTCCCTTAATAATAAATTGTAGAATTAATAAGTTATGAATTGACTGAGGTAGTGGCTGAGACCCTCGCTCCAGCCCCGAGGTCCCGGGGATTCCGTGCGGTAGACTTCGCCATGATACTCTGGTGACAATGTCACCTTATCGCTGACGGCCCCCTTGATGATGACCGCATACTGCGTTGCCTCCAACAGAGAACGATCATTCGGCCCGTCGCCGAGCCCTAGCGTGGTCATAACGGATCCGGTCCGTTGTTGATAATGCTTTGTCAGCCATTCCACCGCATGGCCTTTGCTGACGGACTCGCCCATAACATGATAGAAGCGTCCGCCCTGCGTTAACGCGAGCTGATAGGGCTTGAGACAAGCGGCAAAGCGTTCCAGTTCATTGTGATTGCCCAACCAGATTAACGGCTCAGAACCTTGCCGACGTCGCGCAAGCGCCGCATCGCTCTGGGGAAGCCCGGTTATACCGGCCACCTCGGCGTCCGTCATATCCGAAAACCCTCTGAAGTTAAACGACTGTTCCGACCGCAAAGAGTTCAATATCCGGCAGAGACGAGGGTAGTTCGCGCTGAAGACTTTATGAGGGAAATCAGGATGATTTACCCAGGGTGCGGGAAGCGTCACTGACGCGCCGTTTTCGGCGATGAACGGGGTATCGCTCAGGCCCAAAGAATGCTGCAGCGGCGCCACTTCGGCGGCCGTTTTACTGGTGGTGATAATGACCGGCACCCGTGCGGCCCTCAGACGCGCCAGCCACGGCTTGGCGGGTTCCCAACGATAAGTGTCATGGTCCAGCAGCGATCCATCCAGATCGGTAAATATCACCCATTCAGGCATTTGACCTCCGATGATGATGACTGGGGGGCTTAACAGGTTAACTCGGGTAGGTATAAGGACGCAGCGATAATAGCGATAAAACTATCGAAAAATCATCATGATGAATGAGACCGCTGCCTTTCATGCTTCACTAAGCGTATGCGCGTATTTCCATTTGTGCAACCCGATGAGCCGTAGCCGAATCTCCCTGCCGGTCGCCAAAATGAAAGGGCGGGGATTTAGATCCCCAGCGTAACGCGGGCGATGCAGCCCGCCGCCAGATCCCATGCCCCGGCACCGACCATTTTGTACACGATGGGCGCCCGGCAGCCGGTGCATCACGTAATGCGTCGATCAGCGAACGAACGGATGCCCAGTCCACGCCGGCCAGAAGCGAATCGCCCGCTTCTTGTTTCGCGCCTTCGGGGTCATCTACAAAGACCTCGCTTCCCGCCAGCGTATAAGGGCCGATTTCCGCCATATTCGGCTTGAAGGCACCGACGCCGATGACCAAGACTTACCAGACGTTCAGGGCTAAGAATACCGTCTGTCGCATACTCTTCCGCGGAGTGGGCAATGGCAACGACCAGCGTGGCAAAACTGAGTAATTTGGCCGTATCTTTACGGTTATAAGTGACGTAGGACGGGCTTTTCACCAAAACTCACTGAATTTAAATGGAAAATGGGGCCCTGGGCGTCAGGAGACGACGACGTCGGCCTTCATGGATGCTAGAAAATGGACCATTCGAGGCGTTCTGACAGCCGCTCCAGCGCTGCAATGCCCGCCAGCGAGTTCCCCGACGCATCCAGCTCCGGTGACCATACGGAAATACTCATTTCTCCCGGCACGATGGCAACAATGCCCCCACCGACGCCTGACTTGGCGGGCATGCCTACTCGCCACGCAAACTCACCGGCGCCGTCGTACATTCCGCTGGTAATAAGCAATGCGTTCACCTGACGCGTCTGACGTGAGGACAGCAGGGCGGGCGCGCTGCCCTGTGAACGCCCATGACTGGCGAGGAAAAGAAAGCAGCGCGCGAGTTCTGCGCAGCTCATCGACAGCGAGCAGTAGTGAAAATAAGTTTGCAGCACGCTGGTAACGTCATTATCGAAATTGCCGAAGGATTTCATTAGCCAGGCTATCGCCGCGTTGCGCGCGGAATGCTCGAATTCGGACTGCGCCACCGTGCGATCGTAGTCGATATCGGGCTGGTCGGTGAGCGAACGCACCAGTTCCAGCATCCGCAGCCGCGGGGCGGCGAGGCGGGTTTCCAACATGTCGCACACGACGAGTGCGCCGGGATTGATAAACGGGTTGCGAGGTTTGCCGTGCTCCAGCTCTAGCTGCACCAGCGAGTTGAAGGGTTGACCAGATGGGTCTTTGCCGACGCGTCGCCAGATCTCGCTGTCCTGATAACGCGTCAAGGCCAGGGACAAAGAGAGCACCTTCGATATCGACTGGATAGAGAAACGCGTATCGGCATCGCCTGCCTGATAGCATGACCCATCAACGCTGCAAACCGCGATCCCCAGGTGGTACGGCGCGACGCCGGCAAGGGCGGGGATGTAATCCGCAACGTGGCCTTGCCCAATCAGCGGACGGACGTCTTCCAGTATTTCTTCCAGTAAACCATTGCTGAGTTCAGCCAAGGCAGACAATCTCCGACGAATGAAACAGATCAAAAGGAATGTAAGAACCGCGTGAGGCCTATTTTTTCACAAATTTTAGGCCGTGCGCAAAGTGGGGGGCCATAAATAACGAAGGGGCGGCGACGCGGCCACCGTCGAAGGGCGGTCTCGATATCAATAAGGATGACCGGAAAACGTCTATTTTCGGCCATCCCTGGCGGATTACTCTCGCGCGCCATTTTACGATAACGGCGGCATTAGCAATACGTCTCTGTTACGGCAGCTGTACGTTGCCGACGACCATATAGGCTTGCGACGTGCTTTCCGGCATCTGCGGCAGCACATCCCGTAATTGGCGGCCCTTGATGTCGGTAAATCTAATTTTCGTGGTCTGGTTTCCCAAATTTTCCAGAATGAAATGGTTGTAACTCATTTTAGGCGCCGAGACCCAATTATTATTCTTCATGTATTGCATGGCGATAATCGGGTATTTGGCATTGCGGACCTGAACCGCCGCCCAATAGGGATTTGAGCCTTCTTTAATGCGATAGATGACATTCCCTGTGACCGGGGCTTCAACCAGCTGCCAAGAGATATTGATGATCCCGTCCTGTAGATCGCCGATTTTCTTGAATGCGTTAAAGGAAAGATCCAGTGCGCAATCGCCGCCTTCGGGATAAATATCGGTGACATACACGGTGGTGCTGCCTTTGGGCCCCGTCACTTTCAGGTAGGCGCCCGCCATCGCGGCATTGATGCCGTTATAGTTCAGCTGATTGCTATTCAACGCTGTGATTTCCATATCGCTCGCGATGGGGTCCAGCAGCAGCGCACCACCCGAATATCCGGAACCGGTGGCCGTCGCATAACCGGAGCAGACGTTATTGATATTCCATGATGCCTGAGCGGCGTTAAAAGCAGAGGAGGAAAGGTATAATAATGAAGTCGCCAACAAAAGCGTTTTGTTTTTCATATTCACATCCATTATGAATTAATTAAGAAATCAAATGAAATCCGTAATAGTATTTTTTAGAGCAGAACGTTCAGCTAACAATACTAATTATTCCATTAAAACTATTGCCCCCTGATAAATGCAGGTTAGAGCAACGTCACGTTTATAAATCAGGACGGCGTTCTTATCAAGGAATTTTATCTTAAAATGCGGAGGGCGAAATAATGACCGCCTCGGTAAAGACGATCATTATTTTTATATTATTTCTTTGGGGAGTATTAAATTTCGAAAATCCCCAACAATTAACGATGACCACGGAGATGCGCGTTGCCGGACCATTGATAGGTTGCGGAAGTATCGGGTTTGAACTTGTTTTTCTTCTTTTCTGCGCGGGCTTGTTTGGCGGCGGTGTCTCTGACCTGCATCAAATCATCTATAAATTTGTCCTTGATGTGGTTGTTTTCAGAGTTGGTCAGCGGCCTGCCGTGCTGCTTTCTCGCCTGGTCGAGCAAGGTTTTGAGTTGACGCTGCTCGCTTTCCGTCATGTCTTTCTGAGTGAGTCTGGGCATAAATCTCATTCCGCATTAGGGTCGGAACGTCATTATAGTGGAAAAATGCCGTTGATTCTCAAAAATCGTCACGAGTTTCGTATTACAACGATAATGACAAGTTTTCTATATTTGTTGTATATCGTCACGAGTTATTTAAATAAGTAAAAGGAGATATTGGTCTTTAAATGGACACGCTCTGCCGCGCGTATCAAAAAAATCAATTTTTGGTCCGGAGTGCCGATAATTATTCGGCAGGTCTTCAGTTTCATGAATGAATACGCAATATTCAAAATTGTGAGAAAATAATATGACTTATAATCTTAATGTTTTAGTTCCGGCTGAAAGAACAATGGCGGGCAAGGAAAATACGCCGTTACATGGAAAAAATCTACGGTTGACTCCGCTTTTCGTCATTGTGTTTTCCGTGGTACTGGCGCTTTTTGCCATGGCGATCGGCACGGCGTCCTACTTTTTGTGGCAAGGGCAGCGCTCCCTGGTTGAATCCACCCAGGAACTCAATATCCGTATGGCGCTGGTCGACAGCGCCAACCATATGCGCGCGGCGCGCATGAACCTGATGCACGCCGCGAATAGCAGAAACAAGGGGCAAACCGAACGTTACAACGCCAGCATCAACGCAGCGGAGGTGCGCCTCGCGCTCTCGCAACAGATGTTTAACGAATATATCAACCGAGCAAATCGTGCAGAGGAAGAACTGCCGCGCGATCGTGAGTTGGAAAGCCGATATAAGGACTATATCGATAACGGCATCCTGCCGATGTTTAATCTGGCTAAGACGGGCACGTCCCAGCAAATCGATGATTTCGAGTCTGATGTCGTCGATAGCTTGGATTTTCAATATGATATTCCATTGAAAGCCTCTTATCTGTACCGCGTCGATAAGGAAAAGGTCATCACCGAAAAGGCCAAAAGTCATTCACGGCTGAGTTATCTTCTGATGGGCGCCTCCTTCCTGTTAACCGTGGTGCTGGTATTTATTACCTTTGGCATAATCCACCGCATCATCATCAATCCCACCCGATACTGGGTTTCACGCATTCAGGCCATCACGAAGGGGGATCTGACGCAGTCCAACGTCCCGACCGGCAACAATGAAATCGGCGTTTTGGGCGATAATATCCAGCAAATGCAGCAGTCGCTCTATGACACGGTATATTCGGTGCGCGACAGTGCGGCGTCTATCTATAGCAGCTCCAGTAAAATCGCCGTGGGAAATACCGACTTGTCTGCGCGTACGGAGCAACAGGCTGCGGCGCTGGCCGAGACGGCCGCCAGCATGGAGCAGTTGACGGCGACGGTAAAACAAAATACCGACAATGCCCATCACGCCCGGACGGTGGTCGCGAATACCTCTCAAAAAGCGACGGAGGGCGGCGAGATTGTGGATCGGGTGGTGGCGTCGATGGACAAAATATCCCGCAGCGCGGACAAAATCACCGAAATCATCGCACTGATCAACAGCATTGCATTTCAGACTAATATCCTGGCCCTTAACGCCGCAGTCGAAGCCGCGCGCGCAGGAGAACAGGGTAAAGGCTTCGCCGTTGTGGCGTCAGAGGTACGCAATCTGGCCCAGCGCAGCGCCAATGCCGCGACCGACATTACCCGATTGATTCAGGATTCTGAAACCTGTGTAAAAGAGGGCGCGGAACTGGCCAGCAGCGCCGGCAATGCGATGAAGGACATTGTGTCTGAAATCAACAACGTGACCAGCATCATGAATGAAATCGCACTGGCTTCAGATGAGCAAAGCAGCGGCATTAATCAGGTTTCGCAGGCCGTCTCCGAGATGGATCACGTTACCCAGCAAAATGCCGCGTTGGTGCTGGATGCGTCGGCATCGGCAATGTCGCTGGAAGAACAGGCCGAGCGACTGAATCAGGGCGTGGCCAAGTTTACGTTGAATTGATTTTCTTAAAGGGATGAATCAACAACACGGCAACGGCAGCACCGGACCGGGAACGCCAGTTCCCGCCCATCCTGCCTTGATTCGTATAATGTATATTATGTTAAATTAAGGCATTCCTCATGTCAGCATAGTAAGCTTCTCCATTTAGTGACATGCCCTTTCGAGAAAGCGCCTGATGCACTGCATCGGGCGTTTTCGTATATGAGGTGGGAACGTTGGATCACTGCCCCCGGAGTGCGTACCGGGGACAACGCCGAGGGGGTAATTAGTTGAGTTTATACTGCAACGTAATCTCAGCGTTTAAAACCTGGGACACCGGGCAGCCGGCTTTCGCTTTTTTGATGATGGCGTCGAACTTGTCGGCGTCGATACCCGGGACTTTCACCGCGCTGTCCAGTTCGATTTTGGTAATGGCGAATCCGCCGTTGGCTTTATCCAACAATACGATGGCGGTGGTATCGATGCTGTCCGGCTTAAAGCCCTCTTCACCCAGCATCAGCGACAGCGCCATGGAAAAACAGGCTGAATGGGCGGCGCCGATCAGCTCTTCCGGGTTAGTGCCGGTCTTGCCCTCGAAACGGGTGTTGAAACCGTAAGGCTGCTGGTTCAACGCGCCGCTTTCCGTAGACACCGTGCCTTTACCCTGCTTGATATCGCCTTCCCAGTGGGCTTGCCCTTTCTTATGAATGGTCATGCTTTCTCTCCTGTTGGTGAATCCGAACTGTAAGTATAGAAACTTATCCCGTTCCTGCCTGAATTCCCGCTATGGCATGTCCTGTTTCCACGATCGGCCGCACAGGTTTACGCCAGTCATTTGTCAGAGGGTGGGAATCTGGCGCGATGAAGAATCTGACATACACTCAATACTCATCTTATCTATCCCGTCCTGGTTATTTATCTCACTGCTAAGGCAAACGTATGAGCCAACTCTTCACCCCGTCAAAATTGGGAGCGCTGACGCTCGATAACCGCATCGTGATCGCGCCGATGTGCCAATACTCCGCCGAACAGGGTTTTCCCACCGACTGGCACGCCATGCACCTCGGCAACCTCGCGCAATCCGGCGCCGGGCTCCTGATCCTGGAAGCGACCGCGGTTCAGCCCGAAGGCCGCATCAGCGCGAAAGATCTAGGCTTGTGGAATGACGAACAGGGAACCGCGCTGGCGAAACAGGTTGAGGCTATTCGACGCTACTCGCCGATCAAACTCGGCATACAGCTTGCGCACGCGGGGCGCAAAGCCTCCACTGCGGAACCGTGGAAAGGGGGTCAGGAGGTGACAATCGCCGAAGGCGGCTGGAAAACGGTGGCGCCCTCCGCGCTGGCCTATGCCGACAGCAGCCGGCCGGTGGCGTTATCGGCGCAGCAGATTGAACAGCTCAAGGCGGATTTCGTTTCCGCCGCGGTGCGTGCTGAAAAAGCCGGATTTGATCTGATCGAACTGCACGCCGCTCACGGTTATTTGTTGCATCAGTTCCTGTCGCCTCTGTCCAACCAGCGGGACGATGAGTATGGCGGCTCACTGGAAAATCGGATGCGTCTGGTGCTGGACATCTTCGCGGACGTCCGCGAGGCGGTATGCATCGCCGTCGGCGTAAGAATTTCCGCCACGGACTGGGTCACCGGCGGCTGGAACGAGGACGACTCGGCGACGCTGTCCAAACGGCTGGAAGCGCTGGGCTGCGACTACATCCACGTCTCCAGCGGCGGCCTATCCCCCGATCAGGAGATCCCCGTCGGTCCGAACTATCAGGTCCCGCTGGCGTCGAAGATCCATGAATCAGTCAATATTTCCACCATCGCGGTGGGGCTGATTACCGAAGCGGAACAGGCGGAAGCCATTATCGCCACGGGACAGGCGGACTTCATCGCCCTCGCCCGCGGCGTGCTGTTCGACCCCCGTTGGCCCTGGCATGCCGCCGCCAAACTGGGCGAAACCCTCCGGGTTTCCCCGCAGTATTTGCGCTGTGAACCCCATGCTCTGCGTGGTTTGTTCCAATAATGCGATGATGGCCGGAGCCAGAACGGCTTCGGTCATTCCCCCGTCATTGATGTGCAATATCGTACAACGCAATATTCTGGACGCTTACGTCCTCACACCCCCCAATCAGTAGGTGCAGGCATGAATAACATTAGCGGTAAAGTGGTCGTGATCACCGGCGCCAGCAGCGGTCTGGGCGAGGCCAGCGCGCGTCATCTCGCCGGTCGCGGCGCCGTTCTGGTCCTGGCGGCGCGCCGGAAAGCGCGGCTGGACGGACTGGTCGCCGACATTACCGAACACGGCGGTAAGGCTATCGCCGTCAAGGCGGACGTCACCCGCAAGGACGAAGTGCAGAATATCATCGATAGCGCGTTGGCCGCGTTCGGTCGCGTGGATGTGATGATCAATAATGCCGGACTGATGGCGATCGCGCCGCTGACTCTGGGCAAGACCGAGGAGTGGGATCGCATGATCGATATCAACATCAAAGGCGTTCTGTACGGCATTGCGGCGGCGCTGCCGGTGTTTGAAAAACAGCAGTCCGGACATTTCATCAACATCTCGTCCGTCGCCGGCGTCAAGGTATTCAGCCCCGGCGGGACGGTCTACAGCGGCACCAAGTTTGCCGTTAAAGCCATTTCCGAGGGGCTGCGCCACGAGGTCGGGCCGCATATCCGCACCACCACCCTCTGCCCCGGCGCGGTGGACAGCGAGTTGAAACACGGCAGCACAGATGCGCAGAGTCTGGAGTCGGTCAATGAGTTCTATCTAGAAGCCATTCCGGCGGACGCCGTGGCGCGGGCCGTGGCCTATGCCATCGAACAGCCAGACGAAGTCGACATCAACGAAATCGTGCTGCGCCCGACGTTCCAGGCATTTTGAATCCTCTCACTGGCTCATCCTCCCGATGAGCCTGCCCTTGCCTGCGATCTTCCTCCTCTCTTCCGGCGAACCAGTCAGCTATGGCTGCGGATAAAGCGTAAACGCCAGGGTTTGAGCACCCACAGCGCCAGCGCGGCGGTGACGAAATCCAGCGTGATCGCGGTGCCGAAAACCACATGCCACCCCTGCGTGTATTGGTACAGCAATGCCGCCAGCGGGCCTCCCAGGATCGATCCCACGCCCTGCGACATATACAGCCAGCCGTAGTTGGCGGTCGCGTTTTGCGTGCCGAAGGTATCGGTCAGCGTCGAAGGAAATAGCGAGAAGATCTCGCCCCAGCCAAAGAACACGACGCCTGACAGCAGCACAAACAGCAATGCGTTATCCCGCGACATCAGCCAGAGCGTCATTGCACACCCTTCCAGCGTAAACGCGATAAACATTGTGTTTTCACGCCCGAAGCGGTCGGAAATAAAGCCTAACAGCGGCCGGGTCAATCCGTTGGTGAACCGGTCGATGGTCAGCGCCAGCGGCAGCGCGGCCATACCGAACACCACCGCGCTGGTGATGCCGAAGTCGTGGGCGAAGATCGCCATCTGCGACGTCACCATCAGTCCGGAGGTCGACATCATCGCCATCATCAGAAACATCAGCCAGAACAACGGCTGACGCAGCATCTCACGGGAGGCGAACTGGCGCTGGCTCTGTTCTAGCTTGCTCGGCGGCTGCGCGGCGGTATCCTCGTCGACCGGTACTCTCAACCCCTGACTGGCCAGCAGTCCCACCAGCGCGAACACGCTGCCGAAGACCAGTAACGTCCACTCCAGCCCCTGCTGACCCAGACTGATCGAAATCGGAAACGTGGTCAGGATCGCCCCCATACCATAGCCGGCGGCCACCATACCCGCGGCGAATCCGCGATGACGCGGGAACCAGCGCACCATCAACCCCACGACGCCGACATACACAATTCCCGTCCCCAGTCCGCCAAGGCAACCATAAACCAGGTAAAGCATCGCCAGATTCTGAACCTGCGCGGAGAGTACCCAACTGAGCCCGGATAATACGGTCCCCAGCGAGATCAGCAGGCGTGGCCCGAAACGATCGATCAGCTTGCCCTGAAACGGCGAGAAAAAGGTTTGCAGAATAATCAGTAGAGAAAAAGTGACCTGTAGTTCAGGCAGGCTGACGCCGATTTTCTCTGTGAATGGTTTGGTCATTAAGGTCCAGACGTATTGCGGACTGGATATCGAGGCCATGCAAATTAATCCCAGCACCATCTGAATCCACTTGGTGCGGGCCGATACCTGTATTGGCATACTGAGCGCTGTCATTATTCATTTCCCCTTGCTTAACAATGTCATCGCGCATCCCTGAGATGCGTCGAAAAACTGCGATGGGACGCCGGTCTCTTTGTGATGATGACGCAGTTGGCCCGGAGTGTGGTAAGCACTATCTATGCCACCCGATAGATAACGCGGGAAGAGAAAGCGAGCGACCAACGGGTAACGCGTTGACCAAATCCGAGATGATGCGGCTGTGGATATGGAGTGGTGGTCTCCCTTCCAGTCCGAGACCGCAGTAAACGACGTTTAATGGTGCGCATCCGATACGGCTGCGCACCCTTTTCGTTCATTCGCTGCCTTCGTTCGCGCCCGCGGTGGTGGTTTTGTATGACGTGAAATGACACGGCGGTGTGGTCGGTAGAACGCGCTTCAGCATTTCATTACTTTGCGTTACGGGCTACCCTTGGTACGGGAAAAATTAACGCTGATAGGGCAAGCATTTATTCCTTTTGCCGCTTCTTTTGGCGTTTGAATTGCTGGTAAAAAGGTAGAATTTACGCTGGCGCAGACATACACGAGCTTTTTCTGCCTGAAACATCTACTACACAAGGTCTATTTGGCGTGGCAAAACTATTTTTACGCAGTGGCAATCTGGACGACTTTCTGGCGTTAGGAGAGAACGGACAGCCCGTTTACGCTTCGGCGCTGCAACTCAGGGAAACACTGCGACTGCGTAAGCAGCAGCCGATCGCTGGCTGTCTGGCCATTCCCCAGCCTAATGAAAAAGGCGATCGCATCGACTGGTATGCGCCCATCGCAGGCAAAATGACGTCCTGGATGGCCGCAAGCGATGAACAGCGCGAGTACGCGCTTGAACTGCTGGAACAGTACCAGCAAACCATCGCCGCGATTAGCGAGAAGGCGCAGTCCTCCGAAAAACCCGCGCTGAAACTGTTTGGCGTCCTGCTGGCGAAAGCGATCCAGTTCCCCGGTCCCAATCATGTTTATCTGGTTGATGATAAACCGGTCATTACCTTCTGGGGCTTCGTCAATCTCGGCAAAAAATTCCGCGCCGATGCGCTGGAATGCCTGCGCCCCGTGGCGCCGCCCGAACCGCCCGCGATGGTGGAAGCGCCCGAGCCGGAACCGCTTGAAGCGCCTGAACCTGAGATTCAGGAACCAGAGCCAGATATTGCCCCCGTCGTATCGTCCGAACCGGCTCCCGCGTTTACGGTGCCGGACGTGCCGAAACCCGCGTCACGTTCTGTCTGGCTACGCGCGTGGTGGCTAATTCCCTGCGCCGGTTTGCTGGTCACGTTGGGCATGCAAATGCGCAGCTGTGTATCGTTGCCGCCTTCCGAAAAAGCGCCTTCGATGGTTGTCGTCAAACCCGAAAAACGCGTATTAGACGCGACCTCAACGCCGGTGGAATCCCCGCTGCTGAGCTTCTCGGGGCTGCCGTTGGGTGATGCCACCATAATACCGCCCGTCGCGCCGCCTGCGGTGGCGAGTGAAGACAAAGCGCCGGACGCCGCGCCAGCCAGCGACGCTGCGCACCTGACGCCAGCGCCCAAAGGGGTGCTGGTCATGCCGCCAGAGTCCATCCGCGTCGGCTCTGTCCGGTTCCTGAACGGCAACTGGCAGGCGACCGCCATCGTGAAAAATCCGCTGACCGGCAAGCCGCCGGTGTTGAGGTACCAGATCCAGAACGGTAAAGGCCGAGTGAGATTCACTTACGGCGATAAAGTCACCTGCCGCGCCGACGTCGAAGCCGGACTTCATCAGTCGGGTAACCTGGTGATCAACAGCCGCTACCGCGCACGATGCAGCGACGGGTCGCGTTACAGCATGCCGGAAGTCGTTTGTAACCGGGTGGACACCGCCGAAGCGGCGGACTGCAAAGGCCGTTTTGACGCCGACACGATATTACCGATGACGATTAAGCGTGAGAGTAAATAATAATGCTGGCAACCATTACTGATTATAAACAACGCATTACGCTGATTCAGAATAGCGGTATCCAGTTTCTCGATTTCGCGATCAAACTCAATTCTGAGGCAGACATTGCCAACCGGTTTATCCGCAAGAGCGCCAATGGCCCCCTTCTGCGGTTGATTTACAACGAAAACAACGGCAAGTTCGTGCTGCCTGGCGAAACCAATGTCTTGCCGGAGGCGGTAAACCCCGAGTCGAACTTCACGCTGAAGCGGTCATTGAACCTGCTAAGTCAGGCCTGGCTGCCACTGCCGTTTTTCCGCTTCAACCCGCCGCGAACGTTCCTCGGCGGCCCTCAAAACTGGGCGCGCGTTCAAGTATTAGAGTTGGACCAGCCGGATGAGGACGGCAACACGCACCGCATCTGTCTGGCCTTCGATACCAAGGTTTATCCTGAAAGCCATGAATATGAGTCGCTGGCGCCGAGCGAGAACGACATTAACACCGGCAGAAACTTTACTTTGGCCTACCACAGCGACGAGCTGTATGAGTTTCTGGATCTGACCTGGGTCGACGGCTGGCTGCGCGAGACCTTCTCTCAGCAGGCCGCGAAGCGCGAACGTCGTAAGCCGCACGAAATTCGTCAGGGACTGCGCGACTTCGAATATCAGGCGCATTTCCTCAACCTGCTGGACGTGCTCGGCAACCTGCTGGACATTCCCGAGGTGCAGATCACCGCCAGTACGCTGCAAGAGCCGGCCGTCAACGTCGACCTGATCCTGGATGTGGGCAACTCGCACACCGCCGGTATTCTGGTGGAAGATCACGCGGACGAAAGCAATGGGCTGAAGCAGACCTACGAAATGCAGATCCGCGACCTGAGCGAGCCTCACCATCTTTACAACGAGCTGTTCGACAGCCGCGTGGAGTTTGCACAGGCCAAATTCGGCAAACAGAACTTCTCCTACGAAAGCGGCCGAGAAGACGCTTTCGTATGGCCGTCCATCACCCGCGTCGGACGCGAGGCCAGCCGTATGGCGCTGCAGCGTCAGGGGACGGAAGGCTCCAGCGGCATTTCCAGCCCGCGACGTTATCTGTGGGACGAAGAACCCTACATGCCCGGCTGGCGTTTCGGTCAGCCTGCGGGCGCAGCCCAGCAGGAGCCGTTGGCGACGGCGATGCCGCTGACCATGCTGGTCAATGACGAAGGTCAGCCGCTGTTCAATTTGCCGTTGGATGAGCGTCTGCCGGTATTCGCGCCCCACTACAGCCGCAGCGCGGTTATGACATTTATGCTGTCCGAACTGCTGGCGCAGGCGTTGATGCAGATGAACAGTGCGGCGCAGCGTCAGAAAATGATCCACGCCAACGCGCCGCGTCAGCTGCGCAACATTATTCTGACCCTGCCCTCGGCAATGCCGAAGCCGGAGCGGGAAATCTTCCGCCGCCGTATGTATGAGGCTATCGGACTGGTGTGGAAAGCGATGGGCTGGCACCCGGCGGATGAAGACTTCCACACGCCGCAGGATAAAGCGCTGAGCCGCGTTCCTGTGCCGGAAGTCCAGATGGAGTGGGATGAAGCGACCTGCGGCCAGATGGTATACCTGTATAACGAAGCGCAGGTGAACTTTGGCGGACGCGCTGAAGCATTCTTCGCCAGCATGGCGCGTCCCGATAAAGAACTGGCGGACGACGAACAGCCCGGAAAAACACTGCGCATCGCCTCTATCGATATCGGCGGCGGCACCACCGACCTCGCGATCACGCAGTACTGGCTGGACGACGGCGTCGGCAGCAATGTGAAGATCATTCCGCGCCTGCTGTTCCGCGAAGGGTTCAAAGTGGCGGGTGATGATATCCTGCTCGACGTCATTCAAATGTACGTCCTGCCCGCGCTGCAGGCCGCGCTGAAAAAAGCCGGTATGACCAGCCCGGAAGGCGTGATGACCCGCCTGTTCGGGAGCGAAGGCCGGATGGATGGGCAGTTGACGCTGCGTCAACAGGTCACCTTGCAGCTGTTCATCCCGATCGGTCAGGCGGTGCTGGAGGCCTATGAAAACTTCGATCCGCTGGATCTGAATGCGGAGATCGACGCCACGTTCGGCGAGCTGCTGAGCCAGCTGCCGACGCAGAAAGTCCTGGATTACGTCAACAGCGGCGTGCAGCGCGAGCTGTCGGAAGAAGAAGTCGGCTTCGATATTCTGCAGGTGCCGCTGGTTCTGCGCTTAAGCAAGCTGCACGCCGAGTTCCTGTCCAACCGCATGAGCATTACCCAGCATCTGCGTCTGATGTCCGAAGTCGTCTCGCTCTACGCCTGCGATGTGCTGCTGTTAACGGGACGTCCTTCGCGCTTCCCCGGTATTCAGGCCCTGTTCCGTCATCTTCAACCGTTGCCGATCAACCGCATGCTGTCGCTGGACGGCTACCACACCAGCGACTGGTATCCGTTTAACAAGCGTGGACGGATCGACAATCCGAAATCGACCGCCGCGGTAGGCGCGATGTTGTGCCTGCTGGCGCTCGACCTGCGTCTGCCGGGCTTCTATTTTAAGGCGGGCGATTTCCAGCCCTATTCCACAGTGCGTTACCTGGGAATGCTGGACAGCAGCCAGGCGTTGACCACGGATAATGTTTACTACCATGATATCGATCTGGATGTCGCCGACTTCACCCTGCGCGAGCAGCCTGGTTTCGACGTGCGCGGCTCACTGTGCCTGGGTTTCCGCCAGTTGGATAACGACCGGTGGCCCGCCTCTCCGCTTTACTCCCTCTCGATTGTAGATCCGGAGCTGGCAAGAAAAGTCGCGGGTGACAGTATGTTGCACGTGCGTCTTGACGTCGTCAAAGGCGAAGGCCACGACACGCCGGAGTGTTTTGAGATCGCCGAAGCGATTTTGGGGGATGGCCAACCGGTGCCTCCGCAGCATTTGAAACTTCGTCTGAATACTCTGGCCAGCACTGGCTCGGGCATGACTCATTACTGGATCGATAGCGGGAGCGTCTTTAAGAAATGAAACCATTAACGCCCAAACAACTATCGAGCCGACTTAACCGTCAGTTGCAGTCCGTCTCTCAGGGCGTCGACGAAGCGATAGCCTGGCTGGACGATACGCGCCGTAATGTTCCTCGTCTGGATATGGAAGCGGATCGCCTGAGCATCAAACTGCGCAGCAGTCGCAATAAGGCGCGCGATCTGATGGACTCCGCCACCAAAGAGATCGCGATGGGCTTTTTCGGCTTGTCGCAGGCGGGCAAGTCCTACCTGATTTCGTCTCTGGCCGCCGGTGAAAACGGTCGGTTGGAAACCAGCGTCGGCGGATTGACGCTGGATTACCAAACACACCTCAACCCGACGGGTCAGTCTTCGGCGTTTGTGACGCGTTTTACCCGCCAAACAGAAGGTAAAAACACGCCGAACCCGGTTCAACTGCAACTGCTGAATGAAGCGGATATCGCGCGGATTATGGCGAATGCGTTTTTGTATCACCGTCGCACTCCGGCGAATGAAGCGTTGGATGAGCAGCACATCGCCGAGCACCTGAAAATGCTGGCGATGCACCGGCAAACCACGCCGGTTCCTGGTATGGACAGCGACGACGTGGTCGCGCTGTGGGACTATCTGGCGCGTCACGACGCCAGGCGTCAGACAATTCTGGCCGGTCAGTTCTGGCCGACTGCGGTTGAGCTGGCGCCTTTCCTGAGCGTGGACGATCGCGCCAGCCTGTTCGCCCTATTGTGGGCCGAGCAGGCCGACATCACGTCCGCCTATCGCTACTTTGCCTATACGCTGCAACACCTCTCCAGCGCGCGAAAAGTGCTGGCACCGCTGAGCGTACTGGTGGATGAGAGCATGCACGCCGACGGCGGCATCCTGAACGCCAGCCTGTTCGACCGCCTGAATAGTCCGGCGGATATGAGCGTTCAGGTGCGTCCTATCGTGGGCGGCCGTGCGGCGAAAACCGTCGAACTGTCTCTGGCGGAGCTGATGATGTTGACCGCGGAGCTGCAAATTCCGCTGCTGAACGCGCCGCGTGAAACGCTGTTCGAACAGGTCGATTTACTGGATTTCCCCGGTTTCAGTCTGGTGAACGACGAGCCGAATGTGGACAATGAGAAAGACTTCAGCCGGCCTTTACGTAGCGCCCCCCACCCGCTGGCGCAGACCCTGCTCTACGCGAAACGCGCCTATCTTCTGGAGCGTTACACCGACAGTCAGGAGATGAACGTGCTGTTGGTGTGTACGGCCGCCGCCGGTAAACAGGATGTGAAAACCGTCGGCAAAGCGCTGGACTACTGGGTACGTCATACTCAAGGCGAAAACCCGCAGATACGTAGCCGCCGTAAACCCGGATTGATCTGGGCGGTCACCAAATTCGACCGGCGCTTTACGCACGGACACAACAACGACGAGGCGGTTCAGCGCTATGTCGGCAACCCCGGCGATGCCTGGGGAACGATGCTGGCGCTGGACAAACGCGGTGTGAATCGTATGGCGGCCTGGCTGGATGCGGAAGTTCGCCGCGAGGTGAAACTCAACCGCGTCAACGAACAGTTGAGCGAGCTACAGCGTGAGCTGACCGAGAATCTGTTGGGGAGCTGGTATCAGCCCGCGGGCGCGGATGCACCGGCGAAAAAGCAGCAGATTGCCGAGTCGATGCTGAAAGCATTGCAGACCCGAACCGGTGTTCACGGCGAAATGTTGGAACGTCTGTTGCCGTCGCGGGATGAGCTGCGCAGGCTGTATCTGCAACAGTCGGATTTGTCTCCGCGCAGCTATAGCGCGTATCCGGACGATGTGGACGCCGCTGCGCCGCCAGCGAGCTATGAACCCTTCGGCGTGGGGTTGGAAATCGATCTGTTTAGCGATGAGCCGGTCAGCGAAGAACCCAACGACGCCAAAGAGCTTAAATCCCCGGAGCCGGATATTGCGGACAGTCAGGGGTACGAGGCCGAGTTCGCTCGCAGCGTCTATCGCTATTGGATCACGCACTTGCGCAATCTGCCGGAAAATGACGCCGTCATAGAACTACTTGGCGTGGCCCGCCCCACGATCGAAATGTTGGTGGAGGAACTGATCACCGCCGGAATTCGTCTGAAAATCGAAGAAGAGCTGCTGACGGTTCTGGTGAACGCAGAGCAGTCGGACCTGAACCGGGAAAATAAAACCGACCGTCAGGTTTCCCGTGCGCTGACCGTGCTGGGCGACTTCGTCGCCTGGCTGGGCTTCCAGCGGGTGAAAGAAACGGAACGTCCGGAGAGCCGGGTCAATAAAGGGCAGAAAATCTTTGCCCGTCCCGAAAAGCAGGCCGGAAGTTTTGGCGCCGCACAGCGGCTGACGCGCCTGTCCGTGACGCCGACCAACAGTACGGCCTATTACATCTACGACTGGCTGATCGGTCTGAATGAAACCATTATCCGCAATGCGGGCTATGCCGCGGGACGGGATATCAGGCCGAAACAGCGTGAGCGTCTGGGACAAGTCCTGGCGCTGATCAAGTCCGACGCGTAAATTTGCCGGCACCGCATCTGATGACCTCAGGTGCGGTGCTTGTTTTCTCCCCTCACTCCTCAACCTGGTCGCGTGTGCGACGACCTTTCGCATATTATTCTCCCTGCTTGTCGCCGCGACATTGATACTTTTCGCTCCATCACATGCACGCGTTATAACGCATGAGCCTATGCCTGACGTGTGTGGCGGACAAAAAGCGATCCAGATCAACGCCTTTAGAGAAAACCGACAAAAACCATACAAAATCAGCACGTGTTGTGGCCTGATCGAGAGAACGATATAAGAAAAAAACTTCTTTGCGTGAAACCGATTTCACGACTCACACAGCCCCCAAAATGGAATTGTCACCATGAATTTACACGATCACGCTTGCCAGCATCAGAGGGAGGCTCACTTCACGGTCAACGGATTTGTCGAGCTCGACAGTCGACAAACGCTGAGTCAGGAGCTGGATGATATCCGCACTCTGCTGAAAAAAGCGATGGTGCTGGAACACACCGTCATCCCCCCTTACCTCACTCTGCTTTATACGCTGAACGACGATAGCGACCACTGGATATTGAACGTTATTCGCAGCGTCGTCGTCGAAGAAATGTTGCACTTCGTTTTGGTCGGTAACCTGCTCAATGCCGTGGGCGGTTCGCCGGAGGTCAACTCCCCCGACTTCTTGCCGGACTATCCTGCGCCGCTGCCGTTTGGCATCGATGACCTAGAAATTCAGTTGCACGCGTTCTCTCCCCACGCCATCCATCAGGCGATGCAGATTGAGCATCCGAAATATGTCCGCCCCGAGGTCGTGGCGAATCACGTCTGCAGCGACATGACCATCGGCGAATTTTACGTCTATATCGAATCTCGCCTGCGGGCAGCGGTGAAGGCGTTCGGCGAAAAAGCGGTCTTTTGCGGCGACGCGAACCGCCAAATCGCTCCCGAACATTTTACTTACGGCGCGGGCAGTAACGTGATCCCGGTGTACGACTTGAACAGCGCCACTGAGGCGGTAAGAGTCATTTATCACCAGGGAGAAGGATCGCCGAATCAACTCTGGCTCAGCGATGATGGTGAGATAGCGCACTACTATCGGTTTAATGAAATCTACCGCGGCCGTCGTTACGTGTCTTGTGACACCATCGCCAGCGGACCGTCGGGCGTACAGCTGACTACCGGATGGGAACACGCCGTCAAAACCCACAGCGGACTCAAAGTCAGCGACTATCCCGCTGGCGATGAGCAAGCGGCGATCGTGCGGTTTAACCGTCGCTACTGCGAATTGCTTGAACAGCTTCAGCAAGGATTGTGCGGTAAACCTCAAAAACTGATGCCGGCGCTGGCATCCATGCATGCGCTGCGGGATGACTTTCTGCATATCGTTCGTATGCCGTACCCCGGCGACAACGATTATTCTTGTGCGCCAACCTTTGAATATACTCCGCCAAAAGTGACGACGTCACCGAGCGCCGTGCTGGATGTGAGTTTTAGCAGCAATCAGAGCACGCTGAGTACGTTGATGCTGGCCTATGCTTCCGGTGATGTACAAAAGGCGGTGGCGTGTATGAGTGAACACATCGTCTGGGATATTTCCGGCCCCATCGATGTTCCCTACGCCGGCGTTTTTTATGGGCATGACGGCTTTAACCGTTATTGGTCGCTGATGGAACAAACGGTGGAGTTCAGCAGTATCGGCACCGAAAACGTATTTTTCAACGGCAACGAGGCGATGGCCTACGGCGGCGAGCAAGGCATCACCAAGACGACGCGCATGCCCTACAGCTATGACTGGGCGATTCGCTACGAGTTTAATGAAGATCATAAGGTGGTGCTAATGCGTCAATACTTCAACCCGATGCGTATCCAGGCGGCGTTAGCGGCATCTCCTACGGGGGGCGCGTCGGGCGGTTAAGCGGGGAAATGACGTGGGTCTGCGCCTCGGCCCACATACGGTAGAGATTATTTTGCTGGCAGCGCATGCATCTTATCGCTGATTTCGAGGACCTGTTTATCCTGCGCCGCGACGGCGGCGGGCAATACGGCGATATCAGTGAAGGTGACCGGCTGCACTTCCATAATCCGACCTTGCACGTAAGTGGCGCAAAGGGTGTGCAGCACCTGTTTGTTCAGCATCGTCTGCAGACAGCGTATCGTTGAACCGTTGCTGCTGGTCAGTATCCGCTTCTCCGGCGGGATCCGCTGGCGCAGCATCTCTTTTTCCGCACTGGCGATGACGGCGTCCACTTCGGTCTCCCGATCGGCGTGAGGGATTTCGCTGCGGGTATTGACTGGTAGTGTATACAGAGAAATCAGCGCCTTACGTTTTTTCGCCGGCTCAATGTACTCCGCATCAATAATATGGTTGCTTGTGTCCGTGTTCAGACTGCGCCGCACCAAACCGTCGATGGTATCTGGTAACGCAGACGCCAGCGCCTGTGACGTATAGCCCTCTATCCTGTCTGAGTCGGTGTTCTGCGTCTGCCCGATAGCAGGCATTGTCAGCAACGCTGCGGCGACGATATAACTGACCCGAAATTTCATCGGCATAGCTCCATCCCTATCTCTTTATTAAACGTAAATGTTGTGAATCAATAGGTTCTTATCGGCTGTGCTTCGAGATTCTTTTCTTAAGAGGCCTTATTTGTACAAAAAAGCGGTAATTCAGGGTGATCATCAAAATTACGGCTATGAAATCCGCCATAGCCAGCTCCCCTTTGCTGATGATCTAGCCATAGTCAAAAAGCGAAGCCGATAGTATGCTCGTTTAGCCACTCATCTTTCTGGGGACACCGTGATGCAAACATTTCTATTTGATAAAATTTCGACGCCAATTGGGGAACTGATGGTGGTTGCCGATAAAGATCACCACCTGCGCGCACTCGAATGGAGCGAATTTGAAGGAAAGCTGCATCAGACGCTAAAGCGTCGCTATCGCGATTCGCCCGTGCGGCTGACCCCCAGCGCTAATCCCGGCGGATTGAGCGAAACGCTACAGCGCTATTTCGCCGGAGAATTGACGGCGATTGATACTCTGCCGGTCGCGGCGGCGGGAACCGATTTTCAGCAGCAAGTGTGGAAGGCATTACGAGATATTCCGTGCGGATCTGTGATGAGCTACGGCCAGCTCGCTGCTCGTCTCGGACGCCCAACGGCATCACGCGCCGTTGGTATGGCGAACGGCGCAAATCCGATTTGCATCGTCGTGCCCTGCCACCGAGTCATTGGCGCAGGAGGGGCGCTGACCGGTTATGCCGGTGGTATTCAGCGTAAACAATGGCTACTCATACATGAAGGTTACTTATCATAGCAATGTGTAATTCCTCGAGTAACATTTTCACATTGGCTTATACCTTCACATTTAACGGTTAACACAGGATTACCAGCTATTCACATTTCTAAACTCTCAGAGCGTTATATTCACCCTTCCAGGAGGTCTGTGGTCTTATCAGTGACCTTAAAAGCTGTTAAAATTGACCAATGTCAATTATCGCCAGAGCAAAACCTATGATTCCTGAAAAGCGCATAATCCGACGCATCCAGTCTGGTGGTTGCGCAATCCATTGTCAGGATTGCAGCATCAGCCAACTCTGCATCCCCTTTACCTTAAATGAGCATGAGCTGGACCAGCTCGACAACATCATTGAAAGGAAGAAACCGATCCAGAAAGGACAAGCGTTATTTAAGGCCGGCGATGAGCTGAAATCCCT
The DNA here is from genome assembly GCF_015999465.1 of Lonsdalea populi. NCBI lineage: Bacteria > Pseudomonadati > Pseudomonadota > Gammaproteobacteria > Enterobacterales > Pectobacteriaceae > Lonsdalea > Lonsdalea populi. Next base: position 1,810,978 of record NZ_CP065534.1, read on the forward strand.
TTATGCCATTCGCTCTGGAACGATCAAAAGCTACACAATTACCGAACAGGGCGACGAGCAGATTACCGGATTTCATCTGGCTGGTGATCTGGTCGGGTTCGATGCCATTGGCAACGCTCTGCACCCGAGCTTTGCGCAGGCGTTGGAAACGTCGATGGTCTGCGAAATCCCCTTCGAGACGCTGGACGACCTGTCTGGAAAAATGCCCAATTTGCGTCAGCAGATGATGCGGCTGATGAGCGGTGAAATCCGTAGCGATCAGGACATGATCCTGCTGCTGTCGAAAAAGAATGCGGAAGAGCGACTGGCTGCCTTTATCTACAATCTGTCACGCCGCTTTGCGCAACGAGGCTTCTCTCCCCGCGAATTCCGTCTGACGATGACGCGCGGCGACATCGGTAACTATCTCGGCCTGACGGTCGAAACCATCAGCCGTTTGTTGGGCCGCTTCCAGAAAAGTGGGACGCTGGCGGTAAAAGGCAAATACATCACAATCGAAAAGATTGAAGCGCTGGCCGAACTGGCCGGAACTGCCCGCCAGAAAATCTAATTCCCCTGCCGAATCAACGGTTGTTCTCAATTATTGATTCGGCTCCCATCATCAGTTGTTCAAAATAATTTTCTTGGGGTACTCTTATTTATACAGGCTGCGAATCGTCAGCCGAAAGGAGGACCTATGGCGAAGTATCAGAATCTACTGGTCGCTATTGACCCTAATCAGGATGACCAACCGGCACTGCGTCGCGCCGTGTATTTGGTGCAACGGCTTGGCGGCCGTATCAAAGCGTTTCTGCCGATCTACGATTTTTCCTATGAAATGACGACGCTGCTGTCTCCCGATGAGCGGGTCGAGATGCGGCAAGGCGTTATCGCTCAGCGAACAGAATGGATTGCTCAGCAAAGCCAGTACTACCGGGATATGGGCATCCCCATTGAGATAAAAGTGGTTTGGCACAGCAAGCCGTTTGAAGCCATCATTCAGGAAGTCATCGCGTGCAAGCATGATCTGCTGCTGAAAATGGCGCACCAGCACGATCGATTGGAAGCGGTCATTTTTACGCCGACCGACTGGCAGCTGTTGCGCAAATGCCCCTGCCCGGTCTGGATGGTGAAAGATCAGCCCTGGCCCGACGGCGGTCAGGCGTTGGTGGCGGTTAACCTTGCGAGCGAAGATCCTTTACACGACCCACTGAATATCAAATTGGTCTCCGAAACGCTGGACCTCGCCAGACAGGTCAATCAGACCGATGTGCATCTGGTGGGGGCGTATCCGGCGACGCCCATCAATGTCGCCATTGAACTGCCGGACTTTGACCCCAGCGTGTACAACGACGCCATCCGCGGCCAGCACCTGTTGGCGATGAAGGCGTTGCGGCAAAAATTCAGCCTCGACGAGCGTCTTACCCACGTTGAAAAAGGATTGCCTGAAGAGGTGATCCCCGATTTGGCGGAACATCTGCAGGCCGGTGTCGTCGTTCTCGGCTCTCTCGGTCGAACGGGTTTGTCCGCCGCCTTTATCGGCAACACCGTCGAACACGTGATTGACCGCCTGAAATGCGATTTACTGGCGATCAAGCCGGATGATTTCGTCTCTCCCTTGGCCTCTGGCGACAGTGGCGACGATAACGCGCCAGAATAATTTAGCGAGCAGTAACAAATAGCGCTTTATTGCAGGGCGCAGAATATTGGGCGCCCTGCATACTTCCCTCGTCTAACTTATTCATAATCACACAGATACATGACCGCCGCACAGCTTGGTCACCCACGCAATAATCCCTCGCGTGTTTGCTTTATTCGCCGACGTTCTAGTTAACGGAAGTCCGTATTGTGTGATTGAAGAGTGAACGAGAGAGGCTTTTGCCGAAAGAAAAAAACAACGCCGCACGAGGCGGCGTTGGGAGAGCGTAAAAGAAAGCTCAGAGCGCTTTTAAAATGGCTTCGACGCTGGCTTTAGCATCACCAAACAGCATCTGCGTGTTCTCTTTGAAGAACAGCGGGTTTTGCACGCCAGCATAACCCGTGTTCATTGAGCGTTTGAACACGATAACATTGTGCGCTTTCCACACTTCTAGAACCGGCATTCCCGCGATGGGACTGTTTGGATCTTCCTGCGCGGCCGGGTTGACCGTATCGTTGGCGCCGATAACCAGGACGGTGTCAGTGTCGGTGAAATCATCATTGATTTCATCCATTTCCAGCACGATGTCGTAGGGCACTTTGGCTTCGGCGAGTAGCACGTTCATGTGACCCGGCAGACGTCCGGCGACCGGATGGATACCAAAACGAACATTGATGCCGCGTTCTCGCAGCTTGGCGGTAATATCATGAACCGGGTATTGCGCCTGTGCGACGGCCATACCATAGCCCGGGGTGATAATGACTGAACTGGAGCCTTTCAGCAGTTCAGCCACCTCTTCCGCGGTGGTTTCGCGGTATTCGCCCACTTCCTCGCTGGCTGAAGAGACGGCGCCGTCCGTACCAAACCCGCCCGCGATGACGCTGATAAAGGAGCGGTTCATCGCTTTACACATGATGTACGACAGAATGGCACCGGAAGAACCAACCAGCGCACCGGTGACGATCAGCAAGTCGTTGCTCAGCATGAAACCCGCTGCCGCAGCGGCCCAACCTGAATAGGAGTTCAGCATGGAAACCACAACCGGCATGTCCGCGCCCCCGATAGACGCGACCAAATGCCAGCCGAACACCAGTGCGATAGCCGTCATCAGCAGCAGAGACAGCACCTGCAAGGAAACGCTGCCTGTATTCACGAAGACCAACAACAACAGGAAAGATACGACCAGTGCCGCCAGATTCAGCTTGTGGCGGTTAGGCAGCATCAGCGGTTTGGAGGAGATGGTTCCACGGAGCTTCCCGAAAGCGATAACCGAACCTGTAAAGGTGACCGCACCGATGAATATGCCCAGGAAAACCTCGGTCATGTGAATGTTGATCAGAACAGGATCGGTAATTTCACCGTGGTCGATATAGCTATTAAAGCCAACCAATACTGCAGCGAAACCCACGAAGCTGTGCAAAATCGCCACCAACTCCGGCATTTCCGTCATTTCAACTTTGCGCGCCAGATGCACGCCAATACCGCCGCCGATAGCCATCGCCACGATGATCCACCCGACGTTATCGGCATTTGGTCCCAAAATGGTCGCCAGCAGCGCAATCGCCATACCGGTAATCCCAAAAATGTTCCCCTGTTGAGAGGTTTCATGTTTGGATAACCCTGCAAGGCTGAAAATAAACAATATGGCAGCGACGATGTAGGCTGCCGTAACTAATCCACCAGACATCCTTGACTCCTTAATTCTTGCGGAACATTTTCAGCATGCGCTGAGTGACGGTGAAACCACCGAAGATATTGATGCTGGCAACCAGTACAGCGATAAAGGAAAAGAACGACACCCAGCCGCCATGCTCGATCTGCAGCAGTGCCCCGACGACGATGATGCCAGAAATGGCATTCGTCACGGACATCAGCGGCGTATGCAGCGCGTGACTGACGTTCCATACCACGTAGTATCCGACCACGCAGGCCAGCGCGAACACGGTGAAATGCGACAGAAACTCTGGCGGCGCCACGTTGGCCAACCAGCCGAACAGGACGATAGCCACCGCGAGGATGATGTATTTATTCCACGGAGAGGCAGGTTTCGCTTCCGGTTTCTTCGGCGCGGCGGCGGCAGGTTGGGCCTGCTGCGGCTGAGCGGATACCTGAATCGGTGGTGCCGGCCAGGTGATTTCACCGCTTTTCACGACGGTTACGCCGCGAATTACGTTATCTTCGAAGTTGACATCAATTTCGCCATTCTTCTCTTTGCACAACAGTTTCAGCAGGTTCACCAGGTTGGTGCCGTACAGCTGGGAAGACTGTGTGGGCAAGCGGCTAGGCAGGTCGGTGTAACCGATGATCTTGACGCCATTGTCCGTTACCGTGACCTTGTCGGCCACCGTCAGTTCGCAGTTTCCGCCGGTTTGCGCGGCCAAATCGACGATAACGCTGCCAGGTTTCATGCTCTCCACCATCTCTCTGGTGATGAGACGTGGTGCAGGCTTACCGGGGATCAGCGCAGTGGTGACGATGATATCCACCTCTTTCGCTTGGGCGGCGAACAGCGCCATTTCCGCTTTGATAAAGGCCTCTGACATCACTTTGGCGTAGCCGTCGCCACTGCCAGCTTCTTCTTCGAAATCCAGTTCCAGAAACTCTGCGCCCATGCTACGCACTTGCTCTTTCACTTCAGGACGGGTATCGAAGGCACGAACGATAGCACCCAGGCTCCCCGCCGCGCCGATAGCGGCCAACCCGGCAACGCCGGCTCCGATCACCATGACTTTCGCCGGAGGAACTTTACCCGCTGCGGTGATTTGTCCGGTAAAAAAACGGCCGAATTCATGGGCGGCTTCAACGATCGCACGGTAACCAGCGATATTGGCCATTGAACTCAGGGCATCCAGAGACTGTGCGCGTGAAATACGCGGTACGGAGTCCATTGCCATCACGGTCACCTGACGGTCAGCCAGTTTTTTCAACAATTCAGGGTTTTGTGCGGGCCAGATGAAGCTGACTACGGTGCTGCCAGCGCGAGTCAGTGCGACCTCGTCATCTTCCGGCGCATTCACTTTAAGGATGATGTCACTCTGCCAAATATCCGCTGTATCCAGGAGCGTCGCGCCGGCCTGTTCATAGGCGGAATCTTCGAAGCTGGCAAGCTTCCCAGCCCCACGTTCTATTGCTACCTCGAAGCCCAATTTCAGCAACTGCTCCACCGTTTTCGGCGTTGCGGCCACGCGGGCTTCATTGGTTAGCCGTTCTTTTGGTACACCAATACGCATACGGAATCCCTTTTCGCTCATATTTAACGAAGGTTGTTATAATGATTTACCTGAAAAATTATCTACCGTATAAGTTCACACCCTCGAACTTTTCGATAAATGCCGTTATAACCTACTGAAAATGGAAGTAATGATCCACTTGTAAAATAATTTTGATTTAAAACCTCTGTAAAGGCGAGCCGAACCACGATTTTTCGCGTCTGCAGCCCCTAAACCTCATGTTCGTTAACATAATTGTCGAAAAAATATTTTCGGTCGGTTCACAAAATCAGCCGATAGGCGTGGTTAATGGCGGGGAACGCTAATAAAAAACAATCATGATTGACTCAGTTATATCAGTTGTCTTTATTTCCACGTTTGCCCTCCTCTTTATGGTCGATGATCCAGCAAGGGTGTTTGCTTTAAAATGCTGAAGCACTGGGGATTATTACGTGACATAATCGGCGACTAACACACAGCGTGCCTATTCGAATTAACCGTACTGCGTCAGGCGAAAGGATTTTTTATGAAGCTGAGAACTCGCGTTATTGCCTCCACCCTCCTCTCCATATTAGCGTTTTCCGCGCAGGCTGCGCAGGAATTGACTCCAGAAAAGGCCGAAGCCGTAAAACCCTTTGAACGTATTACCTTCATGGGGCGCTATAACGCTATCTATGAAGCGGCTGCCGACGCATCTAAGCGCGCTGACGAAAAAGGCGCAGATGCGTTTTACATCCAAAGCACGGCTGAAGTTAACGGTGGACGCTGGGCGGTGACGGTAGACCTGTACCACAATGATGCGCCCAAGGTTTCCGACGTCACAACCTATCGCGCATTTAGCGGCGTGAAAGAGCTGCCAAAAAATGAGGCGTCGCAGCTGGAGCCTTTTGACACGGTTACCGTGAACGGCTACTTCCCAACGCAGTTAGATGTTACTGCGGCGATTGGCGAAGCGGCTCAGCGCAAAGGTGCTTATGCCTTCTTTATTGCCCGCCAAGTTGACATCAACTCCCGCGGCAACAGCCAGAATATTACCGCTTTCATCTACAAAAAAGATGCGGCTAAACGCCATGTCCAGAGTTCGGATGTCATCCCTGCCGATTCCGAGGCTGGTAAAGCGGCGCTGGCCGCAGGCGGCGAAGCGGCTAAACGTGTGGAAATCCCTGGCGTGGCGACCTCTTCCAGCCTGAGCAGCAATGTCGGCAACTTCTTTCAGACGCAGTCCTCCAGCGTTGGTCCGCGTTATACGGTGACGACAAAAGACGGTAATCGTATCCAGGAACTGAACAATGCGACGGCGGCACAAATGGTGCCATTCGATTCCGTGAGCATTCGCGGACGGTTCAGCACGCCGACAGAGATGACCGAAGCTATTGCCAAGCGCGCCGCGGATAAAGGCGCGAAGTACTATCACATCACCAAAGAGTGGCAAGATAAAGCCGATCGTTACACGATTAGCGCTGATCTCTACAAGTAAACGCTCACCTTGATGGGATATCTGCTCATAGCCGGTATCCCATTTATTTGTCCCCTCTCAATCTTCAACATGCGACTCTTACTGGCGTATTAACGGCAATGGGTCGATAAATCAAATATATCGAGTCAATTTACCTACCTTTAATTAAGTTTCGCAGTCAACCTCGATCCAGCTGGTTTGAATATGAGGCTTGAAGTCATTTCCGTGGCAAGCGTCCTTTCGATTAATTTGAGATGAGCCCCGCCCTTTGTTTCTTCTGTATGAATAAGTTAAAACGCCGATGCTTAGGTAAGGTTGTTTAATTGAGCTGAATGTATGTTGTAACTAATATGGATTCGATGATTGAGCAAATAAAAAAGCCCGCACGTTGGCAGGCTCAGTAGTAAGCATACGCTAATACGCTAAGAACTTAATGGTTAGTATCCAGTTCAGGGAAGTTCTTCACCAGATCATCAATCGCTTTGATTTGCATCAGGAATGGCTCCAGTTTGCTCAGCGGTAACGCTGAAGGCCCATCGCAACGGGCATTATCCGGATCTGGATGCGCCTCAATGAACAGACCAGCCAGACCGACAGCCATCCCTGCTCTTGCCAGTTCCGTCACCTGACCACGACGTCCGCCCGATGCCGCACCGAACGGGTCACGACACTGCAAGGCATGAGTGACGTCGAAAATGACCGGTGAACCATCAGAGACCTGCTTCATTACATTGAAGCCCAACATGTCGACAACCAGATTGTCGTAACCGAAATTACTACCGCGGTCGCACAAGATGACCTGCTCATTTCCCCCTTCACGGAACTTATCAACAATATTCCCGACCTGGCTTGGGCTGATGAATTGCGGTTTTTTGACGTTGATCACGGCGCCAGTCTTGGCCATCGCTTCAACCAAATCCGTCTGACGCGCCAGAAATGCAGGCAGCTGAATAACGTCAACGACTTCTGATACCGGCTGAGCCTGCAGTGCATCGTGAACGTCGGTGATAACCTTCACGCCAAAGGTCTGCTTAAGCTCCTGAAAAATCTTCATCCCCTCTTCCAGCCCTGGGCCACGGTAAGAGTTGATAGAAGAGCGGTTAGCTTTATCAAACGACGCTTTGAAAATGTAGGGAATACCCAGCTTTTGCGTGACGGTGACGTAATGCTCGCAAATCCGCATCGCCAGATCGCGTGATTCAAGTACGTTCATGCCGCCAAATAGTACAAAAGGAAGATTGTTGGCAACCGGGATATTCCCGACGTTAACCACTTTGTTATTCATACAGTTACCTTAATGTCGGATAAATCAAAATCAAACTCGCAGTTAATGCAACACAATGTCTTTCTGTTCGATCGAGTGTATCTGTACTTTGATCATCTCACTGACAGGGTCCTCGGGACATTGTTCTACAAAGTAGCTCAGGTCAGAGAGCGCAATATGGTCGCAATCAAGCTGAGCGTAGATCAATCCCCGGTCGCGTATCTCATAAGGGTCTTCCGGGTCGAATTGAAGCACGGCCTCGCAGGTGCGCAGAGCCAGCTCCATTTGCTTTTCTTCCATCAGCGCAATTTTCAGCGTATCCAGCAATTTGCGGACAATCATGACGTTTTCCGCTTCGTCCAGATCCTCATCCAACAGCCGAGTTGAAGGACCAATGTTTCCTTTCAGCCAGACATCCAGCACATGTTCGCTCAGCGTGTCGCCGTTAAGCGGATTGATGAGCCACATTTCGTCATCCAGCCAGTCGACACGAATAATAAACTGGGTGGGGAAAATAACCGGCATCAACGGCAAATCAATCTGCTGAGCGATATGCATGAAAATAATGCCCAGCGAAACCGGCATCCCCTGACGAGTGGATAGAACCTTATCCAGCCATAATACGTCTGACAGCCGATATACGCCGCTGGCACCACCAAATCCCCATGAGCCGAAAAACAGCCCAATCAGCTTTTCAAGTTTTTGTTCCGGGGCAAGATAAGTCGGGATAGCCGTCCGGGCCTCATCGACAAGGTGTTGCAGATTTCGTCGCACTTCCGTTGCAGAGAAGTCACAGCGTATTTCCTGGGAAACTAAGATTACCCCTTCACTCAACGGTGAGCGGTTAAATTCGAAATCGGCAATAGCACTCATAGGTATTCCATCAGCATAGGTAACTTGGTGAAAATCCAGCGTTTAATAGATAGCAGGCCCACCAAGGCAAAACATTAACGCTATCCTGCTAATTTTCTGTCGTCGTCGCAGGGGCTACAACCCCGAACGCAAGACAGAATGTAAGTAATTATGCCAAACGGGCTCTCTCGCAGCCAGCATTCCACGATGAAGGGTAGGCAAAATGAGCGATGTGTATCATTTTGCCGGAGTTAGGGGAGAAAGGATCGTCATTCCGGCCAAAAACCCAGCGAAACACGCTCGTTGCTGCCGTAGTCTTTATGCGTTTTTACCCGAATGAAACCTCGCTGTTCCAGCATGGAGCGTACTGCAGCCCCCTGCTGCCAACCATGCTCCAACAGCAGCCCGCCTCCGGGCAGAAGATACTGGGGAGATTCCGTAATAATCACGCGCAGATCCGCTAGTCCCTCTTCACCTGAGATCAAGGCGCCGCTCGGTTCAAAGCGCACGTCGCCCTGGGACAAATGGATATCTTCGGCGTCGATATAGGGCGGATTACTCACGATAAGGATGAAGCGTTGTCCTTCAACCCTAGAAAACCAGCTTCCTTGAGTAAAATAGGCGTTGCTGATGCCGAGGCGCTGCGCGTTTTCCTTTGCTAACGTGACCGCCTCGAGCTGAATATCGACGCCCTGTACGCGGCAATCCGGACGCTCGCTGGCGATAGCTAATGCGATAGCGCCCGTGCCGGTGCCTAAATCCAGTATGTCAGCAGGCTCCGCCGGAAGATAACTCAGAGCGTGTTCGACCAGACACTCGGTATCCGGCCGCGGTATGAGCGTGGCGGGAGAAACGGTCAGCTGCAGCGACCAGAACTCTTTTTGGCCAGTAAGATAGGCGACCGGCTCACCGGCAACACGCCTTTCCAGCAATTGCGACAGTTGCCTCTGTTCTGCCTCAGACAACATGGTTTCGCCAAACGCCATGATAAAAGTACGTGCTTTCCCCGTCGCGAAACCGAGCAGGATTTCCGCATCGCGCCGGGGACTATCACTGTCCTGCAACCGTGCAATGGCCTGCTGCAGCCAGCGTTGATAATCCATTACTCTTGCTCGGACAGTGCGGCCAGCTGGTCGGCCTGGTATTCCTGCACAATCGGCTGGATCAGCATATCCAGTTTGCCTTCCATCGCTTCATCCAGACGGTATAAGGTCAGGTTGATGCGGTGGTCCGTCACGCGTCCCTGCGGGAAGTTGTAGGTACGGTTACGGTCGGAACGTTCGCCGCTGCCTAGCAGGTTTCGGCGCGTTGAAGCCTCTTCCAACTGACGCTTTTGCACTTCTGCGGCACGGATGCGCGCACCCAGCACGGAAAGCGCTTTGGCTTTGTTTTTATGCTGCGAACGCTCATCCTGACATTCAACGACGATGCCGGTAGGAATATGCGTGATGCGGATAGCGGAATCGGTGGTGTTGACGTGCTGGCCGCCCGCGCCGGATGAGCGGAAGGTATCGATGCGCAAATCTGACGGATTGATCTCCGGCAGTTCAGCTTCCGGCACTTCCGGCATCACGGCCACCGTACAGGCGGAGGTATGGATGCGCCCCTGAGATTCCGTCGCCGGGACACGCTGTACGCGATGGCCGCCGGACTCAAACTTCAACTGTCCGTATGCACCATCACCGATCACTTTAGCGATCACCTCTTTGTAACCTCCATGCTCGCCATCGCTGGCGCTGACCATTTCCACCTTCCAGCGGCGTGATTCTGCATAGCGGCTATACATACGGAAGAGATCGCCGGCGAAAATCGCGGCTTCATCGCCGCCGGTGCCGGCACGAATTTCCAGATAGCAGTTGCGATCGTCATCAGGATCTTTCGGCAACAGCAGCACCTGCAGTTGCTGTTCCAACTCCTCACTTGCGGATTTTGCTTCGCTTAGCTCTTCCTGCGCCATTTCTCGCATTTCAGCATCGTCCATCATCGCTTCCGCCGTGGCAATATCTTCCTGCGTTTGCTGCCAGCACTGGAAACAACGGGTAATGTCGGTCAACTGAGCATATTCCCGGGACAACGCGCGAAAACGGTCAATATCGGCGATCGCGCCGGGATCGCCCAACAGCGCCTGGACCTCTTCATGGCGCTCTTGCAGTGTTTCCAGTTTGGCAACAATAGAAGGCTTCATGCGTGGTGTTATATCCTGTCGTTAATCGAAAAGGGTGAGAAGGATGCTAGTTCAAGCCGAGGCTGTCACGCAAAATTTGCAAACGGTCCTGATCGCCGTCGCGGGCAGCCTGCTGAAGAGAGATGGTTGGTGCATGAATTAAACGGTTAGTCAGGCGATGCGTCAGCTCTTGCACGATAGCTTCCACGTCCCCGCCCTGCTGGATCGACTCCAGCGCCTTGGACGTCATTTCCTCACGCAACATATCCGCCTGAGAGCGGTAGTCACGAATGGTTTCTACCGCCGTCTGCGCACGCATCCAGCCCATAAATTCCAAGCTTTCCTGCTGAACGATCGTTTCGGCCTGCACGGCAGCGGCTTTGCGTTGCGCCAGATTCTGCTGCACGATTGCATGAAGATCGTCCACGCTGTATAGGTAGACGTTGGGCAGCTTGCCGACTTCCGGCTCAATATCGCGCGGTATCGCAATATCCACCATCAGCATAGGGCGGTTACGCCTCACTTTAAGCATGCGCTCCATCATCCCTTTCCCAACAATAGGCAACGTGCTGGCCGTGGAACTGATGACGATATCCGCCTGCGCCAGTTGGCCGTCCAGCTCGCTCAGCGTAATGACTTCTGCCCCCACCTTGTCGGCCAAGACCTGTGCGCGTTCACGCGTCCGGTTGGCAATCCACATACGCTTGACCTGATGTTCGCGCAAATGACGCGCCACCAGCTCGATCGTTTCACCGGCGCCGATCAGCAGGACATTGACCTCCGCCAGCGATTCGAAAATCTGACGTGCCAGCGTGCAGGCGGCAAAGGCGACGGAGACAGCACTGGCGCCGATATCTGTTTCGGTACGGACGCGTTTCGCGACCGTAAAGGATTTCTGGAACAGACGTTCCAAGTCGCCTGACAGAGAACGTTCACGCTGAGATTCCGCAAACGCTTTTTTGACCTGGCCAAGAATCTGAGGTTCGCCAAGGATTAAGGAATCCAGACCGCTGGCGACACGCATCAGGTGGCTAACAGCCGCATTGCCCTCATGCCAATACAGGCTTTTACGCACGTCGTCCGCGCTAAGGTGATGAAACTCGCACAGCCAGTGAATGAGCTGTTCACGCCGATTCTCTTCGGCTTCCACGCTCAGATAGAGTTCAGTGCGATTACAGGTGGATAGCAGTACCCCACCCTGTATCAGCGGTTGCTGTAACAGGCTGTGCAGCGCTGCCCCAAGTTTATCCTGCGAGAACACAATGCGTTCCCGCAAAGAAACCGGAGCCGTTCTATGATTAATGCCAAGCGCAAGCAGGGTCATGAGTCTTTGAGTAATACCGATATTAGTATGGACTTCATCCGTGGGGGCATTCTACTTGAACCCTCCTTTTAAGAAAAGTGAAGGGATAGGCCCCATTGACGGCACTTAAATAATTTTCGGCGGCGATAACAATCATTGACGATAAACATGAAGCCCGCTAGCGTGACACCTTATCCCGCATTTTTCCTGTTCCAGAGGACCCCATATCCATGTCAAAAAAATGTGTCCGTTGCCTGCAATTACTGCCTCTCGCGAGTATTTTGCTAACGGCCTGTAGTACGCGACAGCCAGAATTACCCGGGCAAAGTCCGACTTCCCCACAGTGGCGGCAGCATGAACAAAAAGTACAACATTTGAGCCAGTATGAGACCCGCGGATCCTTTGCCTATATTTCAGATAGGCAAAAACTTTATGCCCGCTTCTTCTGGCAACAAACTTCTGCGCAAAACTATCGTCTGCTCCTGACCAACCCTCTCGGCAGCACCGAGTTGGAGTTGAAAGCACAGCCGAATAGCGTCCAGATTACCGATGGCCAGGGAAAACGTTACGTGGGAAAAGATGCCGAAGACATGGTGCGCCAGTTGACCGGTATGGATATCCCGATAAATAACCTGCGCCAATGGATTGTAGGCCTGCCCGGCGACGCCCAGCAGTTTACGCTCGACCAACACTATCTGCTGCACACAGTAACCTATCAACAAGGCGGACAGAGCTGGAACGTCAATTATCAGCAGTACACCGATAGCATTATGCCAATGCCGAAGAGCCTCGAATTAAGTCAGGGCGAACGGCGCATCAAGCTGCGAATGGACAACTGGATGGTTCAGTAAGCCATGTCGACGAATAAAATAACCTGGCCGTCTCCGGCCAAACTGAATTTGTTTCTCTATATCACCGGGCGTCGGGCTAACGGTTATCACGATCTGCAGACGCTGTTTCAGTTTTTGGATTACGGTGACACGTTAACCATCATCCCTCAGGCGGGCGAAACGATTTCGCTGTTGACCGACATGAACGGCGTTCCCGCTGAGCAAAATCTCATCGTTCGAGCGGCCACATTGCTGCAGGCGTATTGCCGTCAGCAAAACCGACCATTCTCCGGCGCTGACATCGCCATCGCTAAACGGTTACCGATGGGCGGCGGACTGGGCGGCGGTTCGTCGAATGCCGCCACCGTGCTGGTTGCGCTAAATTATTTGTGGAAATGCGGCTTGCCACCCGAAACGCTGGCAGAGCTGGGTTTACAACTGGGAGCAGATGTACCGGTGTTTATTCGTGGTCACGCCGCCTTCGCGGAAGGCATCGGCGAAGCGCTGACGTTCGTCGAGCCGGAAGAAAAATGGTATCTGGTCGCCCACCCTGGCATCAGCATCTCGACGCCGGAGATATTCAACGCTCCCGATCTCAAGCGGGATTCACCGGTGCGTACATTGCAGGCGTTATTGGCTTATCCCTTCGCCAATGATTGTGAACCTGTAGCGAGAAAACGTTTTCGTGAGGTTGAACAGCTACTTTCATGGCTGTTAGAATACGCCCCGGCGCGCTTGACCGGCACAGGCGCTTGTGTGTTTGCAGAGTTCGACACCGAGTCTGCTGCTCGTCATGTGCTCGACCAAGCCCCGGAAAATTTAAACGGTTTTATTGCTCGCGGTGCTAATGTATCTCCCTTGCAACAAACGCTTTCCGGACTACCCGAGGGTCGCTAAAAAACCACCGGCATCAGTGGTGTTTTAACGCTCTTTACCCATACCCGTATGCATATTCTTCCTACCCAGTGGGTCGAGTATTTCTCTGGACGCAAGCTTGAGGTTCTTCTCGTGCCTGATATGAAGCTTTTTGCTGGTAACGCCATCCCGGAACTAGCGCAACGTATTGCTAACCGTTTGTACACCAGCCTTGGTGACGCCGCCGTCGGTCGCTTTAGCGATGGTGAAGTCAGCGTGCAAATCAACGAAAATGTCCGTGGTGGTGATATTTTCATTATCCAGTCCACCTGCGCACCGACCAACGACAACCTGATGGAGCTGGTTGTCATGGTTGATGCTCTGCGCCGTGCTTCTGCTGGACGAATTACCGCGGTAATCCCCTATTTCGGCTATGCTCGCCAGGACCGTCGCGTCCGCTCCGCTCGTGTGCCGATTACGGCAAAAGTTGTCGCTGACTTCCTTTCCAGCGTAGGTGTTGACCGCGTTCTTACGGTTGACCTGCATGCTGAGCAGATCCAGGGGTTCTTTGATGTGCCGGTAGACAACGTATTTGGTAGCCCAATCCTGCTGGAAGACATGCTGCAGCAAGATCTGGATAACCCGATCGTTGTCTCTCCGGATATTGGCGGTGTCGTTCGCGCTCGCGCCATTGCGAAACTGCTTAACGATACGGATATGGCCATCATTGATAAACGTCGTCCTCGCGCCAACGTTTCTCAGGTGATGCATATTATCGGTGACGTCGCGGGTCGTGACTGCATCCTGGTGGATGACATGATTGATACCGGCGGTACGCTGTGCAAAGCTGCAGAAGCGTTGAAGGAGCGCGGTGCGAAACGTGTGTTTGCCTACGCCACTCATCCAATTTTCTCCGGCAATGCCCACGACAACATCAAAAATTCTCAGATTGATGAAGTGATTGTCTGCGACACCATCCCTCTGGCTGATAACATCAGAGCGCTGCCGAATGTGCGGTCGCTGACGTTATCAGGCATGCTGGCTGAAGCCATTCGCCGCATCAGTAACGAAGAATCAATCTCTGCCATGTTCGAACACTAATCGTTCACGTCAGTGATGTAAGAAAATGCCATCGATTTTCCGGTGGCATTTTTGTTGGTGCAGCCCTACGTTGACGAACCGTTAGGGAAGACGCTCTGTACGGCGACAACGTTTATCGAAATGTTTAACCCACCAATAGCGGTCCGACACCGAATCCCTACCGCCAATGCGTGCGCCGATGAGCCAGACGATCGCCCCGGAAAATATTCCCATCAAATCCAGATAGCGCCCCGATCCCGGCAGGTGCCAATCCGGCAATTGGCTGATGATGGCATAAGCGACACTGGCCACCATCAGCACGAGGCCGATACTCATCAGCAGATTTCCTGTCATAACAGCATGTTTGCGTCTCATATCCACCTCCTGAAAGGGTTTGACTGATAACGGGGATATCCTAGCAATCCCTCTTATTAGTCAAAATTATAGGCGCTGTGCCAGTCGCTGTTGCGGAGACGATCACATAAAATGAATAAAAAACAGTCATCTTACCTACAATTTATTGTCAGTCTGCGGACAAATAGCGGCTTTATACCCTGGGGCGGGTGTGATATTGGTGATCCCCTCCCCCTGAGTGTAAACTAGCGGGCCTGTTATTTGTCTCTGACTTCAGCGTTACTGGCGTAACGCCCTATCTGGAAAAGTATCGTGAGCAGTATCAAACTGATTGTGGGGCTGGCGAATCCGGGTGCTGAATATGCGGCTACCCGCCATAACGCGGGCGCCTGGTATATCGACCGTTTGGCCGAATCCCACCGCCAGCCGCTCAAAGAAGAAAGCAAATTTTTCGGCTACACGTCGCGCCTGGCGTTAGCGGGACATGACGTTCGTTTATTGGTGCCGACCACATTTATGAATCTTAGCGGCAAGGCCGTGGCGGCGATGGCGACGTTTTACCGCATCCAGCCTGATGAAATTCTGGTCGCACACGACGAGCTGGACCTGTTGCCCGGTGTCGCCAAACTTAAGCTGGGTGGCGGCCACGGTGGTCACAATGGGCTGAAAGATATCATCAGCAAACTCGGGAATAACCCGAATTTTCACCGACTGCGTATCGGCATCGGCCATCCGGGTGACAAAAATAAAGTCGTTGGTTTCGTTCTGGGCAAACCGCCCGTCAGCGAGCAGACTTTGATCGATCAGTCCATTGATGAAGCCTTAAGCTGTAGCGAAATCATGCTGCGCGAAGGCATGGTCAAAGCGATGAATCGGCTGCATGCCTTCAAGGCATCTTAAGGTTTGATGGGGTCAGTCGCATAACGCCCCTGCATTTGTGTATAATTGGGCGTAATTTTCGTATTCAGACGGGCTGTTGCATTAACAGTCTGATTAACAAGTTATTTAAGGTGATGTAAACATGGGATTCAAATGCGGTATTGTTGGGCTGCCTAACGTGGGTAAATCCACCCTCTTCAACGCGTTGACTAAAGCAGGTATTGATGCGGCCAACTTCCCGTTTTGTACCATCGAACCGAACACCGGCGTTGTACCGATGCCGGATCCGCGTCTGGACAAACTGGCCGAAATCGTCAAACCGCAGCGCACCCTGCCCACCACGATGGAGTTCGTGGATATCGCCGGTCTGGTTAAAGGCGCCTCTAAGGGCGAAGGTCTGGGCAACCAGTTCCTGACCAACATTCGTGAAACTGAAGCGATCGGCCATGTCGTTCGTTGTTTCGAAAACGACAACATCATCCATGTTAACAACAAAGTCGATCCGGCTGATGATATCGACGTCATTAACACCGAACTGGCGTTGTCCGACCTGGATACCTGCGAACGCGCTATCCACCGCATCCAGAAAAAAGCCAAAGGCGGCGATAAAGACGCTAAAGCTGAGCTGTCAGCTTTGGAAAAATGCCTGCCACAGTTGGAAAACGCCGGTATGCTGCGCGCTATTGACCTGAGCGACGAAGAAAAAGCCGCTATCCGCTATTTGAGCTTCTTGACGCTGAAACCGACGATGTACATCGCCAATGTCAACGAAGATGGCTTCGAAAATAACCCGTACCTGGATCAGGTGCGTGAAATCGCAGCGAAAGAAGGTTCCGTCGTGGTTGCCGTTTGTGCCGCCGTTGAAGCGGATATCGCCGAGCTGGATGACGAAGAACGCGATGAATTTATGGCTGAGCTGGGACTGGAAGAACCGGGACTGAACCGCGTGATCCGCGCAGGCTACGAGCTGCTCAACCTGCAGACTTACTTCACCGCTGGGGTAAAAGAAGTACGTGCGTGGACTATCCCTGTCGGCGCCACGGCTCCTCAGGCCGCCGGTAAGATCCACACCGACTTCGAAAAAGGCTTCATCCGCGCCCAGACCATCTCCTATGAAGACTTCATCGCTTACAAAGGTGAGCAAGGCGCTAAAGAAGCCGGCAAAATGCGTTCAGAAGGTAAAGAGTACATAGTGAAAGACGGCGACATCATGAACTTCTTGTTTAACGTCTGACGAATTTTTCGGAACTCAGGAGCGCTCGGTGGATTGGGCAGGCCTTTTGAAATCAATGGGTCGCTAAACAATACGCTCTGCTGAGCGTTCCTATTGTTCATCAAAGTCCAGAAAATTCGGGATTAAGCCGATACGCTCGTAGTCACGCAGGGTGTAGGCTGTCAGGCCCGTACATTTGGCGACTTCATTAATGGTCAGATGAAATTCTATGTGATGATCCTGGAAGATAGAGCGCACTCTAAATCAAGCACTTTTATACCTGATAAAAACCTGCGCAAGATCGCTCGCTGAACACTCACCTACAGATACCTGTTTGCATTGGCTTGAAGCGTCTAGCGTCAAGCTATGACTCACCTCCTTTTCGAACCCGATTCCCAGTCTTCGCGGTCTGTCGCGTGTGCCAGCCAGCGAAAGCAAGGCAGTGGCAGATCCAGAGGTTCTATCACGCCTTGCGTGACGACAGAGGGTATCCGGAAACTGCGCTGCTCCTGATCGCGCTGACCGCCTTCCGCCCTGGGGAGGCGGCGGATGCCGAGTGGGACGAGTTCTATCTTGGTGATGCGTTGTGGCGTCGACCCTGGAAAAGATGAAGGCCTAGCGTGATCATGTCAGCACGCTGTCGACGCAGGCCATTGCCGTAGTACGGATTCAGGCCTGATGCGATTGAGCGGCAACTGGCTCATGTGCAGAGCAACAAGATGCGAGCAATCTACAACAAGGCACTGTTGCTGGTACAGAGAAGATCTTTGCTACAGAATTGGGCTAACTATTTGGGAGGATCTAAAATTCGGCAAAGACGAGTCTGGGGCATCATAACTGCATCCTCAATTAATGAAATGCGGGTCGGACGAAACGGTAGAACCACCCTGCGCTCGTTTCGCAAGCGGTTCTGTAAAAGCCAATATGGCATCCAGGAATTTCTGACGATCTGCCGTGGGTTGCAGGTGAACGTAATGAGAGGCACCTGCTATCTGGACTGTGGTTATTGATTCAGCCTCTGTCAGGTGTGATTTCAGTGTCGTTACATCAGTCGGACGCGACCAGAAGTCACGTTCCGAACGCAGTATTAGTACATGGGAACGAATGAATGACGCGTCAAATAATTGGTGTCCGTTCACCAGTTTTAGCGTATCCGATGTAGGACCTGACGGGAATCGGAAGCTGGGCGGTTTGCGTGTGTTGGTGGTCGCATCGCCTTCCATCGACAACTGTGCGTAGCGTGCGAGGAACTCCTCGTTGACTCCCTCGCTGCGCCAACGTCCAACCAAGTTCTCCACGGTTGCGAACCGATAGGCACCGAACCGGGAACGATCCAACTCTGTCGGTGACAGTGGATCACCAAACTCCTGCTGTAACGGCCATTTCCCCGGTGGCCCACCATAGGCCGCGTTGTAGTAAATCAAATGCGAGATACGCTCCGGATACAGGCTGGCATAATGGCCCAGCCACTGAGAACCCGTCGCCCAGCCAATGGCAACAAGCCGTTCATCACCAGGATGCCGACGACGGATTTCCTTCACCGCTGCGGAGATATCACGCACGGCCTCGTTTGACCTGACGGCGACGGGACCATTGCGCGCTTCAGGGGTATCCTGCATTTCGGGGGGGAATTCCGAGCGACCAAATCCTCGGATATCCATTAGATATACCCGATGTCCTGCCTTTGCAATCTCTTGTGCCGCCGATGTGCTGGGAGCATCCACATCCCAACTGGCCAGCACTCCTGATCGACCACCATTGATCATCAACATGGGGCCGCGATCGGATGTTGATGCTGTGTCACGCAATTCACGAATAAATATTCTTAGGCCGTCTTCATTGGTGATGGTGAAGTCATGCCGGACGGTTTCGGCCATGCAGGGAAATGCCAGCAAAAGGCTCATGCAAGCCGTGGTCAGTATATGTTTCATATGCTTACCCTCAGTTAGACAACTAGAAATTGTTAGAAATTGAGCTTAAGAGTGGAATGTGATGTTATCAATGTCATTAAAAGGCATCGACTGATGTATGCGGAGGTATCAATGGAGTTTAGTCAGCTACGCCATTTCCTGGCCGTTGCTCGGACACTGCATTTCGGCAAGGCTGCCGAAGAATTGGGCATGGCCCAGCCGCATCTAAGCCGGGTGATTGCACGATTGGAAGCAGAACTGGGCACATCGTTGTTCCTTCGTACCAGCCGCAAGGTACAACTCACTAATGCAGGTGAGGTTTTTCGACTAGAGGCCCTTGAACTAGTAAGGGGTGAGCAGCGAGCAAAGGGGCTAGCTCGTGCCGCCTCGGCCCAGGGGAAACACATTTTACGTATCGGTTTTGTCTCCGCAGCCTTGTATTATTTGCTGCCAGCTATGCTGCGTGAACTACGTGCCACGCATGCTGACGTGAACACAGAACTAATAGAAGCGTCAACGCAGGAACAACTAATTTTACTTTCTGGCGGTGATATCGACATTGGGTTGGGCCATCCACCGGTCGAACAACCAGACCGTATCGTGAATGAACTGCTCTTTCGTGACCACTTTGATGCTTTACTACCATCAGAGCACGATTTGGCTAGCAAACCCTTTGTTTCCTTTTCTCAACTAGCCGCCAATCCTTTTGTGCTCTTTCCTGAGAAGCAAGGCCCGGTCCTATTCGCTGCAATACGAGATTTGTGTCGGTTGGCAGGGCATCCCATGAATACAGCCCAGACCGCAACTAGACTGCACAGTCAGTGTTCTCTTATCGCAGCTGGCTTGGGTGTAGGGCTGGCCCCCGTACAATCGCGCAGCTTGCAAGTAGAAGGTACGACCCGTGTAGCCATTAAACCCTATCCAACTACTTTGCAGCTGCCTCTGGCAGTCTTTCGGGACGGGCGCAGACGTTCCAGCCTTCATGAGGAATGTCTTTCGATCCTCAGACGGCTTTCACACCGACTTCCAATCATTCATACGGCTTGAAGTGTTGTTATCTGGCAGTCCTTTTGTCGTGGTGATAGGTACAGTTCGCTCCCGTCCGCCCTTCGTCAACGATCCCTTGAGGACGATGTGATCGCCCCGATCCGCATAGTCGGGCTGGAACAGCAGCGGTTCTTTACGTCTCAGCCCGAAGGCCGCCTGTAGCTGAAGGCTCATGCGCACGTGGGCATCGGTGACCCGTTCAAGACCTGTACCCAGTTCCTGAGCCTTGCTGATATTGGTCACATAGCGACGCTCGGGCACGCCAAGCTGCGTGTTGTCCTGGGATGGTTCCACCCTGTTGGGCCAGCGCTTGCAGGAACTCCTTCGGCAAGAACGACGTTCCAAGAGGCAGCGCCGCTTGGTCAAGGCCGCAGGCCGCGAAGGCAAGGCGAACCAGGCTGGGCGAGGCTTCCATCCCCGAGCCTGCATCACTTGTGCGGCAAGATCACCCGCTTTCATCGGCGCGTGGAGCATCTTGCGGATATTGGCGATGTACGCCAGCGCCGTTTCCGCGCGATGCCTGCTGCGCAGGCGCTTCCCGACGGGGTTCGGGGCGGCAGCCCGGCTCACGGTCGTACGTCGTTCAATGCTGCTTACTCGGGCATGAGGACGCCATCCACTGGTTCAAGGCATTAGGCGGCAGCGGTTTTGAGAACAAATAGCCCTGCACCACCGGGCACTCCAACGCGATCAATAATCTGCGCTGTTCGTCCGTTTCCACCCCTTCCGCCACCACCATCAAATCCAGACTACGTCCGATACCAATGACGGCATGCACCACCGAACGCAGCCGGTTTTGCTTTCCGCATTGGTCGATGAAACTGCGATCGATTTTGACTTCCGTAACAGGAAGGTTAGCGAGGCTAGACAAGCTGGAGAAGCCAGTACCAAAGTCATCCACCGACAGTCCAACGCCCAACGCGCGTATGCGGTTAAGGATATCCAGCGTTTCATCCGTCAGCGCCATCATCAGGCTTTCGGTGATCTCGATGGTCAGGTTCGACCCCGCGAGCCCGTAGGTCTGCAACTGGCGAGCCACATAAGCAGGAAGATCCGGATGATTAAAGTTATACGAAGAGAGATTCACCGATACCACCGGTACTCGAATGCCCTCAGCCCGCCACGCGGCCATCTGGCGGCAGGCCTCTTCCAACGCCCAGCGGCCGATGCCGTCAATCTCGCCGATATCCTCCGCCAGACGGATAAACCGGTCGGGCGGCACATCGCCGAATTCGGGATGATGCCAGCGGGCCAACGCCTCAACGCCAAATAGTTTTCCGCTACGCGTGCACACCTGAGGCTGGTAGTGCAGATGCAACTGACGATGGGCTACGGCAGATTTCAGCGCGGCGCCGAGCAACAATCGCTCGCGCGCCAGCACGTTCATTTCGGCGCTGAAAAATCGGAATACATTGCCGCCAGACTTTTTGGCTTTGTACATGGCGTTCATGGCATTCGTCAGCAGCACTTCTCTCGTAGCGCCGCCTTCGGGATACTGGCTGATACCGAGACTGGCCGATAAACTTAGCTGATGGCCGCTGATTTTGATCGGCGCTCGTACAATGCTAAGGACCTGGCTCGCCAGAGCCGATGCCCGCGTGACGTCAAAATTTGGCATGACGATGACGAACTGGTCGGTTTCGGTACGGCTGATGAACTCATCCGGACGTATCCACGACTGCAATCGGTTGGCCATCGCCACCAGCACCTGATCGCCCGCCGCATGGCCAAACATGTCGTTAATATCTTTAAAATGATCCAGATCCATATTGAAAAAACCGATCTTCTGGCTGGATGAAGCGAGCAAATCATCCACGTGGCAATGCATGTAGCTGCGATTCGGTAAGCCGGTGAGCGCATCGAATCTGACGACCCGAGCCATCTGATGACGGTTCTCTTCCCGTTCTATCGCCAACGTACACAGGTGAATGCTCGCGTCGGCGATATGTTCAAGAAAGGTATTCGGTTTTAAGCCCTGCCGAAAATAAAAGGCGAAGGTGCCAAGCACCCGGCCATCGCGCTGTTTGATAGGGTAGGTCCAGCAGGCCCGCAGGCCATGCGGCAACACTTGGTGTTTGTAAGGCGCCCACAGGGGATCGGTTTCGATGTCATCCACCATCACCTGTTCGCCCCTGAACGCGGCCGTTCCACAGCCCCCGACGCCCTCGCCTATTTCTACGCCTTCCCACTCCGTACCGTAGGAGTCATGAAAACTGGGCGCGGCCCAAGGACGCAGTTTGTTGTCTTCAACCCGAGAGACGGAGACCAGCACATCGGGAACAATCATTTCAATGCGGCGACACAGGAAATTACCGAGTTCGTTGAACGACAGGCTGCTGGTCAGCGCCTCCAGCGCATCGCGTTCCAGATCCTGAATCAGACGTTCCTTGGTAACATCCGACAGCACGACCACATAATTTTTAATGAGTTCGTTGTTTCGCTCGTCAACAATAGGATTAACGGAAAAGCGCACCCAGACGTCTCGGCCGTCTTTGGTCAGCGTCAGGATGTCGCCATGCACGCCTAACCAGTCCTGGGTTTTGGTGCGCAGTTTATCCAATAACGATTTATCTGTGCGTGGGCTAGCCAGCAGTTCGCTCGGACCTTTGCCGATGGACTCTTTGGCCGTATAGCCAAACAGTGAAGTGAATGCCCGGTTGATTTGAACGATCCGTCGAGACGCATCCAACACGCAGACGGCGCGGTCAGTGTTGTTGATCGCCAGCAACAGCAGTCGGGTTTCTTCCCGACGGGCGACCTCGTCCGTGATATCACGCGCGAGCGCCATGAAATGGATACGTCCGTCGACATCGACTTTAGACAGGAAAAACTTCACCCATAGCTGCTGCCCATTACGTTTTTCCATGAGGATCTCCCGGCTCATCGCTTCCGCTCGAGGAGAGCTTGCCTGGCGGTTTCTGCGGATGTAACGGGTATGTACTTCGCGCATGTCCTTAGGCAACAGCGGGCGCATATGTCGCCCGAGCACTTCGTCGCGCGAGTATCCCCACAGTCTTTCTGCGGCCGCATTAAAAAATAGGACGCGGTCGCATTCATCAATCAGGACGACGGCAAGCATCGTCTGCTCCAGAGCTGGTAGCAATATGTGACAGTAATTCGCGACCGGACCTTCCATCTTCATTGATATATCCTCCGTGCAGACGGGTTATCCATTCCTTTGAGATAAGTCCATCTGCAGCAATCTCTATTTTTAAGCAGCCCCAGACACCAGGTTAACTGCATGGGTACACGAATGGATATTTGCGCCGCCGTCATGGCCAGTCACCGATAGTGCTCATGTCAGGGGTCTTCATCAGGAAAACCAGAAATGATGGGAAACATAAACTTTAGCCCGGGGTTTTTGTCTTATCGGCACAACGAAGTAAACATTGAACATTTGCTCCGGCCAATGACAGGCACAGATAAGGAAACGTTTACACACTATGACTCCCCGTTTCACCACCTTCGCACGCGCCACACACTGAATTGCAGTCGTCAAGTATGCCATCCAAGCACAACTTTTCTGTGGTGATAATTAGATGAATTTAACTTATCCATTAACAGGTTATTCACGTTGGGAAGCGGTTAAAAAACGATCTCCCCCCCTCCGTGTGAGCGGCCAATACAATAGCTTACCGAGCGAGTTGGGGATACGCGCAAAATTCTGAATAAGCACTATCCTTTCTAAAGAAATCATAAGATTAATTAACAGGACGGACTCTCATGCAGGATCATGCTACTTCAATTACGTTTAGCGTAAACGCCCAGGAGTTTATAGACACCCTCACCCGTATCGTCGGCAAATCTCATATCCTCACCGACACGCGCAAAACCGAACGCTATCGAAAGGGATTCCGCTCCGGTCAGGGGAATGCGTTGGCGGTCGTCTTTCCGGGATCGCTACTGGAACAGTGGAAAGTATTCAAAGCCAGCGTAGAAGCGGATCGGATTGTCATTATGCAGGCCGCCAATACCGGACTGACGGAAGGTTCGACCCCCAGCGGCGACGGCTATGACCGTGAAATCGTTATCATCAACACCCTCAGACTGGATAAGGTGCAACTGTTGGATCAAGGACGACAAATCGTCGCGCTCCCCGGCAGCACGCTTTGGCATCTGGAGCGCGTCCTGAAGCCATTAGGCCGCGAGCCGCACTCGGTAATCGGTTCCTCGTGTATCGGCGCATCGGTCATTGGGGGGATCTGCAATAACTCCGGCGGTTCGCTGGTGCATCGCGGTCCCGCCTATACGGAGATGGCGCTGTACGGACGCGTGAACGATCGAGGCAGGGTAGAACTGGTCAATCATCTGGGGATTAATCTGGGAGAGACGCCGGAGCAAATTTTGATTCGTCTGGAACAACATCAATACACCGAGGCGGACGTGGTCAACGATGAGCGCCAGGCGTCCGACCATGAATACGCCGAACGCGTCCGGGACGTGGATGCCGATACCCCTTCACGCTTCAACGCCGACGAACGCCGTCTGTACGAAGCAGCAGGCTGCGCGGGTAAACTGGCCGTCTTCGCCGTGCGGCTGGATACGTTTCCGGCGCAAAAATCCCAACAGGTATTCTACATCGGCACCAATCAGCCGGAAGTTCTGACCGAGTTGCGTCGCCATATTCTGGCGCATTTTACGCACCTGCCGGTGGCCGGAGAGTATCTCCACCGGGATATGTTCAACATGGCCGAGGTCTATGGTAAAGACACCTTCGTCATGATCGACAAGCTGGGCACCGATAAAATGCCTATGTTCTTTAACCTTAAAGGTCGGATGGACGCCATTTTCGATAAGATTCCGTTCCTGCCGTCGCACCTGGTGGATCGCACCATGCAGTTGCTTAGCCGTTTGCTGCCCTCTCAGTTGCCTGCGCGTATGCGGGCCTATCGCGACCGCTATGAGCATCACCTGATGTTAAAAATGGCGGGAGATGGCATTGAAGAGGCGCATCGTTGGCTGGAAAGCTATTTCCGCGAGGCAGACGGCGAATTTTTCGCTTGTACGCCGGAGGAAGGCAACAAAGCGTTCTTACATCGGTTCGCGGCGGCCGGAGCCGCCATACGCTATCACGCGGTACATAGTCACGAGGTGGAGAATATTCTGCCGCTGGATATCGCTCTGCGCCGTAACGACCGGGAGTGGTTTGAGCATCTGCCGCCGGAAATCAGCGATCAGCTGGTGCATCGCCTCTATTACGGACACTTCATGTGCCACGTATTCCATCAGGATTACATCGTAAAAAAAGGCGTCGATACCCACAAGCTGAAGGCGCACATGCTGGAACTGCTCGATAAGCGAGGGGCTGAATACCCTGCGGAGCACAACGTCGGCCATCTTTATCAGGCCAAACCGCCGTTGAAAGCGTTTTATCAGCAGAACGATCCCACCAATACGCTTAATCCCGGCATTGGGAAAACCAGCAAGCTGAAAAACTGGGGCTGCGGCTGCAACGACAGTTCACGCCACTAACGCCGCGATTCTCTTTTCTCTAGGGCTTCCCCACGTCATCGCGAAGCCCTGGTTTCCCCCGCCACATTCTCTCACTGCTGTCGAGAAATCGAATAGCGGCAACCGCCGTTAGTTGGCTTCTACCGCGTCGCGTTCTTCATCATGCTGATTGTCCAGCTCCAGCACGCTGTAGGCTACCGAGCAAAACAATGAGTTCAGACGCTTCATGTCGCCTAACAGCCCCAGATGCAGCGAACTGGTTTCCAGACTCTGCACGTTCTTCTGCCGCAAACGCTCGACGTGCGCATGGGCGAACCGGCGATCCATTATGCGGAAGCGGTGTTTGGAGCGACGCAGACGTTTCGCGCTGGCGATATCGTTATTGAAGAACACGGTCTGGCTCAGCCGCAGGTTGTCGAGCAGTCGGGAGTAAAGCGCGTCCAGCTCCTCTTGCCCTTCTGCGGAAAACGCCCGGCGCGATGCCTGCGCTTTAGCGCGAATATCGCCGGCCATTTTTTCCAGAATATCGCCCGCCTGTTCCAGATTCATCGTGACCTCAATAACCTCGGCCCAACGGCGAGAGTCGCTTTCACCGAGATCGTCTTTCGCCATCCGCGCCAGATAAAGTTTGATACCGGTATAGAGCACGTCGACATCGTCATCCAGACGACGAATGGTTTTCTCCTGAAGATAGTTGCCGTGCATCATTTCGTGGGTGAGGATCAACATATTTTCCACGATGTCTCCCATCCGCAGCGTCTCCCGAGCGGCGTTGGCCAGCGCCAGCGCCGGGGTATCCAATACGCTGAGATCCAGATGCCGCGGACGCAGCCGCGGGTCTTCCTCCTGATTGTCGCGCAGCAGCATCTGGCACCACTCCGCCATGCGTCCGGTCACCGGCAGCATCAGCAAACAACGCAGCAGGTTGTAAACCACGTGGAAGTAGATGACCAGATTCTCTGCGCTGACGGGCAGTTTTTCCATCTCCACCGCCAGCATCTCGACGAAAGGCAGCACCACCACGCAGCCAGCGAGCTTGAACAGCAGACTACCCAGCGCAACCCTGCGACCATCAACACTTTGTTTACTCGCGTTGATCATCGCCAGCATTCCGCTGCCCAAATTGGCCCCGACCACCAGACACAGCGCGACCTTCAGCGAGATCACGCTGGTCGCCGTCAGCGTCGCGGTCAGCAAGACGGCCGCCAGGCTGGAATAGCTGACGATGGCAAACAGGGCGCCAATCAAGGCATCCAGCAGGATGTCGCCCGTCAGCGAAGAGAAGAGAACCTTGACCCCAGCCGCCTGCGTAATCGGCGTGGCGGCATTTACAATCAGCTCCAGCGCCAGCAGGATCAGCCCAAGGCCGATCAATACACGCCCCATCTGCCCGATGCGGGCCTGTTTACGACTAAGGAACAGTGCGACGCCGCTGAAGATCAGCAGCGGGGAGAGCCAGGAGAGGTCGAAGGTCAGGATACGTACCATCAGCGCGGTCCCGACGTCCGCGCCCAGCATAATCACCAGCCCAGGTGCCAACGCAATCAACCCCTGCGAGACAAACGATGTGACCAACAACATAGTGGCGTTGCTGCTCTGTACCAACGCCGTGACCACAATGCCCGCCATAAAAGCCAGCGGTTTGTGACTGACGTTCTTGCTGAGCATACGACGCAGTCCTGCGCCATACACTCGCATGATGCCGGTGCGGACAATGTGCGTCCCCCACACCAGCAGCGAAACAGCGGACAATAAGTGCAGCAATATCAACAAAACAGAGAGCTCCTTAACCTTCAGCGATCGACCGTTTCCTATCGCCAGTGATGTAGCCAAAATACGTCATGTGTCGCAAAAGCGTCCAACCGTTTTCCGCGTTTTGTCGCAGCCGGCTCGCCAATGAAGAGCATCGGCGGAGGCATGCTATCAATCGTCCCGAATCCGCTTGTCGTTATCAACCTTAAAACGTCTCTCTGTGGCGGTAATGAGGCTCTGTTTAGGCTTTGTGAGGCTCTCTGTCCGTACAAATTAACGTCATGCCACCTCCTGAATGGTCGCCAGATCGAGGAGTAATCCCACCTGAGCGCCCTCATCGTAAACCAGTTCCATCGAGCGGTTGAGCGTATCCACCTGCAATTCGAATTCCTGTACCCTCACCCGATAGCGGATCACATTGCCAAGCAGGCTATGGCCGACGATAATCGCCGCTACGCCCTGCTGCGGGTGGGTCAACGTGATTGACTCAGGGCGAATAGCCACCTGTTGCGTAAATGTCTGCCCGGTCAGCCGGGAAGCCTGTTCCGCGCTCAACAGATTGTAGTTGCCAATGAAGCCGGCCGCGAATGCATTAACCGGCTGAGTATACAATCGCGCCGCGTTACCATTTTGCACGATTTCGCCTTTATTCATCAGGACGATGCGATCGGACAGCGTTAAGGCTTCTTCCTGATCGTGCGTTACGAACAGCGCGGTGAGCCTCAGCTCACGCTGGATAGTGCGGATCTGCTCTCGCAGATGGCGGCGAATACGCGCATCCAGCGCGGAAAGCGGTTCGTCTAGCAACAGCAGCCGGGGGCGCGTCACCAGGGATCGCGCCAGCGCCACTCGCTGACACTGGCCACCGGAAAGCTGGTGCGGATAACGCCGGGCGAACGTCTCGAGTTCCACCAGCGCCAGAACGTCTGCCACTCGGCGATGCACCTCGCCGCTCGACAATTTTTGCATCTTCAACCCGAAAGCGACGTTGCCCTCCACCGTCATATTGGGAAACAGCGCGTAACTCTGAAAGATCATGCCAATTCCCCGCTTCTGGGGCGAGAGCGGCACGATATTCTGGCCCTGGAGCAGGATTTGCCCGCTGTCGACCGGCGTCAGACCGGCAATACAACGCAACAACGTAGATTTGCCGCAGCCGCTCGGGCCCAGCAGCGTAACAAATTCCCCCTCTTCCGCCATGAAGTCGATCTGGTTGAAAACTGAGGTCGACCCGAAACTTTTATTCAGTTGCGTCACTTGCAGATAAGCCATGTTTATCCCTTGTTTTTATTCAGCAAATTCGCCAGCCACGTCACCACCAGCACAACGAAGAAGTAGGAGATCACCAGCGCGCTGGTGAAGTGTCCGCTACCGTTAC
This sequence comes from Lonsdalea populi, assembly GCF_015999465.1. Taxonomy (NCBI): domain Bacteria; kingdom Pseudomonadati; phylum Pseudomonadota; class Gammaproteobacteria; order Enterobacterales; family Pectobacteriaceae; genus Lonsdalea; species Lonsdalea populi. The sequence goes on from NZ_CP065534.1 coordinate 1,839,593, forward strand.
GCATGTTGAACAGGTAGACCTGCAGGGTTTCGTAGCGGCTCCCTACCAGAAGATTGGCGAACACGAACTCGCCGATCAGAAAGGAGAAAGACAGCAGGACAGCGATAAATGCGCCTTTACGCAGATTGGGCAGCACCACCCTCCATGCCGCCTGCCAGGTACTCGCCCCCAACAGGTGGGCGGCATCGATCAGCTCGCGCAGGTTAATCGCCTGTAGATTGTTAGTGATGGCCCGATAGATAAACGGCAGCGCGATGGTGAAATAGCAGCCGATGAGGATCCATGGCGTGCCGGTCAGCATCAGCGGCGCCGAAGAGTACAACTGCAGCAGCCCCACGGAGGAAACGATGGGCGGGACGGCAAAAGGCAACAAAATCAGGACGTTCATCACCGCATCCAAACGAGGAAACTGATAGGCGATGACGAACATCGCCGGCAGAATCAACGCCAGCGACAGCAGCAGCGAAGCGCCGCAGATCAACAATGAATGCCACAGCGCCGTCAGAAAACGCGGGTCCATCCATAAACTTTTCATCCACTTCAGCGTAAAACCCTCCGGCAATACGGTGGAGCCCCACTGGGTGGCGAAGGCATAAACCAGCGTTGCCGCCAGCGGCAGCACCAGAACGAACAGCAGCGTTCCCACCACGAAACGGTGGTAGACGCGTTCAGAGAGAGACATGACCGTTCTCCACGATGCGTTAACGTTTTACATTCAGATAGCTGTGACGAATCAGCCATTGATGAAGCACCGTAATCAGCGTCATCAACACCACCAGCAGCATGGACAGCGCACTCCCGAGGTTAGGATCCAGCGAGATATCACCCGCGACCAGCGCCGCGATACGGACAGGCACGATGTTGAAGTTGCCGTTGGTCAGCGCATACACGGTGGCATATGCGCCCAGCGCATTCGCGAGCAGGATCACGAAGGTGCCTGCCAGCGCCGGCATCAAGATGGGCAGTCCGATATATCGCCAGTAGCGATAACGCCCGGCGCCGAGCAGCGCCGCAGACTCCCGCCACTCCGCCTTCAGACCGTCGAAGGCGGGGTACAGCAGAAGAACGCCAAGCGGGATCTGAAAATAGGTATAGAGAACGATGAGGCCGGAGCGGGAATAGAGGTTGAACGTCTCCATAAACCCCAGCTGTTTCAACAATAGCGTCAGACAGCCGTTCAGCCCCAGCAGAATCACGAAAGCAAACGCCAGCGGCACGCCGGCGAAATTGCTGGTCATGTTGGTGAATGCCATTACGCAGCGATGCAGGCGACCATGCCGGAGCTGACTGAGGGAGTAACTGCCGATGAGTGCGACCAACAAACCATAGAGGCTGGAGTACAGCGAAATATCCAGAGAAAACCGTATCGCCTGGAGATAAAACGGAGACGTCAGAATATCCCGGTAGTTATCCCAGCCCCATCTGGCGTTGATGTCACTGTAGAAACTGTTGACGGCGATCCATCCCAGCGGCACCAGTTGAAAAGCAATAAAGCACGCGGCGAATGGTAGCAGGCAAAACATCGCCAACCCTTTTTTCTTCATCGTCTCGCTCCCGCTACGTCAGCAAGCAGCGCGGAACAGCGAGGTTTATCGTGCGGCACCCCCAGAACCTCGCAGATCGTTCCACATAGTTCCGTCTGGCGCAGCGACGCGTCAACCAAGGAAAACGCATCGCCGAACACAAACAGCGGGACCTCCCTTTCCTCCGGCAGCACACCGCCGTGGCTGCGGTCGTCATTCATACCGTGGTCCGCGGTGATCACAACCTGATAGCCTGCCGACAACCAGTCCGCCAACCTCAGCGAAAGATAGCCGTCGGCCTTCCGGGCCTTATTCCGATACTGCGGGGACGACAGGCCGTACCGATGGCCCGCATCATCAATGTTCATTGGATGCACCAGCAGGAAGTCCGGACGATGGGTCCGCCGCAAGCTCTCGGCGTCAATCAACAAATGGGAGTCTGGGTAGTCGTCCTCGTAATAAAAATGACCGTACTGGATGGGTAGATGCTTATCCGCCGTATGGCGGTCACGCGGCGGGTCAAACGGCGTCCGGTTATACAGCTCGCTCACCCAGTGATAAGCCGCCGCTGCGGTTATCAGCCCGGCGTCACGGGCATAATGGAAAATGCTCCGCTCATTCGACAATCGTTGAACGTCGTTATGCACGATGCCGCTTTCCACGGGCGTCACGCCGGTCAGGATGCACTCATACAGCGGCCGGGAGAGAGAAGGCAGTTCGCTGGTCAGCGGATAGAGCCGCCCCCGTCCCGCATCGCACTGCGCTTGCAGATATCCCATCGCATCGCGCGCCACCTGATAATTCAGCCCGTCCAGCACGACCAGAATACATTTCATACCTGCTCCCTCCCCGGCAGATTACTGCTGCATGTTGATCATGACGGATTCCTGCCACTGACGCGGCAGCAGACGCGCGCTTTTCTCCCAGGCAGCCGGGTCGGCAATGGGACGGGCTGACTGATACTGTTCAGCCGGCAGCAGCTTGTCTTTCACATCATCCGGCAGCGACAGATGCTCTGCGCGAATCGGGCGGGCATAGCCGCGCGCCAGATTGATCTGACCGGCATCCGAGAAGATGTATTCGCGCGCCAGTTTGGCGGCGTTAGGATGCTGGGCATACTTGTTGATAATCGTGGTATAGCCGGACGTCACCGAGCCGTCTGACGGGATCAGCACGACAAAGCGGTTTTTATCAATTTGGTCGCGGTAGTTGAGGCCGTTGAAGTCCCATACCACCCCGACCTGCACTTCGCCTTTTTCGATATTGGCGATGACCGGGTTGGTCAGACCAAGCCGACCAGCCTTGGCTAAGTCGGCGAACAGATCCAGCCCCGGTTTAAGGTTGCGCTCATCTCCGCCCATCGCATAGGCAGCCGCCAGTATGCCGTTGGTGGCCTGAGCCGCCGAACTGACGTCCCCAATAGTGACGGTGTAACTGCCTTTTTTCAGGTCGGCCCAGCTGTGGGGCACATCTTTGACCAGCTGCTTATTGACGATGAAGGCGATGGTGCCGGTATACGCCAGCGCCCAGTGTCCGTCTTTATCTTTGGCCCAGTCGGGAATTTGCGACCAGGTGGTGGGTTTGTAGGGCTGGGTGACGCCCTTTTGCATCGCGACGGGGCCAAACGAAGCGCCCACATCGCCGATATCCGCGCTGGCATTCTGTTTTTCTGCGGCGAACTTGGCGATCTCCTGAGCGGAGCTCATGTCCGTGTCCGTGTGGCGCAAGTTATAGTGTGAGTTCAGGTCTTTCCAGGTGTCTTTCCAGTTCGCCCAGCTGTCCGGCATCCCCACGCTGTTCACCTGTCCTTCCGCCCGCGCCGCCTGCTCCAGCTCGGCGACGTAGCCTTCGGCCGCGTGAGCGGGAGAAAGCGACAGCACGAAGGCTGTCGTTAATACGGTTGCAACCCTGTTTTTCATCTTGAATGCTCCTGGTGATAAGAATGAACACTGGTCTAGTCCAGCAAAATCCACGCCAATCTACTCCCCAAAGATGAAATTTATATGTCAGTCGCCCCTATTGACTGCGGGATGAACGGTGTAGAAATTAACGCGCTATACTCCTGGCTGCCCATGACGGTCCGGGCAAGACCTTTTGACGACTGCGTGGCAATATACCGTTCTGATCAAAAACGGCGGTGTACCCATGCTGGTGCAAGTCGTGCTCCAGAATAGGCTGACGAACTCATGCAACAATCTTCGACCACCGTGGCGCTGATCTGCCAGACGCTGCTGTCGCAAATTGATAAAGGAACATGGCGGAGCGAGGCGCGTCTGCCCTCGGAAAGAACGTTGTGCGAACAGTTCTCCACGACCCGGATTACCCTGCGTGAGGCGCTGCTGCAATTGGAGTCTCAAGGAGTGATTTACCGGGAGCCGCGTCGAGGATGGTTTATCTCTCCGCCGCGGATCGTCTATAACCCCTTGCAGCGCAGCCATTTTCACGCCATGGTCGAACAGCAGGGACGCCGCGCCGCTACAGAGGTGCTGGACGCTTGCGAGATCGCCGCCAGCGACGTGATAGGCCAGCAGTTGACGCTGCCCGTGGGCGCGATGGTTTACCAAATCCGCCGCCTGCGACGCGTTGACGAACGCGCGGTGCTGTACGTGGAGCACTACCTGAATCCCGCTTTCTTTCCGGGCATTTTTCCGTCCGATCTCACGCAATCTCTCACCGATATCTACGAGACGCGCTATGGCATCCGCTATGGCCGGGTTCGATTCACCATGCTGCCGACGCCGGCTCCGCCTCTCGCCGCCTCGGCGCTCAACGTGGCGGCAGGCAGCCCGGCGCTATTTATCACCCGTATCAACCGGGATCAGTCAGACCGAATCATCGATTGCGACCACGAATACTGGCGCTACGACGCCATTCACATTGACGTCGAAGCGATTTAACGGCGCTGAATACAAGCGTTCAGGATCAGGTTGACGTCATCACCGGTTCCAGTGACGACATCAGGCTAACGGCCAAGCCTGCTATGATGAACGCTGCGCCGCTCCACTAAGCCAGTACGATCCGCATACGTTACGCCGCCTGCATTTGCCCCAGCAGAGAGATAATAAAGTCCCGACTCTCCTTCACCTGTTGCATAAATCCGGAAAGCACTGCGTTAAAACGATGTTCATCCAACCCGCTGAGTGAATACTGAAAGCACAACCGCAGCTGGTTGAACTCATCCAACGCCAGCCAGCAACCGCGCATTGCCGCCATTTCGAAATTAAGTTGCAGCATCAGACGAAAGATCGCCACTTCGTCTACCCCATCCGCGCCATCAAGCGAGGCTATCCGGCAGTGAAGTAATAGCTGTTCGCTGTGTGCCGGGACGTCAATCACCGCCGCTTCTTCGCCGTGCTCGTCATTAAGCACGCAAATCCCATTATCCAGCCTCAATGAGGTTTGTGTGGCCTGTCCAAACGCCTGCAGTAAACGGGCGACCTGTTGTTGGGAATGCATTGTGGGGCTCCTTCTGCATGTGCCATCGTGTATTAGTGTTTCGCCAGCGTAATGCCTTCCTGATGCAGGCTGTTCAGCGCCTGAGCCAGGGTTGGATTAGCCCGCGCGATCTCGCCTGCCAGACTAAAGTGCCTTGGCGTATTCTGATTCTGTCCATAGGAGAAATGAATTTCTCCCAGCGACTTGCTCATACTGACGTCCACGCTGCTGGACGCACCGATGATAGGCGTGGGGAACGTGAAGCCCTCTTTTTTCTTTACCGTTTCGGTAAAGCTGATCGAGCCGATACGCAGGTTGTTGCTGTCTTTGAACAGGTCGACGATGTTTTTTTTACTCAGGCTATTGTTCTGAATCCCCTTCTCCACCAGCGCTTTCATTGCGTCTTTGGGTTCCAAATTCACGCTGGCGGAAACGTTAGGCCGCGCCTGTAGATGGGTAATCACGGCTTTTAACGTCGGGTCGTCGTTCATGAAAGCGTGGATACGTTCGGCGTTGGTGGGCGGCAGGTTATCGCTCACCAGCTTGCGCAACGCGTGCAGCACGCCGTTGCTGTCCAACTTCGATAAGTTGGCGTAGCTGGCGCTGTGGCTAACGCTGGAGAGCGTGACCGCCTGCTGCCTGGCCGCTGACTGCTGCCGAACGGCTTTGTCGAGCGACTGAATCGCGCTGTATTGCCCATCGCTCTGCGGCGTTTTGGCGTCAAAGTGTCGATTCATGATGGCCAGTTGCTCGTCGATGTCGTCCAGCTTTTTTACGCCGCCGAGCAGTTGTTGGGTTTCCACATCGCCAAAATCTTTCTCAAGCGAAGCCGTCAGTTCCTCAATGTCGCTCTTCTGTAGCGGCTCCGCCACTTTGATCTTCAGAGCGATACTGTGGCTGGTTTTGGTGTCGACAGACAGTGTGGCCGAGACGCCAGTGCCGAATCCTGCCGGCAGCGTACCTTTGCCCGGTTGCGTTGTCGCCATACCCGCCCAGAGCGCGGCGTTCGCGCCTGCGGAAGCCTGGTTAAAGAACCGCACCCGGTTATTGCTGGTTGTGTTTTTCTCATTCAGATCGCCTCGGATCGTGCTGTGTTCGTGACTGGCGGACAGCACGTTGACGCCCCCGCTGACGCCCAGCGAAGCCCGGGTAGTGGTGGAGAAGGTTTTGTTGTCGTTATCCGTCATGTTGACCGCAGCGCGGCCGTCGAGAGTGAATGCGCCGTCCACATCGAACTTCACGGAAAGCCCCTGCTTAACCTGGTGTTCTGTCCCTTTCTTTACCAGTTCCAGCGGATTGATTTCCCCTCGCGTCAACTCATCAATAAATGACGGCAGCTCTTTTTCGCTCAACGTGAAGCTGAGGCCGTTCTGTCGGGTCGAGCCAATCGTGGCGGAACCGCTGACGCCCATCCTCAGGTCGAACGTCAGCGTATGGTCGCCATCCAGTATGAGATTTTCTTTCGTGGCCTTGGGTTCATGACCGACGATCGCTCCAGCTTTGGCGCTCAGGCCGCCGGTGCGGCCAAAGCTCACATCAATGCCGTTATCCCCCCGGCTGAAACTCAAACTGTAGCCGCGCTCGCCCGTCACTCCGCCGCTGGCGATCAGCGGCGACGGAATATGGTTGATGGTTACCTTGGCCAGTTGAGTCGGCATCACATAGACCGAGCTCACCCCCGCGTTGTAATTCCGGTTGAAGCTGATACTTTCCCCGGCATTCAGCGACAGCACGGTGTCTTTCATTTTTTGGGCCAACTGCCCCTGATCGTCCGCCTGCAACGAGGTGCGCGACGTGACGCTGACGGCATGCCGTTCGTCCTTGAAGGCGCGGGTAAAGGTTTTCACCGCGTCGTAGTCCGCCTCCAGCGATGAGAAGCTGGTAAATCCCATGTCCGTGGCGCGCTTCACTTCGTTATGGCCGTATTGATGATCCCGCAGCAGCGCCAGCGCGTCCTGCATCGGCTGTAGCTCCGCCCTCGTCGGCGAGGCGCCGGAGAATCCCGCCAGCTTATCCACGATGCCATGCAGATCGCCGATAGTCAGCGTGTCCAGCGTCAGCCGCGATTTCGTCAGCGCCATCGCATCATGCACGTCGCGGTGCGCTCCCTGAAGCACCTTGTCGCTCTGGTAGCTCATATCCACCCTCTTCATGATGAACTGCTTTAACAACGCGGTCGCCTTGCTATCCGTCGATGAAGGATGCGCCAGCGTCGCCGTCATCAACGCCTCGCTGAGGTTTTTCCCGGAACGGTGCGAATTCATGCCTTGAATAGCGGATTTCAGCGCAGATGGGGTGAACTGATGGTTAATTTCGCCTTGGGCGTTGATCAGGCCCTGATGTTTGCCCAGCAACCGCGCCGCGTTGCCAGAACTGCGTTCCAAATCCTGATGGAACAGATGCAGCGCCTCCATCATGGGCTTGCCGGCGTCGCCCAGATCCAACTGGCTCAACTTGGTCTTCAGGTCGACGCTGTTTATCTGCGGACTCCGCTGATGTTGCGTATTCAGTACCTCCAGCCGCTTGAAGACCGAGGAATGAGCGGAATAGAGCGGATGCAGCCCCGCCCGGCCTTTAAAGTGGTGCTGAATGCCATCGCCCACGCTCTTGCCCAGCTCAGCCGGCAGCTTGATGACATTCGCGCGCATACGATCGACAAAACTGCTGTTGGTCTTTTTGTTTTCCTGCGCCATTTGCCCCAGAACTTGCGTATCCAGTTTCGCCGTCAATCCGGTTCCCGGGATAGCGATGGCTTTTACGTTGCCGCTCAATCGCTCGTAAACCGTTTCCGCCGCGCGCGGCTGAGTCGAGGTAATTGCCGTGTTCGGCTGATGCTCCTTCCATCCGCCTTGGGTTAGACGTTGCTGACGGTCATTCTGATGTACCAGCAGGTCATGTTCCAGCGTTGTATCCAGCCGTTCAATCTTACCCCCCCCTGGCGTTTCCACCGGTTGCCATCGCGCGCCGGCAGCGCCGGCGTGGTCGCCCTGCCAGGACTCGCGCGGCAAGGTAAATAAAGCGCCCTCTTTGTTGAGCGCGAACAGGTTGCTGTCGCGATCCAGCGCCAGATCGACAATCTCGCCCGTTAGTCCGTCCTTGGGCAACGCCGTGGCAGGCGCCGATTCCCGGTTTGTGCCGGGACGGACCTGATGCAGCTGGATTTCGCCCGCTGAATTGGCGGAGATAAACCGATTAACGTTCACCACGGTTAGCGCGACCGCACCACGCTCCTTTTCCAGTCCCGGCAGCGCATCGCCGGCCTTTGGCGTATTGCGCGCGTGGCTGAGAGCAAATACATTGCTGTCGCCATGAACGACGCTGTCCGCCTTCTGATTGATTGAGAGCGCTTTGACCTGACCGTCATGCAGGACGTAGGGCTGATTATCCAAACCACGTTTGAGCTGACTGGCGGAAATCGAGGTCGGCGTCCAGCTACGGGTGGTGCTGTCCACGTAATGCACTTTGCCTTCATGCAGCGCCATCACGCCGAGGCGTCCCATATCCATGACGGACGACGAGGGCGGCGCAACGTGAAGCAGCCCCATTTTGTGGTCCACCACCAGCGAATCGCTGAGATTCCACCCCGGCTTGAAGCCGCCGCCTTCCTGCGCTGGGGCGGCAAGATGCTTATGCCCGTGCGCATCTTTGACCAGCGCGAGCAGACTGCCTTCGCCGTTGCTGACAAAGCCCTCCGTGTGATGACCTTTTCCCAGAGAGCCCTCCAGATCCGGGCTGTGCAAGGGGGTTAAATCGACCCGCCGCCCTCCATCCTGAGGCAACGTTCCGACAAAAACTTGCCCCTCGTGATCGGCCACCAATAGCTGTTGCCGATCAAGCCCTACGGCTTTGGCATCCACCTGTTCGCTGCCGCGTTCCAACGCGCTCGCGCCGTTCAAAGCCAGTTGCAGCGTGCGGTGCTCGGCCTTGGGGGCGTTCAATGCCGGCAACAAATGAAGCGTGCTCGCCCCACGGTCTGGCGTCGTCAAGACCACCGTCTGTCCGTCAAGGTTGGAGGAGAATGAAGAAATATTGTCGGCAAAGGCCGCCGATTCTACGCCGGTCGACAGGTTGCTCAGCGTGTGACTTTCCTTCACCGCATAAAGTCCGCCGTCCGCCTGACGGGACAGCTGCGCGTGCTTGCGATCGTCTTTCTGCTGCCAGACGCCATCGGGGCTCAGGCTGAACAGTTTGCCATCGTGCAGGCGCAGCGCCTCGTCATGATCGTCCAGAAAAATCCCGGAAAGTTGCGACTGGAGTCCGCCGGGGGGATTCGGCAGCGACAGCGATCCGGCGTCTTTACCGTTGAGCTTGGCCTCGGTGCGCACCTGTGTTTCAGACACATGCAGGGAGTAGCCTGCCGCCCCTTTACTGTGCAGCAGCTCACTGTCTTTTCGCGAGGGTGCGCTGCTATGCAAACCGACCATACCGTGTTTGCCGTAATGAAGGCTAAACACTCGCCCTATTTTATCCATCAACAGATGATGGGTGCCGTTCGGGTTCTTGTGGTGCGCCACAAACGGCAGATCGTGTTTACCAATCGTTTGTGAGAGCACCGTTTTCAGCGGGGCTGGTACATCGTCGCCCATGATGACCTTACCTTTTTTATCCAAAGAGAGCCCCAGACCTACCGCCGCAGGTGCCTGACTGGCGTTCGAGCTCGACGCCTCATCGAAATGAGAAACCGCGCTATGCATGCTTGCCGTTCGGGATGAGCCGGCGCTGGATCCCCCCTCGCGCGACGGAGAACGCTGCAACAGATCTCGTAGCGTGGTGACGGTTTTGACCGGTGGTCCAGCCGCCGGATCGGTTCCGGGCGTGTGCTGCATCGCACGGTCGATGGCGTCTCTCATGTCGCGGAGATTGGGAGAGCGCCCGACCTGCGATCCCATCGCCTCAGGGTGTTTCGCGGGCTGGCTGACGCGAGGCGTTGACGCCAGCCGCATTCCCTCCTGCGCCAACGAGCCGGCCGCTTTCTGTCCGGCGACGGAGGTATGTCCCTGGGACACCGCCCGGCCTTCGCCGGATACGGTCGGCATAGGGACTTCTGCCACCGTCTTATGATCAATGTTTCTGATATTGCCCAACATAGTCGTCTCCCGGAGAGGTTCTTGGATAAAAGGTGATTGCCGAATAAGTGGTTAGGAGATCGCATTCAGTTCCGCAGAAAAAGAAAACGAGGGATGAATGCCATGGGCTTGGGTTTAGGGAACTGGGCGAACGTTTGAGCCACCCATAAAAAAAGCGAACCGCCTGTTCAGAATTCGCTACGGCCTGTTTTTCACTCAACGACATCCTACAAGGCACACGCTATGTCAGACCTGAACATTACGCTTACTCTGCCCAGCCCCGGCATGAATCACGCCAATCTGGACAGCATCACTCCTCAGAACCTCTCAACGGAACGGCAGGACACCGACAGCAACGCGACACAATATCAAACGGCATTAGAGAGCATGGCCAAGCTGCTGGCGGCACTATTGCTGACCCTGCAAGCCGGAAGCCAGACGCCGTCAGAAGGCGCAGGCCGCTCAGATAACAACGGCACCGCCTCAGGGGGCATTGGCGGTCAGGATAGTCAGAACCAGCAAAACCGGCTGGAGACGCTTGGCAAGCTGCTGGATACGCTGATGCCGCAGAGCGGGCAAAGCACACCAGAGTACGGAGCGTCCGCTGCGCATCCACAGGATCTGAGCCGCGACACATTGCAGAACGCCGGAAGCAACGCGCTGGCAGGCAGCCTGTTGCCGACGCTGGACGGCGGAGGCCAGCTTGGCACCGACAAACTGTCTCAAACGCTGCTACAGCTGATTGCCATACTGATGGACCACCAGAAGAGTCAGTTCGGCCAGCCGCAGGACGGAGACGTCGGTAACGGCGGCGCATCAGCCGTCCCCGGCTCGCTGCCGCTCAATAGCGCATCGGGTTCCCCTTCAGCGGCGCTTCAAACCGTAGAGACAGCGCCTGCGGCACGGGGCGAAACATCACTGCCTGGCTCTGATGGCAACAGCCCATCATCAACCCGTCTTCCGAATCAGCCGGGGGCTGCGCCGTCTGCGATCGGTCAGAGCGGAGCCGTCAGTTTTCCAACGGCCGATAACGCCAGTGCGGTCATCGTGAACGAACCGATCAAAGTCGGCGCAGGAGAAACCTTCGACGGTCAGGGCAAGACCTACATCGCCGGGGCTGGACTGGGCAACGGCAGCCAGACGGAAGGACAGAAACCGCTGTTCGAAGTTGCGGACGGCGGCTCGGTCAAAAACGTGATTTTCGGCGATAATGCCGCGGATGGCATTCACCTGTACGGCGACGCCACGATTGATAATGTCCATTGGACCAATGTCGGCGAGGATGCGTTAACCGTGAAGGACAATGCGGGCAGCCCTGCCAATGTGACGATCACCAACAGCAGCGCACAGGGCGCCTCCGACAAGGTCTTCCAATTGAATGCGGACGCCAACTTCACAGTGGATAATTTTAAGGTTAAAGACTTTGGGACTTTCGTGCGGACTAACGGCGGTCAGCAAGGGAACTGGAATATCAACCTCAGCCAGGTGGATGCGGAAAACGGCAAGTTCGCGTTTGTGAAAAGCGACAGTGAAGGGCTGAATGTCACCGCCCAAAATAACAGCCTGACCAACGTCAACCATCCGTTCAAAGTGCCGAGCTCGGCCGCACTCCAGGTGAGCTAAGATGGATGAGAAAACCCCTTCTTTTCCCCGTGATTCTTCCGCCCGTTGGCGTGACCACGTCACGCCGGGCGCTTATCTGTCTCCTGCCGAACGACGCGCATTCGAAAAGGCGATCCATTACGTGTCGGCACGCATTGATCAGGTACTCAGTCACAAGGATAAACCACGGACGGGAATATTTGATTTCGACGCATTCGTGGATTCACTGGAAGCAGACTTTCTGCGTAGTACGGGGGATTGTCTGACGTCGGGCTTGAATCGCGATATCGGGCAAACAGCATTCAGGATCATCCGAGGCATTGCCGACCATCTGATCGCCCTTCAGGCTCAGCGTCACGCGGATTAACGTCGCTGCCCGAAGCCTAACTTACGCTATGACGGCATCGGGTATCGCTTCGGTAATGCACGGGATAATGCGATCGTTCGACAAAAAAACGAGGCCGTCAAAAACGGCCTCGTCATCATCCTCTTGCCTGTCTGACGGAACGGCTCAACGCACACCGTCGCGGTAAAAATTATTTCTTGGTTTCAACCCATTGACCCTCCACATAGAATGCGGACCAGCCGGTCGTCTTACCGTCTTTTTCCGACGAGACGTACTGCTGTTTGGTTTTACGGCTGTAGCGCACCATGGTTTTATTGCCCGCACCGTCGTTGACGGGCGCATCGGCCAGATAGCGCAGTTTTTCCGGCAACCGATCCTTGAACCGCTGTAGTTCTTCCACCAGCGGCGCGCGCGTTTCACGCGATTTCGGGAACGTATTGGCGGCCAGGAACACGCCTGCTGCGCCGTCTCGCAGTACAAAGTAAGCGTCGGACTTCTCGCAAGGCAGTTCAGGCAACGGCACCGGATCCTCTTTCGGCGGAGCGACTTCGCCGCTACGCAGGATCTTACGTGTGTTGGTACAGTCATCGTTAGTGCACGCCATATACTTACCAAAGCGCCCCATTTTCAGGTGCATTTCTGCGCCGCACTTGTCGCACTCAACCACCGGACCGTCGTAGCCTTTCAGTCGGAACTCGCCCATTTCGATTTCATACCCTTCACAGGACGGGTTGTTACCACACACGTGCAGCTTGCGCTGATTGTCGATCAGATAGCTGTCCATCGCCGTGCCGCATTTCGGGCAGCGACGACGCGCGCGCAGCGCATGGGCTTCCGCCTCATCCCCTTCAAGGATATTCAGCACCTCCTCTTCCGGGATCAGGTTGATCGTCGTTTTGCAGCGTTCTTTCGGCGTCAGCGCGTAGCCGGAGCAGCCCAGGAATACGCCGGTGCTGGCGGTGCGGATCCCCATTTTACGGCTACAGGTCGGGCAGTCGATGCTGGTCAGCACCATCTGATTCGGCTTCATACCGCCCGCATCCGGATCCAGCTCGGCGGTTTCCAGACGCTTGGTGAACTCATCGAAGAACTCGTCCAGCACACCTTTCCACTTCGCCTGATTGTTGGCGACCTGATCGAGACTGCTTTCCATGCGTGCGGTAAAGTCGTAGCTCATCAGCTCGCGGAAGTTCTCTTCCAGACGGTCGGTGACGATTTCACCCATTTTCTCCGCGTAGAAGCGACGGTTTTCTACCCGAACGTAGCCACGGTCCTGAATCGTCGAAATGATGGAAGCATAGGTAGACGGACGTCCGATCCCGCGTTTTTCCAGCTCTTTCACCAGAGAGGCTTCGCTGTAACGCGCAGGCGGCTTGGTGAAGTGCTGACTCGGCAACAGTTTATCGAGCGTCAGGGCTTCGCCCACATCCACCGCAGGTAGAGAACGGTCTTCATCATTCTTGCGCAGTGCTGGCATCACTTTGGTCCAACCGTCGAAACGCAGCGTGCGGCCTTTAGCGCGCAGCTGGTAATCGCCAGCGCTGACCGTCAGCGTGGTGGAATCGTACTGCGCCGGCGTCATCTGACAGGCGACGAACTGACGCCAGATCAGCTGATACAGCCTCTGCGCATCCAGCTCCATATCTTTTAACTGTTCGGACTGCACATTGACGTCGGAAGGACGAATCGCTTCATGCGCTTCCTGAGAGTTCTCTTTGCTGCTGTAGTGGTTAGGCGCGTCCGGCAAGTAACGTTGACCAAATTCATCGCTGATAAAACCGCGTACCATGTCCAGCGCGTCCTGACTCAGGTTGGTGGAGTCGGTACGCATATAGGTAATGTGGCCCGCTTCGTACAGACGCTGCGCCATCATCATGGTCTTCTTCACGCCGAAGCTGAGGCGCGTACTCGCCGCCTGTTGCAGCGTGGAAGTGATAAAAGGTGCGCTGGGTTTACTGCTGGTCGGTTTGTCTTCGCGATCGGTTACCACATAGCGGGCTTTCTCCAACAGAGAAACCGCCGCGTGGGTCTGGTTTTTGTTGACCGGTTTGAAAGGCTTGCCGTTGTGATGTGTGACCTGCATTTTCAATGCAATGTCGCTTGACGCCAACAGGTCCGCGTGCAGTTCCCAGTACTCTTCAGGAACGAACGCTTTGATTTCACGTTCGCGATCCACCACCAGGCGCACAGCGACGGACTGGACGCGTCCGGCGGACAGACCGCGAGCGATCTTTTTCCATAGTAACGGCGAGACCATGTAACCCACGACCCGGTCCATAAATCGACGGGCCTGCTGAGCGTTAACGCGGTCGATATTCAGTTCGCCTGGATTTTCGAACGCCTGCTGGATCGCGTTTTTGGTAATTTCGTTAAACACGACGCGGCTGAAGCGCGCTTCATCTCCACCAATGATTTCCCGCAGGTGCCATGCAATGGCCTCACCTTCGCGGTCAAGATCGGTTGCGAGATAGACGTGTTCAGCGTTCTCCGCCAACGTCTTCAGCTCGGCAACCACTTTCTCCTTGCCCGGTAGGATCTCGTAATTTGCCGCCCAGTCATGATAAGGATCGACGCCCATACGATTGACCAACGCGGTCTTCTCGTCCTTCTTAGGCGCTTTTTTGGTTTTTCCCTGTGCAGAATCCGCGCTCTTTTTACTCGCAGAGCCGCTAGTCGGCAGGTCACGTACATGACCGACGCTGGATTTAACCACATAGTTATTGCCAAGATACTTATTGATCGTTTTGGCTTTTGCCGGGGACTCAACTATGACGAGAGCTTTACCCATAATTTATTGTTACCTACTGAATTCTTTGAGAAAAGAAAAAATCTTTACCAACACGGGATGATAACCGTCATCACCCCAGCTCAATTCGCTTTCGGCTGCGAGGAACATCGTTCTGTTCTTGTCTTCACGGGCTCGCAGGCACCACTGATCCGTCGCAACTCTATGATCCCGTGGGAATAGTCGTTTACCGCATTGTAACCATAGTTAACGGTTATCATCCACGGCGTAAATAAATTATTCTGCTTGACTATGGAAAATCCCACACTCTACCTGATAAATGCGACCACGCAACTTAATTAGCATGTAAAGGCGGTTTTCGCCACCGATCGCCCCGCGAGAACTTAAACGAGTAAGATAAAATCTGGCGATTTGCCGTGTAAAGGATCCAGGCAGTACAATGCCGCAGAATTTTACTCGCAGGAGCACAGGCGTTATGCACGCTAATAAAGAAAAGACCCCCATCGATCGCGCCACCTTGCTGGCGGAAGCCAACACCCTCATCAAAAATCACGACGACTATTTACAAGGTATTGAAGCCTCCGACGTCGAGCAAAAAAACGGCGTGCTGGTTTTTCGTGGCGACTACTTTCTAGACGACGAAGGGCTTCCTTCGCGCAAAACCACCGCCGTATTCAATATGTTCAAATACCTGGCGCATGAGCTATCTGAGAAATACATCCTGAAGGACTGAGCATGTCGGCTGGCGGAGACACGGCGGCTGAATCAGCGCGGAAGCGCCGATAAGAGTAAAAACAGGAAGTTTGATTCGGTCGTAGCCCGCCGCTACGACGGGCTACGACAGACAGGTTACAGGAGAGGATGTTGTCCTTTTTGCCACCAGCGCAGCATCAAGCGCTCCAGTGTGGCACCCGCGCTGCCGGTAAAGCGATCCATCAGACGCTTGCGGCGCGTGTAGTGCACTGACAGGACGTTGTAGGAATTCATCTCAGCGATCAGCAAATCGTCGCTGGTGCCAATCGCGTCCACCAGTCCCAACGCTTTTGCCTGAGTACCGAACCAGTGTTCGCCCGTCGCCACCGCATTAATATCCAGGCCAGGACGCATCTCACTGACGAACGACTTAAATAACTGATGCGTGATATCCAACTCTTCGCGGAATTTCTCACGTCCGGCATCCGTGTTTTCGCCAAACAGCGTCAGGGTACGTTTATATTCGCCTGCCGTATGAAGCTCGACATCAATATCGTTGTTTTTCAGCAACCGGTTAAAATTCGGCAGCTGCGCAACCACGCCGATGGAACCGACGATGGCGAACGGCGCCGCCACAATGCGATCCGCCACGCAGGCCATCATATATCCCCCGCTGGCCGCGACTTTATCGACTGCCACCGTCAGACGAATCCCCTTATCGCGCAAACGCCGCAACTGAGAGGCCGCCAGACCATAGCCATGCACCACGCCGCCGGGACTTTCGAGTCTTAACAGCACTTCATCGTTCTTACGGGCCACGGCCATTACCGCAGAAATTTCCTCGCGCAGCGAACTGACTTCAGAGGCGTCCATACTTCCATTAAAGTCGAGTACATACAGGCTAGGTTTGCCCTTGTCCTCATCGCCGCGCCGACTACGCTGCTTCTCCAATCGAGCCTTGGCCTTTTCCTCTTTCTTATGTTTTTTCTCCAGCGCCTTGCGTTCCGCGTCGCCCAGGGCGGCGCTCTCCATCTCCCGCTGCACGCCGCGATACTGCTCGCCGAGGTCGATGACCTGCAGCTCGCCGCCCCGCGGGCGTTTTCGCTGAGACAGCCCTAAGGTCAGCACCACCAGCGCGCCAATGGCGACCACCACGGTCAATGTTTTTGCCAGAAATAATCCATATAAAGCCACTAATTCCATGAATACCGCCTTTTATTCTGTGACTAGCAGGAAACTGACTCGGTCAGCGCTCCTGACTGGGTTGCCTAACATCAGTGTCATAACGTAGCTTATGCCCTGCGTTATGGCGATGCCTTAGCAATGAAATTCACATTTTTGCTGTTTTTTCCAACGCGCCTCCCGGAAATAGCGCCAGTCTGATTGAATATGCCTATCGTTTCAGGCATAAACCCTCCATTTATAGTTGCAAAATCGATATCGGATTCCGGTCGCCGCGCGTGGCCGACAGCAATCCCCTTTCGTTCAGCGTCTGAGTTGACGATGGTAAGAGGACATTGACGTGCACTATCAACCTAAAAATGATCTGCTGAAACAACGTATTATTCTGGTCACCGGCGCGGGAGACGGTATAGGACGCGAGGCCGCGCTGACCTATGCACGCTACGGCGCCCGGCTGGTGCTGCTCGGCCGTACCGAAAGCAAACTTCGCGCAGTAGAGAGGCAGATTCAGGAAGAGTGCGGCGCGCACAGCTATCTGATCCCGTGCGACATGCTGGAAGCTACGCCGGATCAGTCCCGCCAGATAGCGGAAGCGCTGAGTCAGGCGATGCCGCGTCTGGATGGCGTCCTGCACAACGCCGGGCTGCTGGGGCAGATCGCTCCCATGACGGAACAGTCCGTCGACATTTGGCAACAGGTCATGCAGGTCAACGTCAATGCCACCTTTATGCTGACGCAGGCGCTGCTTCCCCTGCTCCTGAAGTCGTCCAGCCCTTCGCTCGTCTTTACCAGCTCCAGCGTGGGGCGCGAAGGTCGCGCGGGCTGGGGCGCCTATGCCGTCTCAAAATTCGCCACCGAGGGCATGATGCAGGTACTGGCCGAAGAGTATCGCCATCGTAATCTGCGGGTGAACTGCATTAATCCCGGCGGAACAAGAACGGCAATGCGCGCCGCAGCCTTCCCTGAGGAAGATCCGGAAAAGCTGAAAACACCTGCGGATATCATGCCGCTCTATTTGTATCTGATGGGGGACGACAGTCGGCGCAAGACGGGTATGAGTTTTGATGCCCAGCCGCGAAGGAAACCCGGGGCGGCGGAATAACGCGGCAGAATGAAACGGTAGGGGGAAAGAACGGCGCGCCAAAGAAAATAAAACGGGATACCGTGTTGAATCGGGTATCCCTTAGTCAATCAGCCGTTACGCCTGGAAGGCGGGTTACGACGGCTTGGAGCCGCGCTTACCTGGCTGTGTCGTTTCACCGCACGGCGGATCTGATGGGCTTTCATCCGACGACGCTCACGCTCAACCGGCAATTTACTCACCGTTTCAGGCGGCAGTTGGACCAGCTCACGCAGATAGTTAACGTCTTCCAACTTCATTTCAGACCAGCCGCCACGCGGAAGACTCTTCGGCAGTTGGATGTCGCCGTAACGGACGCGGATCAGGCGGCTAACCTGAACGCCCACGGCCTCCCACAGGCGACGCACCTCACGGTTACGTCCTTCCGTTAGCGTCACGTTGTACCACTGGTTCATGCCTTCGCCGCCCTGATAGCGGATAGTGCGGAACGACGCGGGGCCGTCATCCAGCGGTACGCCTTTACTCAGCTGTTTGATTTTATCGTCATCGACCGTGCCGAAGACGCGAACGGCATATTCACGCTCGACTTCGCGGCTCGGGTGCATCAAACGGTTCGCCAACTCACCGTCGGTGGTGAACAGCAGCAGACCGGAGGTATTCACGTCCAGCCGACCGACCGCAACCCAACGCGCGCCCTGCATTTTAGGAAGACGATCAAATACCGTCGGACGACCGTCGGGATCGCTGCGCGTACACAGTTCCCCTTCCGGTTTGTAGTACATCAAGACCCGACATACCGTCTCTTCGGTATCGCGTACCGTCACTACGTGACCGTCGATACGCACTTTGGTCGCGTTGGTCACGTCGACACGATCGCCCAACGTGGCGATTTTACCATCGACGCTAATGCGTCCAGCCTGAATCATTGTTTCGATTTCCCGGCGTGAACCATGTCCTGCACGCGCCAGTACTTTTTGTAGCTTTTCGCTCATCGAGCAACCTCTGAGTGTCGCCTTCACAGGCGTCGGGGGGTAAATGCGCCGGCGTCGAAAACGCCCACGCATGAAATTTGCGGCGCGATTATAACTGCATTCGCGCCATTTGTATGCTGAATGTTGCCAAGGTGAGACGCGTCAGAGGAATGGGGTGATATCGCCAGTGCCTTCGCGAATCACCTCCGGCGAATCGCCGGTGAGATCGATAACCGTCGTGGGCTGTTGCCCGATAAAGCCGCCGTGAATAATCAGGTCGACCTGTTTGCCGAGATGTTCCTGGATCTCTTCCGGATCGGACTCGGCGAAGTCGTTGCCCGGCAGCATCAGCGTGGTAGACATCAGCGGCTCGTTCATTGCCGCCAACAGATCCAGCGCAATAGGGTTTGCCGGAACGCGCAGCCCGAGGGTTTTGCGCTTCTCGTTCATCAGGCGTCTCGGGACTTCTTTCGTGCCCTTCAGAATAAACGTGTAGTTACCCGGCGTGTTGTTCTTGATGAGTCGAAACGCCGCATTGTCCACATGCGCATAGGTGGACAATTCCGACAGATCGCGGCACATCAGCGTAAAATGGTGATTGCTGTCCAGATGGCGAATGCGGCAAATGCGCTCCAGCGCCGATTTATCTTCCAACTGACAGCCCAGCGCATAGCCGGAGTCGGTCGGATAAACAATCACCCCGCCCTTGCGCAAGACGTCGACCGTCTGAGCGATCAACCGCGCCTGCGGATTTTGGGGATGAATATAGAAAAATTGACTCATGTACCACCTCATCTCTTCAAAACGTGAAATTCGCGACAGCGATGCCCCGCGTTTTCACGTGCGGCTGACCATCATGCCGTCAGCTCGTCTCTCAGCGTCGGATGTTCCCAAACCGGTTCCACTCCGCCGGGCAACCACAGTTTGCGCCCAAGTTCTATCCAGGCGCAGGGATAGTGAAAGTCCGATCCCTGCGATCCCAGCAAATGATAGTCCTGTGCATAACGCGCCAGTTGCGAACGCTCATCGGGCGCCTGCTGACACTGCGCCACTTCCATCGCATCGCCCTGACATTCGGCAAAGTGCGCCAGCAGTCGTTTTAACCACTTGGTGCTGAGCGGGTAACGGCCGGGATGAGCCATGACCGCCACACCGCCGGACTCATGAATCACGTCGACGGCCTGCTTTATTGTACACCACTGCGGCGGAACGTAGCCGGTTTTGCCCTTCGCCAGATAGCGCTTAAATACCTGGTTAATGGCCGTGGCCTTGCCTTGTTCGACCAGATAACGGGCAAAGTGCCCGCGAGTAATTACCCCGCCATCCGCGAGACGGGTAGCGCCTTCCAACGCACCGGCGACCTGCGCTTTTTCCAGCCGGACCGCGATTTGCTCGGCACGTTGCTGACGATAGTCCGCCTGCCGTGCAAGCAGCGACTCCATCGCAGAATGATGAGAGTTGATACTTAATCCGACGATATGAATTTCATGATTTTCCCACATCGTGGACACTTCGACGCCGGCAACCAGTCGCAGCGGCAGCGCCTCAAGGCGAATCGTCTCCCGCGCTTCAGCCAGGCCAGAGGTGGTGTCATGGTCGGTGATGGCCAGCACGCCAACCCGCATAGCTACCGCGCGGCGCACCAGTTCAGCAGGCGTTAATCCTCCGTCGGAGGCCTTGGTGTGACTGTGCAAATCGTACAGTGGGAATGAAGCAAGGAGGGGGGTTTCTTCTGACACGCAGTGCATCCATCTTGTCGGACAAAGATAAGTTCAAACGGCATGATGCCATCAATAGCAATAAAAAGGTAAGAAAGATAATTATGGCGATGCGCGGCAGCGCCCCGCATCTCATCCTGATTAATTTTTGTTTTCAGGTTGACTTACCTTTGATGTTCCCGTTAACTAGTACGCAAGTTCAGTAACGGATTAGAGACAAACCCATGGCGATTCAATCGAAAGAGTACAGTGTAGGTTGGTGGCGTTTCTCCCTCTGAGGGCGAAACGATCGCGCATAACCATTATTTGGTATGCAGCATCCTTAAGCCCGCTTAACGCGGGCTTTTTCATGGATATAAATGAGTGACCATCATGCCAAAAACAAAACCAGAAATTGAATTACTGCGCGCCGAGACCGAATACCGGGACAACCCGAGCGCGATTTTTCATCAGCTGTGCGGCGCCAGACCGGCCACGCTATTGCTGGAGTCCGCCGAGGTCAACAGCAAGCTTAATTTGCAGAGTCTGCTGATCGTAGACAGCGCACTGCGCATCACGGCGATGGGAACGCAGGTTTCCGTTCAAGCACTGACGGCCAACGGCGCATCGCTACTGCCGTTACTGGACGGCGCACTGCCGCCGGAAGTGATTGTGGAAGCGCGGCCGAATAGCCGCGAGCTGACCTTTCCGGTCATAGACCAGATGCAGGATGAGGATGCGCGGCTGCGCTCGTTGTCCGCCTTCGATGCTTTGCGACAGATGCTTACGCTGGTGACTTGCCCGGGCAATGAACGTGAAGCCATGTTTTTCGGCGGCTTGTTCGCCTATGACCTGGTCGCCGGGTTTGAAACGCTGCCCCCGCTCAATCAACAGCAACGCTGCCCCGATTACTGTTTCTATCTCGCCGAAACGCTGTTGGTTGTCAATCACCAGCGCCAGATGACGCATCTGCAGGCGAGCCTGTTTACGCCGAATGCCGACGAACGTCAGCGCCTGGAGCAACGTCTTGAACAGTTGCAGCACCAGATGACGCAGCCCGCGCCTGCGCTGCCTAGCCAGTACGTTGAAAGCATGACGCTAAACTGTAATCAGAGCGACGAAGACTTCGGTGATGTCGTCAGACAAATGCAACAGGCCATCCGTCAGGGCGAAATTTTTCAGGTTGTGCCTTCTCGCTATTTTTCTCTGCCTTGCCCTTCTCCGCTGGCGGCGTATCAGACACTGAAAGAAAATAATCCCAGCCCCTACATGTTTTATATGCAGGATCAGGACTTCACGCTGTTCGGCGCCTCGCCGGAAAGCGCACTCAAATATGATGCCGCGAGCCGCCAGATTGAAATCTACCCCATCGCGGGAACCCGCCCGCGCGGCCGCCGCGCTGACGGATCGCTGGATCGGGATCTGGACAGCCGCATCGAGCTGGAAATGCGCACGGACCCTAAAGAGCTGGCGGAACACCTGATGCTGGTCGATCTGGCGCGCAACGATTTGGCGCGTATCTGCGAACCCGGCAGTCGCCATGTCGCCGATCTCACCAAAGTCGACCGCTACTCTTTCGTCATGCACCTGGTGTCCCGCGTGGTCGGTCAGCTACGCGCAGACCTTGACGTCTTGCACGCCTACCGCGCCTGCATGAATATGGGAACCCTGAGCGGCGCGCCTAAAGTTCGCGCCATGCAATTGATTGCCGAGAGTGAAAAAACGCGCCGCGGCAGCTACGGCGGCGCCGTCGGTTATTTTACCGCCAGCGGTGATTTGGATACCTGCATCGTTATTCGCTCTGCCTATGTCGAAGACGGCATCGCCACCATACAGGCGGGCGCCGGCGTCGTGCTGGACTCCGATCCTCAGGCCGAAGCCGATGAGACCCGCAATAAGGCTCGCGCCGTTTTGCGTGCTATCGCCAGCGCCCATCACGCCAAGGAGGTGTTCTGATGGCTGATATTCTGTTACTCGATAACATCGACTCGTTTACTTATAATCTTGTCGATCAACTGCGTGCCAGCGGTCATCACGTCGTGGTATACCGCAACATCATGTCGGCGGACGCGATTATTGAACGCCTGAAGGAGATGGAACAGCCGGTGCTGATGCTGTCTCCGGGACCGGGGGCTCCTGCCGATGCCGGATGCATGCCGGAACTGTTGCAGCGGCTGCAGGGACATTTGCCGATTATCGGCATTTGTCTGGGGCATCAGGCCATCGTCGAGGCCTACGGCGGCCATGTAGGACAAGCCGATGAGATCTTGCACGGTAAAGCGTCCAGCATCGAACACGATGGCCTTGCCATGTTCAGCGGATTAAGCAACCCGCTGCCGGTCGCCCGCTATCATTCTCTGGTGGGCGGCGATATTCCCGCAGCGCTGACCGTCAACGCACACTTCAACAATATGGTGATGGCAGTTCGACACGACCAGGACCGCGTTTGCGGCTTCCAGTTTCATCCGGAATCCATTCTTACCGCCCAGGGTGCCCGCTTACTGAATCAAACGCTGGAATGGGCTCTGGCATAAATTGAGCAAGGACACGACCATGCAAACCATACTTCAAAAGCTTTACTCTGCAGAAACATTGAGCCGCGAGGAGAGCCAGCAGTTGTTCGCGGCGATCATCCGGAATGAACTGGAGCCCTCACAGCTGGCTGCCGCACTGATCAGCATCAAAATTCGCGGCGAAACGCCGGATGAAATCGCCGGCGCTGCCAGCGCGCTCTTGCAAGACGCGCAGCCGTTTCCGCGCCCGGATTACCTGTTTGCCGATATCGTCGGCACGGGCGCCGACGGCACCAACAGTATCAACATCTCTACGACAAGCGCTTTCGTCGCGGCGAGCTGCGGCGTAAAAGTGGCCAAGCACGGTAGCCGCAGCGTCACCAGCCGCTCCGGTTCTTCGGACCTGCTGGCCGCCTTCGGCATCAAACTGGATATGTCGGCTGAAGCGTCTCGTCAGGCATTGGACGAATTGGGCGTCTGCTTCCTGTTTGCGCCGCAGTACCACACGGGATTTCGCCATGCGGCGCCCGTGCGCCAGCAGTTGAAAACCCATACGCTGTTCAACGTGCTTGGCCCCTTGAGCAACCCGGCGCGCCCGCCGTTGGCGCTGATCGGCGTTTACAGTCCCGATCTGGTGAACCCCATGGCGGAAACGCTGAAACTGCTCGGCTACCAGCGCGCGGCCGTCGTCCACGGTAGCGGGATGGATGAAGTCGCGATCCACGGACCCACTCAGGTGGCGGAGCTACGCGACGGTCACATTGAAACCTATGAATTAACCCACCGGGATTTCGGACTGGAAAGCTACCCAATGTCGGCGCTGATAGGCGGATCGCCGGATGAAAACCGGGACATGCTGGCGCGCCTACTGCAAGGAAATGGGGAGCCGGCGCACAACACCGCCGTTGCCGCCAACGTCGCGCTGCTGTTAAAACTGTTCGGTCAGGAAAACCTGGCGCAGAATGCGCAGCAGGCATTGGAAGTTATTCACAGTGGTCAGGTTTATCAGCGCGTGAAGGACCTGGCAGCGAGAGGACAGTAAACCATGCAGGACACCGTGTTAACCAAAATCGTGCGGGATAAAGCCGTCTGGCTCGAACAACGTCGTCAACAGCAGCCGCTGGCGGATTTCCAGTCACAGATCGTACCGAGCCAACGCAGCTTTTATCAGGCGCTGAAACAGACTCGACCTGCATTTATTCTGGAGTGCAAAAAAGCCTCGCCCTCGAAAGGGCTGATTCGCGAAGATTTCGATCCGGCGGCGATCGCGCAGGTTTATGAAGACTACGCCTCGGCGATTTCCGTCCTGACGGATGAAAAATATTTCCAGGGCAACGTTGAGTTTTTGGCCCGCGTCAGCGCGGCGGTTCACCAGCCCGTGCTGTGCAAAGACTTTATTATCGCTCCCTATCAGATCTATCTGGCCCGCTACTATCAGGCGGATGCGATTCTGCTGATGCTTTCCGTGCTGGATGATAGCCAATACAGGCAGTTGGCTGAGGTGGCGCATAGTCTGAAAATGGGCGTTCTTACCGAAGTAAGCAACCCGCAGGAGTTGGAGCGGGCGATTGCGCTGAAGGCTCAGGTCGTCGGCATCAATAACCGCGACCTGCGTGACCTGTCCATCGATCTCAACCGGACACGCACACTTGCGCCTCAGCTTCCGCCGGACGTGACCGTCATCAGCGAATCCGGCATCAGCCGCTATGCGCAGATCCAGGCGCTGAGCCGCTATGCCGACGGCTTTCTCATCGGCAGTTCGCTGATGTCGGAATCCGACCTGACTATGGCGGTTCGCCGGGTCATGCTGGGAGACAATAAAATTTGCGGATTGACGCGCGCGGAAGACGCCGAAGCCGCTTATCAGGCCGGAACCGTCTACGGCGGTTTGATTTTCGTCGAGTCGTCGCCACGCTGCGTCACGTTGCAGCAAGCTGCTGACGTGATGGCCGGCGCGCCGCTGCGCTATGTCGGCGTGTTCCGCAACGCGCCGTTAAGCGACATCGCCACCGCCGCCTATGAGCTTCGACTGACGGCAGTACAGCTACATGGCGACGAAGATGCGGCTTACATCGCGGCATTGCGTCAACAATTGCCTGCGGGCTGTCAAATCTGGCAGGCCGTCAGCGTCGGCGAATCCCTGCCCAACCTTGAGCGCGCCCATATTGATCGCATCGTATTGGATAACGCCCAAGGCGGCAGCGGCAAGGCATTCAACTGGCAAGTGATGGAAGGCGCGAAGCTCGATAACGTGCTGCTGGCCGGCGGTATTTCCCCGGATAACGCCGACCGCGCCGCCACGTTCGGGTGCGCGGGACTGGATATGAACTCCGGCGTGGAGTCGCAGCCGGGCATCAAGGATGCGCGAAAAATCCAGTCGGTGTTTAGAACGCTACGAATCGCGCAACAAAATCGTACCTCATTGCATAAATAAGACAGGCTGAATATGACATTACTTAATCCTTACTTCGGCGAGTTCGGCGGGCAATACGTTCCTCAGATTTTGGTCCCCGCCCTGCGTCAGCTTGAAGAAGCGTTCGTCAGCGCACAGCGCGATCCTGAGTTCCAGGCGGAATTCATTGACTTACTACAGAACTATGCAGGGCGGCCCACAGCGCTGACCCTGTGTAAAAATCTTACGGCAGGCACCCGCACTAAACTGTATCTGAAGCGCGAAGATCTGCTGCATGGCGGCGCGCACAAAACCAATCAGGTGCTGGGACAGGCGCTGCTGGCCAAGCGGATGGGCAAAACGGAAATCATCGCGGAAACCGGCGCCGGTCAACATGGCGTAGCGACGGCGCTGGCCTGCGCCCTGCTGGGCCTGAAATGCCGCGTGTACATGGGCAGCAAGGACGTCGAACGTCAATCTCCCAACGTGTTCCGCATGCGGCTGATGGGCGCGGAAGTGATCCCGGTACACAGCGGCTCTGCCACCCTGAAAGATGCCTGTAACGAAGCGATGCGCGACTGGTCTGGCCATTACGACAAGGCGCATTATCTGCTGGGCACCGCGGCAGGTCCGCATCCCTTCCCGACCATCGTGCGTGAGTTTCAGCGGATGATCGGTGAGGAAACCAAAGCACAGATGCTAGAACGTGAAGGTCGTCTGCCGGATATGGTGCTGGCCTGCGTGGGTGGCGGCTCTAATGCTATCGGTATGTTCGCCGACTTTATCGACGAGCCGTCCGTTAAACTTGTCGGCATTGAGCCTGCGGGACATGGCATTGAGAGCGGGGAGCACGGCGCGCCGCTAAAACATGGACGCACCGGGATTTACTTCGGCATGAAATCTCCGATGATGCAGACGGCGGACGGTCAGATTGAAGAGTCTTACTCTATCTCCGCCGGGCTGGACTTCCCGTCCGTCGGGCCTCAACATGCCTACCTTAACAGCATTGGCCGCGCCGACTATGTGTCGATTACCGATGATGAAGCGCTGGACGCGTTTAAAGCGCTGTCCCGCCATGAGGGCATCATTCCTGCGCTGGAGTCTTCCCACGCGCTGGCTCATGCGCTGAAAATCATGCAGTCCGACCCCGAAAAAGAACAGCTTCTGGTCGTCAACGTGTCGGGCCGCGGCGACAAAGACATTTTCACAGTGCACGACATTTTGAAAACACGGGGAGAGGTGTAATGGAACGTTATCACGCACTATTTGGATGTCTGGCAGAGAAAAAAGAAGGCGCATTCGTCCCCTTCATTACGCTGGGCGATCCTTCCCCTGAGATGTCTCTGCGCATCATCGATACGCTGGTAGAATCGGGCGCTGATGCGCTGGAACTGGGGATCCCGTTTTCCGACCCGCTGGCTGACGGGCCAACCATTCAGGGTGCCAATCTGCGCGCGTTAAAAGCGGGCGTCACACCGGACCACTGTTTCGACATTCTGGCGGCGGTGAGACAGAAGTATCCGCAGTTGCCCATCGGACTGCTGATATACGCGAATCTGGTGTTCAATAACGGCATCGATGCCTTCTACGCGCGCTGCGCGCAGGTTGGCGTGGACTCCGTACTGGTGGCGGATGTGCCGCTGGAAGAGTCGACGCCATTTCGCACCGCAGCGATGCGTCACGACGTCGCGCCGATCTTCATCTGTCCGCCCAATGCGGATGACGATCTGTTGCGCGCCATCGCTTCTTTCGGCCGCGGCTACACCTATCTGCTTTCGCGCGCCGGCGTAACCGGTTCGGAAAACCGTGCCGAGCTCCCCCTAAATCATCTCATCGATAAATTAACCGAGTACCACGCGGCTCCGCCGCTGCAGGGATTTGGCATCTCTGAACCTTCGCAGGTCGAGCAGTCGTTGAAAGCCGGGGCCGCCGGGGCGATTTCCGGTTCCGCTATCGTGAAAATCATTGAGCAATATCAGCAGCAGCCGGAAGACATGTTGAAACAGCTGGGCGAGTTCGTCAGCCGTATGAAAGCGGCGACACGCCAGCCGCGTTAAGCGATATCGCTTCCCTCTCGTCGGGCAACGCTGACCACATGGCGACGTTCATCACGTCGCCCTGACGTTATTCACGCAGCCGCGGTCATTTCCAGCCTCTCTCCGCTCGCACCCAATGAGTCCATCGTTCCCCGCTTGATTAGCCGACTGCGCGATTTCCCGTGCGGGAACCGATTCATAGTCTGTTGCCTTAATGCCAATGTCGCGCGACCGTCACAGGCCTAATCGTCACGCCTCCCTGCGGGGCTCTGATTCATCTCGTTGACCGGCATGGGATTACACAGAATGCCGCCCGTTTTTCGTTTCGATGCCCGGCTGATAATGTCAATGCTGCGCGCCCCCCATCAATCAAGCACCGATTTAACGGCGAACATCATAAAGACACAGAACGTGCTTCGCACAAAAATCCCTCTGCCCAATTCCCCGATTCTGAAGTAAATTTTGATTCCTAACCCAAATTTGAGCGGTCAAAGGCCGTAGGGATATTCGATGGCAGAAAGTGTGAATCCGTGTATACGGTGCGGCGCCTGCTGCGGTTATTTTCGTGTATCGTTCTATTGGGCCGAAGGCAACGATGCCGCGGGTCCGGTTCCGGTCGAACTGTCTGAGCCGTTAACCCCGTTTTTGCGCTGTATGCAGGGCACCAACAGCAAAACCCCGCGCTGTGCTGCATTAGACGGTACTATCGGCGAGTCCGTCAGCTGTCGCATCTATGCCAGCCGCCCCTCGCCCTGTCGTGAGTTCACCGCGTCCGGAGAAAACCAGCGTCCGAACGACGCCTGCGACCGGGCGAGAGCGCATTACGGCATGCCGCCGCTGACACTCAGCGATCTGATCCCGCCAGCAGAAGAAAGTCTGGAATAAAAAGAATTAGATAGTTGAGGTCACTGCCGGGGTGCCACTGTCTTGCCGAACCGGTTACAATTAGCGATTAACGACTGAGTTTTACCGCTAACCTTTTTGCCAAGGAGTTGTCATGCCTATCACGGCCAGTGCTTTGTACCGTGACACAATGAATTTCACGCGTAACCAATTCGTCAGCATCCTCCTGCTGTCGCTGCTGGCATCGCTTATTACCGTTGTTTTGGGGCATTTGTTTACTCCGGGAAGTGAACAACTGCAAATACTCAACGATTCTAATATTGGCCTCTCCGCGGGCGAACAGCTGGGTCTTAGCGATCTCATTCAGCAAATGTCTCCCGAGCAGCAAATGGTATTGTTGAAAGCGTCCGCAGCGGGCACCTTTGCCTCACTGGTGGGCAATACGCTGCTCGTTGGCGGCTTACTGCTGCTGATTCAGATGGTATCTGCCGGCACGCCCACCAGCGCATTGCGGGCTATTGGCGCCTCTCTGCCGATTTTGCCTCGCCTTTTACTGCTGATCCTTATCTGCACGTTGCTGATTCAATTGGGCATGCTGTTTCTCATTGTGCCGGGCGTTTTGTTGGCCATTGCCCTCAGTCTATCGCCGGTGATCAGCGGGACGGAAAAGCACGGTATTTGGGCTTCAATGCGACACAGCAGCAAACTGGTCTTCGCCAATTTTCGCATCACCGCGCCAGCCGTGCTGCTGTGGCTGGTCGCTAAAGTGGTATTGCTGCTGTTGGTCGCGCGTCTACCGTTGGCGGCGCCTACCGTGATGGCTATCGTCATTAACGGCCTGAGCAATTTCATCTCAGCGCTGCTGCTCATCTATCTGTTCCGTCTCTATATGCTGCTGCGTAACTGAGACCGGCCCGTCCTCCCGGCCTCTTACCTCTGGGTACGATTGTAATTTTCTGCAAATTATTACGATCTGACAGACGTATTCACACCGGGAGCGGCGATAATGCGCATTGAGCGCCAGCCTCTGGCTGGTTTTCATCGATGCCCCTTAAGTATGGAATCCCTTGATGAAGCAACTTCTTGATTTTCTTCCCCTGGTGGTATTTTTCGTTTTTTATAAGCTGTACGACATTTATGTCGCCTCCGGTGCGCTGATAGCTTCAACCGCGCTTGCTCTGGTGATCAGTTGGTTCATCTATCGCAAAATCGAAAAAATGATGTGGGTTACGTTTGCGATGGTGACGGTATTCGGAACGCTAACGCTGGTCTTTCATAATGATGAGTTCATCAAATGGAAGGTTACGGTGATTTACACCCTATTCGCATTAATCCTGCTGGTCAGTCAGTTCGTCATGAAAAAAAACGTGATTCAGCAAATGCTGGGAAAAGAGATCACGCTGCCCCATCAGGTGTGGGCGCGAATCAATGTCGCCTGGGCGGCCTTTTTCTTCCTCTGCGGACTGGCGAATGTGTATGTCGCCTTCAGACTGCCGCAAAGCACCTGGGTAAACTTCAAAGTTTTTGGATTGACCGGTGCTACATTGGTATTTACTTTACTCTGTGGGGTCTACCTCTACCGCCATTTACCCGCTGACAAAAACGCGGCGGAAGAGAACAGCGAGAACGACCACCATCCTTAAATTTTAACAACACCTTAATCTGGATGATGTATTGAACCCTTTATGAGCGACCAAGACTTTCTACCCCACGGGGAGCTGGTATTACGCACTCTGGCGATGCCTGCCGACACCAACGCCAACGGCGATATTTTCGGCGGCTGGATCATGTCGCAGATGGATATCGGCGGCGCCATTCTGGCCAAAGAGATCGCGCACGGACGCGTGGTGACCGTGCGTGTTGACGGCATGACCTTTTTAAAACCGCTGGCGGTGGGCGATGTGGTTTGCTGCTATGCACACTGTCTGAAGACCGGCCGAAGCTCCATCAATATCAACGTCGAAGTCTGGGTGAAGAAAGTGTCTTCCGAGCCCATCGGACAACGTTACCGCGCCACGGAAGCGTCATTTACCTATGTTGCGGTGGATGAAGCGGGAAAATCACGGGAACTGCCCGAGGGAAAAAGACACTTTATAGCAGGAAACCTTTAGTTAGACACGGGCACCCTCAGGTGCCCGTTTTTCAGTAAACCTCACAACGTACAAATACGTTTCAGCATCACTCCATTGCCGCCCCGCCGTTGATTTTAAAGACAATCGTCACCACCAGATTGTTAGACGGCTTGTTCTCTTCATATCGCCACTTCCGCATCGCCTGCCGGATATCGCGCTCAAACATATTCTTCGGCTCAGCAGACAGAATACGGATGTCGCTGACGCGACCTGAACCATCGATATCAAATTGAACTTTCACCCGACCTTCCACACGCAGGGCAAAGGCCCGAGCCGGATATTCAGGCTGAGAGCGGCTCAAGGGCCGAGGGCCGCTGGCGGGTGCGCTGGCCACTGGGGCTTGACGAACCGGCGCGTTATTCGGCGCCTTCGTCGGTTCGTTGCTGGTGAAAAGTGACGCCTTAGGCACTTCAACAGGCTTCGGGTTTTCCTTTTTCTTCACCGGCTTGGGTTTCGGCTGCGGCTTGGGCTTCGGTTTGGGTTGCGGCACGGGTTCAGGGACCGCGACGGGAACCGGCACAGGCTCCGGCGGCTGAATTTCTGGCTCAGGCTCGGGTTCAGGCTGCGGCGCACTTTCCGGCTGAGGCGCAGGTGCGGCATCAACCGGTGCCGGAGCAACCAGCGTCATGGTGATAGGCTGTGGCGCCTGCTGCACCATAGCCGAGCGATTAGGCGAAGCATACAGTATGGCTGCGACCAAAGAACCGTGAAATGCCACGGAAACGATCACAGGCCATGAATAACGGCGGGTAAGGAAATTCTTTTTTTGCGGCATAGTATTACGGTGTCCTCTCAGGCCGCATCAAGTTTAAATGCAAATAGCAATCATATTCAACATGAAGCCTTCTAATTGTAAAAATAAACCCAAGAACAGAAACATTCATTTTCAAATTCAAGGGGTTGCCCTTCTCCCGACATACCGTAAGATGAACAAACAAACCGCTTCCCGACAATGATAGGGGTCAATATGTTCTATGTTATCTTTGCAACTGACGCAGCAGACACTTCAGAGAAACGTCAGGCGTCGCGTCCAGACCATCTTGCACGACTGCAAACGCTGCGCGATCAGGGCCGTTTGTTGACCGCCGGACCACTGCCGGCCGTAGACAGCAACGATCCGGGCAGCGCCGGTTTTACCGGTTCGGTTGTGATTGCCGACTTCCCTTCTCTGGCGGCAGCCAAAAGCTGGGCAGATGCCGATCCTTATGTCGCCGCTGACGTGTATCAGCAGGTCATCGTGAAACCATACAAACAGGTATTCTAATCGGCTAACGCTTTTATTTTCAGAGAAGCATCCCACAGGCTTAATGAGTATCGTCGACGAGCCGCTCTCATCAAGCCTGTGGGATCACTCTGGAAAAACACGAGCAGCGAGCGAGCAGACACGCCAAGAATTCAGCCTCCCGCCAACGTCATGGAAGACCACCATTCGTCGGAACCTCAGGCCTGCGTTGGCGCTTTGTCGGAAAAACCTCTAGCGTCAGCAGATTACCATTCGTAGGCGACAGCGTAGAGCAGCGAACGGCGCTGTTTTTTCTGCTGTAAATACCGGGCGGAGTGGATATGACGATAGCTGCGGGACTGGGCCTCCAGCCAGCGGCGCCGGCGGCGCTGAACCTGGCGTTGCATGCGCCAGCGGCTGACTTCATTAGGGCTGCGTTTCATGAAAGACTCTTTTGTCAGGAAGCAGAACGACGCACATTATACCCGCCCGCATCATCCAAGTCGCCTTTGCGTTTTTCATCCCGTATTGCCTTCAGACGTCGTCTATTCTATTCAGACTCAAGACATTTCCTCTTTCGGTCAACTATGCGTACACTTTGCTGATAAGCATTCGCTGAAGGAAACGGTGCGCTTTGCCATGACAACTTTTTATACGGTATTGAGCTGGATGTTGGTATTCAGCTATTGGCTGTTAATTGCCAGCGTCACGCTACGCATTTTAATGAAGCGACGGACTGTTCCCTCCGCCATGGCCTGGCTGCTGGTGATTTTTATTCTTCCGCTTTTCGGCATCGTCGCCTATCTGTCTTTCGGCGAACTGCATCTGGGTAAACAACGCGCCGAACGCGCCCGCAAAATGTGGCCATCCACCGCAAAGTGGCTGCGAGAACTCAAAAGTTACAGCCGAATTTTCGCCACCGAAAACAGTGAAGTTGCGAGCGCCCTGTTTCAACTCTGTGAGCGGCGTCAGGGGATCGCCGGCGTCAAAGGCAACCAGCTACAGCTCATCACGTCCTTTCCCGAGACCATCAAAGCATTGGTACGCGACATTGAACTCGCGCGCACCAACGTCGAAATGGTGTTTTATATCTGGCAACAGGGCGGACTCGTCGATGAAGTCATGGCCGCATTGCAAACGGCGGCAAAACGTGGCGTCCATTGCCGCGTTCTGCTGGACTCCGCGGGCAGCAGAACCTTTCTGCGCAGCAGATGCCCGGACATCCTGCGCTCCTCTGGCATTGAGGTGGTCGAAGCGCTGCGGGTAAATATTTTTCGTGCGTTCCTGCGCAGAATGGATTTACGTCAGCACCGCAAGGTCATTCTGATCGATAACCGCATTGCTTATACCGGTAGTATGAACATGGTCGATCCTCGCTACTTCAAGCAGAATGCCGGCGTCGGTCAGTGGATCGACCTGATGGTGCGCGCGGAAGGGCCAGCAGCCACCACGATGGGTGTGATTTACAGTTGCGACTGGGAGATGGAAACCGGCGAACGCGTGCTGCCGCCACCGCCGGACGTCAATATCATGCCGTTTGAGCAAGAGCGCGGCCACACCATTCAGGTGATTGCCTCCGGGCCCGGCTACCCCGAGGACATGATCCATCAGGCGCTTCTGATTTCGGTTTACGCCGCGCGTCGCCGTCTGATTATGACGACGCCCTACTTCGTTCCGAGTGACGATTTGCTGCATGCCATCTGTACCGCGGCACAGCGAGGCGTAGACGTCAGCATTATCGTGCCGCACAAAAACGACTCGGTCCTGGTGGGATGGGCCTGTAAGGCCTTTTTCAGCGAACTACTCAATGCCGGGGTGAAAATTTATCAATTCCAGGGCGGCCTGCTGCATACCAAAAGCGTACTGGTCGACGATCAACTGTGCTTAGTCGGCACCGTCAATCTCGACATGCGCAGTTTGTGGCTCAATTTCGAAATCACGATGGTAATCGACGATGCGGACTTCGGCAGTGATTTAGCCTGTGTTCAGGATGACTACTTCGCCCGTTCGCGCCTGTTGGACGAGGAGAAATGGCAGAAAAGGCCCTATTGGCAGCGTATCGTTGAGCGCCTGTTCTACTTTTTCAGCCCGCTGCTGTAAACCACGCCCCCTTCATGGTCTAATAACCCGCCTTGTGGATGAATAGGACTGTCTCATGGATTTAAATAACCGCCTGACCGAAGACGAAGCGCTGGAGCAGGCATACGACATCTTTCTGGAATTAGCCCCGGATAATCTCGACCCCGCAGACATCTTACTGTTTAATTTGCAATTTGAAGAACGCGGCGGCGCCGAACTGTTTGACCCGTCAGAAGACTGGCAGGATCACGTCGATTTCGATCTGAATCCGGACTTCTTCTGCGAAGTCGTGATCGGCCTGGCCGAGAGCGAGGACGCGGAAATTAATGATGTGTTCGCCCGCGTGCTGATTTGCCGCGAAAAAGACCATAAGCTGTGCCACATTTTGTGGAAAGCGTAATTCCTCTTTTCGGTGCCACTCAGGCCTGAGTCAGGCCGCCACTATCTCCGCGAGACGCTGCCACGTAAGCCCCTGACCTATTCTGTATGACGACAGATCGCCAGGCGGCGACAGACTCTCGCTGCCGACGGGGAGAGTCTAGCGCAAACTGAGAGTTACGATAACGACTCCACTTTCAGACAAGAGACCGCGTGGTCAATCCCCCCCTCCAATTGCGGACGCGTTTGGCTGCACTCAGGTCCGACTATCGGACAACGTGTACGGAATACGCAGCCTGACGGCGGATTGATGGGTGATGGGAGATCCCCTTCCAGCAATTGAATCTGCTTGTTGCGCTCTTTGTCCGGATCCGGGATCGGCACTGCGGACATCAGCGCCCTTGTGTAGGGGTGCAGAGGATTGCGGTATAGCGCGCTGTCCTTCCCCAGCTCCACCGCATGTCCCAGATACATGACCAGAACGCGGTCGGAAATGTGCTTCACCACCGAAAGGTCATGAGCGATGAATATCAGTGCCAGCCCCATCTCCCGCTGCAACTGCTGCAACAGATTCACCACCTGTGCTTGTATAGACACATCCAGCGCGGAAACCGGTTCGTCGCAGATAATCAGTTTGGGCTGCAAAATTATCGCCCGAGCGATGCCGATGCGTTGGCATTGGCCGCCGGAAAACTCATGCGGATAGCGGTTGATGTGACTCGGCAGGAGTCCAACCTTGCTCATCATCGCTTTGACCCGCTCTTTGACCTCCGATCGGGAATGCGCCGGACGATAGGTTCTCAGTGGTTCGGCGATGATTTCACCCACCGTCATACGAGGATTCAGCGACGCCAGCGGGTCCTGAAATATCATCTGGATATCACTGCGCGCATCATGCCATTGCCGGTCGTTGAATCCCTGCAGATCCTGCCCCAGCCAGCTGATTCGGCCGCCACTGGCCTTAACCAGACCGATGATGGCTCGCGCCAATGTCGATTTGCCGCATCCGGACTCACCCACAATGCCCAGCGTTTCCCCTTCATAGAGACGAAATGAGACGCCGTCCACCGCTTTTAATTTTTGGGACGGCTGCCAGAACCCCTGTTTTTCGCTGCGCACATCGAAATGGACTTTCAGGCAATCGACCTCCAGCAGCGTCTTACGTTGTTCCACCGAAATCATAGCGCCATCTCCTCTACACGGCGGAAGCAAGCACGCATCCGCCCTACCTCGAATTCGGTCAATGCCGGCGTCTGCACACACTCCGGCTGGGAGTACGGACAACGCGGCTGGAAAGGACAGCCTAACGGCAAACGGAGTAAGTTCGGTGGATTACCGGGGATAGTCGCCAGCACCTCATTCTCCACATCCAGTCGCGGCACCGCATTTAGAAGTCCTACCGAATAAGGATGCGTCGGCGTATAGAATATGTCGCGCGCAGAACCGTATTCCATCGTGCGCCCGGCATACATCACCAACACCTTGTCGCAGATCCCTGCAACCACGCCAAGATCGTGCGTGATCATAATAATGGCGGTGTTGAACTCTCGCTGTAGTTCGCCGAGCAGCGTCATGATCTGTGCCTGCACGGTCACATCCAGCGCCGTCGTGGGCTCATCGGCAATCAGCAGTTTAGGCCGGCATAACAAGGCCATAGCAATCATCACGCGCTGGCGCATTCCACCGGAAAATTCGTGCGGAAACATACGCATTCGCTTTTTCGCTTCCGGCATTTTCACCGCATCCAGCATCTGTACCGACTGTGCGAAAGCGTCGCGTTGACTCAGCTTTTTGTGCAAAATCAGGACTTCCATCAACTGCTCGCCCACACGCATGTAGGGATTCAGGGAGGTCATCGGGTCCTGAAAAATCATGGCGATCTCTTGGGCGCGCAGGCGATTGAGCTGATGCTCTGGTAGGTTCAATATCTCGCGCCCATCAAAGCGCGCGGAACCGCTCACCTTTCCGTTGACCGCCAACAGCCCCATCAGCGCAAAAGCCGTCTGCGACTTTCCGGAACCGGATTCGCCCACAATACCAAGCGTTTCGCCTGCATTCAGTGAGAAGTTAAGGTCATTCACCGCCGTGGCCACGCCATCCGGCGTATTAAAAACCACCCGCAGGTCGTTGACGCTTAGCAGCGGTTCGCGGGGTTGTGTCGTTGTCGTCATCGCGACTCTCCTCAGCGGTCTTTCGGATCGAGGGCGTCACGTAAGCCATCGCCGATAAAATTGAAACAGAACAGAGTCACCACCAGGAAACCCGCCGGGTAAAACAGCAGCCAGGGCGCCACCTCCATCGAGTTGGCGCCGTCGTTCAAGAGCGCGCCCCAACTGCTCATGGGCTCTTGCGTGCCCAATCCCAGGAAGCTTAGAAAGGATTCAAACAGGATCATGTTGGGCACCAGCAGCGAGGCATACACCACCACCACGCCCAATACGTTCGGGATGATATGCCTGAGGACGATGCCGCGCGTCGAGACCCCGCCGACCAAGGCAGCTTCGATAAACTCTTTCCGTTTGAGGCTCAGCGTCTGGCCCCGGACGATGCGCGCCATATCCAGCCAGGACACCATACCGATGGCCACGAAAATCAGCAGCATGTTCTGCCCGAAAAACGTCACCAGAAGAATAACGAAAAACATAAAAGGAAATGAGTTGAGGATTTCCAAGATACGCATCATGACCGAATCGACGGCACCGCCTATATAGCCGGACAATGCGCCATACAGCGTACCTACCACGACCGCGACCAACGCCGCAGCCACACCCACCATCAGCGATATCCGACCGCCGACGGCCACGCGTACCAGCAAATCACGTCCCGATGAGTCCGTACCGAAATAGTGTCCACTCGCTATATCTGGCGCGGATGACATCATGTTCCAATCCGTATCATCATAACTAAACGAAGAAGACTGCGGCGCGAACGCCACAAACAGCG
The DNA here is from genome assembly GCF_015999465.1 of Lonsdalea populi. NCBI lineage: Bacteria > Pseudomonadati > Pseudomonadota > Gammaproteobacteria > Enterobacterales > Pectobacteriaceae > Lonsdalea > Lonsdalea populi. The sequence goes on from NZ_CP065534.1 coordinate 1,876,473, forward strand.
TGATCAATAGCAGCAACAGAAGGCTCGTCAGCGCCGCGCGATTGTGAATGAAACGGCGACGCGCGTCCTGCCATAGACTGCGGCCTTCCACATCCAGTTGTTCGCTAAAGCGGTCCAACGCGTCACGATTTTTTTTATTCCAAAACATCTGCGCCTCGACTTAATAGCGAATCTTGGGGTCGATTACCGCGTAAAGCACGTCAATAATCGCGTTAAACAAAATGGTCAGCGCCCCGACCAAAATGGTCAGACTCAGCACCAACGAATAGTCACGGTTCAGAGCGCCATTGACGAACAGTTGGCCGATACCCGGCAGGCCGAAAATAGTCTCAATGACCATCGACCCCGTGATGATGCCGACGAATGCAGGCCCCATGTAGGACAACACCGGTAGCAATGCCGGTTTCAGAGCATGGCGCAGGATAATCTTGCGCAAAGGCAATCCTTTGGCGCGCGCGGTGCGAATAAAGTTTGAGTGCAGCACTTCAATCATGGAACCGCGCGTAATGCGGGCGATACTGGCGATATAAGAAAGTGACAGCGCGACCATCGGCAAAATGATGTACCTGGGCATCCCGCCATTCCAACCGCCACCCGGCAACCATTTCAGCATAATCGCGAAGACCAGCACCAGCAGAGGAGCCACGACAAAGCTCGGGATCACGACGCCCGTCATCGCAAATCCCATCACCGTAAAGTCCCATTTCCCATTCTGATTCAGCGCGGCCACCACACCGGCGGACACGCCCAAAATGATAGCCAGCAAAAACGCAGCGGCGCCGAGCTTGGCTGATACAGGAAAAGCGCGTAGCACCAGGTCGTTCACCGAATAGTCTTTGTATTTGAATGATGGCCCGAAATCCCCGTGCGCAAGCTGCGCTAAATAACGCCCATACTGCGTGAGAATGGGATCGTTCAGATGGTATTTAGCCTCGATATTGGCCATGACTTCCGGCGGAAGATTGCGCTCACCGGTGAAAGGACTGCCGGGGGCAAGCCGCATCATGAAGAAAGAGATAGTGATAAGTACGAAGAGTGTCGGTATCGCTTCCAGAAACCGACGCAGAATAAATTTAAGCATGAGCCTTACCTATCAAACCGGTCAAAAAACGGTTTTTTATTATTGCAAGACTGCCGCCCATCATGGCACGGCAGCAATGAGCTTAGTGTTTGATAATGTAAAGATCTTTCACTTTCACATTGTCCAGAGGATCTTTCCCGGTCAATCCACCGACATACGGTTTAACCAACCGCAGATTGGCGTAATGATAAATCGGTGCGATCGTCGCATCTTTATCCAACTGCGCTTCAGCCTGCTGATAAAACCCGGCCCGTTCGGCATCGGTTTTCGCCGCCAGCGCTTTATCCATAAATTGGTCGAACTGCGAACTATTGTAGTGCGAGGTATTATTGCTGCTGTTGGATACCATGCTGTTTAAAAAGCCGGACGGTTCATTGTAATCGGCACACCAGCCTCCACGCGCCAGGTCATAATTTCCCTGATGACGATTATCAAGAAAGGTTTTCCATTCCTGATTTTCCAGTTTTACGTTGACGCCGATATTTTTTTTCCAGATGGAGGCCGCCGCGATCGACATTTTCTTATGCAGATCGGAGGTGTTGTACAGGAGTGACAACGTCAGCGGTTTTTCGGCGCTATAGCCGGCTTCTGCCAGTAATTTCTTTGCTTCTTCGTTACGTTTCTGCTGAGACCATGTCGCCCACTCCGGTTTTAGCACGGTCATGCCGTCGATATATGGCGGGGTATACCCATAGGCTGGCGTATCGCCCTGATTCTTCACTTTGTTGGTCAGAATGTTTTGATCCAGCCCCAGCCGCAGCGCGTTGCGGACTCTGACGTCGTTGAACGGCGCTTTCTGATTGTTGATTTCGAAGTAATAGGTGCACAAATAGGGGTCGGCGTGAACCTCGTTCGGAATCTCCTTTTTCAGCATCTGGAACAGTTCGATGGGCAGGTAGTTGTAGGTCATGTCGATTTCGCCGCTGCGATAGCGGTTGACGTCGGTCACTTCAGAACTGATCGGAAGATAGGTCACCTTGTTGATGACGGTGCGCGCGTTGTCCCAGTAATCAGGGTTTCGCTCCAGCACGATCTTCTCGTTGACGATCCACTCTTTCAGCTTATAGGCGCCGTTACCGACCCAGTTCGCGGGCTGCGTCCATTTTTCGCCGAATTTTTCGACGGCCTTTTTATGGACCGGGAACGTCGCCGGATAGACCAGCAGTTTATAGAAATACGGGACGGGCTGACTTAACGTGACCTGCAGCGTGTGATCATCCAACGCCTTTACGCCCAACGCATCAGTGGGCTTTTTACCAGCAACCACATCGTCGATATTGACGATATGACCGAATTGCAGGTAGGAGGCATAGGGAGATGCCGTTTTAGGATCGGTCACTCGTCGCCAACCATACACAAAATCATCTGCGGTCACCGGGTCCCCATTTGACCAACGGGCATCCTTTCGCAGATGAAAGGTCCAGACCGTGAAGTTCTCGTTATCCCAGCTTTCCGCCACGCCAGGAATGATCTTCCCGTCAGGATCGGTATTGACCAGTCCTTCCAGCAGATCGCGCGACACATTGGTTTCAGGTACGCCTTCAATTTTATGCGGATCTAATGACGCAACTTCTGCGCCGTTATTTCGCACCAACTCCTGCTTTTCCGCCAGTTGCACGCCGGTAGGAACCACGGCAGCCCAGTTCGACATTGATATCAATGCGCTAAACATGCCCAGTGCAATTATGACCAACCGCGGTTTTGATCTGAGTTTTGCCATTGTTGATTGTGCTCCTGTTTGACTTTTCTCATTGCACAACATCTACTCAAGCTGCGGTGCTTACAGGAAACGAGCCTGATTGCCACCACGCGCCAGGTCCTGGAGTTCATCATAAAGGAACGAGATACGTCACTTACCAACGAAATCCGTCCAGTAGAGTAGTCTCCGTCATGCGTCTACCCAAACCTTGCCATTTACAGGGAAACGTAACGGTTTACCACACCGCCGATGCATCCTGCCTCCCCCTGAAAAAACCCAAAAATAACCGGCATCGTAAGTTAAAATTAACTTACCTTTATTAATGATTAAACGCCTAATCAAGCCGAACGTAGCAAAAGAATGACACTTCGCCAATAGAATTCACGCGCTGTTACGTAATTTTCTTTCATGAGAAAGATATGCGTAAAAACCGAACGACACCGTCAACTGCCCCTCTAAAATAATAGCTTTATATAGGTCATGTTTTATATAAAACAGGACATCAGCCTGCCATAAGAAAGGGTTGTCACTGGTTTTACGTATTTAATTTCACAGACTCAATGTGTCAGTTTTGACAATCATTCGTCATTGCCTGTGGGAATAATCACAAAAATAAGGGAATACGCGCTCTACTCCACGCGATAACGTTGATGCTAATACATTAATTTCTTCCCTTTCACCTTAACAGACCATTAATTATTTTTATATTTTCATATAAAAAACCGGCTGCCGCATTGCGACAACCGGTAAGACAAGTGAGCCTATCACTAGGATAAGATAGACGGTGCTTATAATAATCCGGGAAACGTCGATCTCAGGCCGGTCACAATAAATTCGATACCGAGCGACATCAGTAATAGTCCCATGATACGGGTGACGACGTTAATACCGGTCTGACCCAATAACCGGACAATCATCGGCGCGGCGCGAAATAACAGCCAGCAGCAGAAAGAAAACAGCGCGATGGTTAAGGACAGGCCAACCAAATTCGGCCAGCCGTGGTAACGAGAGCTCCATACGATGGTGGAGCTGATAGCCCCAGGCCCCGCCATGAGCGGAAGCGCCAGAGGGACGACCCCAACGCTTTCACGGTTGGCATTTTCCGTTTTCTCCTGCTTGTTCTGCTTATGCTCACCCAGCTTACCGCCGATCATCGACATCGCAATCGTCATGACCAGAATACCTCCGGCAATGCGAAACGAATCAATGGAAATACCGAACAATCGCAGAATGCCATCGCCGAAAAATAAAGAGACCCAGAGAATAAGTACAACGGAAACATTTGCCGTTAAGTTAGTTCTGTCGCGTTCTTTATTATCTTGATAGCTGGTCATCCCTATAAATACGGGTAAAACCCCGATGGGATTAACGAGGGCGAATAAACCGACGAAAAATTTGATAAAGCTGGAAAAATCCAGCACAGAATGCATCACATCGCACCTCAGACAGTCTTCAGGAAGATAAGAGATCACGGGCGCATTGTAATGAAAATAAGACAATACGTCCCTCTCCATAATCGAATATTCCTCTGTTTTTTTCCTTGTAAGGGAAATAAACAGATAAATACACTTCCCAACAAAAAACGCAAACTTTTTTATAAACCATAAAATTAATCGCTAAAAACTATCAATTAAATTATGCTGAATGGAGTCAGCCAACAAAATATCAGACCAAGATCACAAAAACATAGTTGATAACTCTGTAGTCTGAGCGCAATTGCTAAATCAAGACATGCAGAATAAATAGCCAAAATAGTATTTTATTCTATGCCCTCACAAAGGGTAGCAAAGAAGCAGCCAACCACGACTGATGTTGACCACGGTAATGAGTATAGCGAGAGCTCTTTGAGTCAATGGGGCGCGGACAGATGCCACAGCATTGCCCCTTTAATACCCGCATGTCGATAGACGTGACTGCCCGGTTAAGCGGCAACCATTGACTGAAAGAGTTTGAATAATTACAGGAGATCATTATGGCCGTAACCAATGTGGCAGAACTTAACGCTCTGGTCGAACGTGTGAAGCACGCTCAGCGCAAGTTTGCCAGTTTCTCTCAAGAGCAGGTGGATGCCATCTTCCGTGCCGCCGCCCTGGCCGCCGCAGATGCACGAATCCCTCTGGCGAAAATGGCCGTTGCCGAATCAGTCATGGGGATTGTTGAGGACAAAGTGATCAAAAACCACTTTGCCTCCGAATATATCTACAATGCCTACAAGGATGAAAAGACCTGCGGCGTACTGTCCGTCGACGATACTTTCGGCACCATCACTATCGCAGAACCTATCGGTCTGATCTGCGGTATCGTCCCCACCACCAACCCGACCTCCACGGCGATTTTTAAAGCATTAATCAGTCTTAAAACCCGTAACGGCATCATCTTCTCCCCTCACCCACGCGCCAAAGACGCCACGAACAAAGCGGCTGATATCGTGCTGCAAGCCGCCATCGCGGCGGGCGCACCGAAAGACATCATCGGCTGGATCGATGCGCCTTCCGTCGAGCTGTCCAATCAATTAATGCGCCACCCGGATATCAACCTGATCCTGGCGACTGGCGGTCCCGGCATGGTGAAAGCGGCCTACAGTTCGGGTAAACCGGCGATTGGCGTCGGCGCGGGCAATACACCGGTCGTGATAGACGAAACCGCTGACATTAAACGTGCGGTTGCCTCCATCCTCATGTCCAAAACCTTCGATAATGGCGTGATTTGCGCGTCAGAGCAGTCCGTCGTCGTCGTGGATGAAGTCTATGACGCCGTACGTGAGCGTTTCGCCACCCACGGGGGTTACTTACTGCAAGGTCAGGAACTGACCGCAGTTCAGGGCGTCCTGTTGAAAAACGGCGCGCTGAACGCCGCAATCGTAGGTCAGGCGGCGGCAGATATCGCCAAACTGGCTGGAATCACCGTACCCGCGAACACCAAGGTGTTGATTGGTGAAGTCAGTAAAATTGATGAATCTGAACCATTCGCACATGAAAAACTGTCTCCTACGCTGGCCATGTACCGCGCGAAAGACTTTGATGATGCGGTGGTGAAAGCGGAACAGCTGGTGGCGATGGGCGGTATCGGCCATACCTCCTGCCTCTATACCGACCAGGACAACGAGAAAGCGCGCCTCAATACCTTCGGCGACAAGATGAAGACCGCGCGTATTCTGATCAACACCCCGGCGTCTCAGGGCGGGATCGGTGATTTGTACAACTTCAAACTTGCGCCTTCACTGACGCTGGGTTGCGGCTCATGGGGCGGTAACTCAATTTCAGAAAACGTCGGGCCGAAACACCTGATCAACCGTAAAACGGTAGCAAAGCGAGCTGAAAATATGTTGTGGCATAAAATTCCCAAGTCTATCTATTTCCGCCGGGGGTCTTTGCCGCTGGCGCTAGAAGAAGTCGCGACGGAAGGTGCCAAACGCGCATTTATCGTCACAGACCCGTTCCTGTTCAATAATGGCTATGTCGACCAGGTCACCAGCGTGCTGAAACGTCACGGCATGGAAGTGGACGTGTTCTTTGAAGTAGAAGCCGATCCTACGCTGAGCGTAGTACGACGCGGCGTGAAACAGATGAACGTATTCAAGCCTGATGTGATTATCGCGCTGGGCGGGGGTTCCCCGATGGATGCAGCGAAAATCATGTGGGTGCTGTACGAACATCCGGACACGCATTTCGCGGATCTGGCTCTACGCTTTATGGACATTCGCAAACGTATCTATAAATTCCCGAAAATGGGGATCAAGGCAAAAATGGTGGCGATCACCACCACTTCCGGAACGGGTTCAGAAGTCACTCCATTCGCCGTTGTCACCGATGATGCGACAGGTCAAAAATATCCGCTGGCAGACTATGCGTTGACGCCAGACATGGCCATCATTGATGCCAACCTGGTGATGAATATGCCGAAGTCGCTGTGTGCGTTCGGTGGTCTGGATGCGGTAACGCACGCGCTGGAAGCCTACGTTTCCGTATTGGCTAACGAATACTCGGATGGACAGGCGCTTCAGGCGTTGAAACTGCTGAAAGAAAATCTCCCGGCAAGCTACCGAGAAGGTGCCAAAAATCCGGTTGCCCGCGAGCGTGTTCACAACGCGGCTACCATCGCCGGTATCGCGTTTGCCAACGCTTTCCTCGGGGTGTGCCACTCCATGGCTCATAAGTTAGGGTCAGAGTTCCACATCCCACACGGGCTGGCTAACGCTATGCTGATCTGCAACGTCATTCGTTATAACGCTAATGACGCACCGACCAAACAGACCACATTCAGTCAGTATGACCGTCCACAGGCGCGTCGTCGCTATGCTGAGATTGCCGATCACCTTGGCTTGAGCGCGGCAGGCGACCGGACGGCGCAGAAAATTGACAAGCTGCTGGGCTGGCTGGAGTCGCTGAAGAAAGAGCTGGGCATTCCCAGTTCTATTCGCGAAGCGGGCGTACAGGAAGCGGACTTCCTGGCAAAAGTGGATAAGCTGTCTGAAGATGCTCTTGACGACCAGTGCACTGGGGCAAACCCACGCTTCCCGCTAATTGTCGAAGTGAAGCAAATTCTGCTGGATTGTTACTATGGCCGCACGTTCTCGGAACAGGATGACGCTGCACCAAGCGTTGATCATGTGAAAGCGCAGGCTAAAAAGCGTAATAGCGGCAAAGTAGTCAGTTAATTAAACAATCCTCGTTATTATTACTAAACCCCGTGTCGTTGGACTGACTCCATCATTTGGACAGTTCATATCAAGCGGCCTCCAGTGCCTGAGTTCGGTATCCTACCGGACTCAGGCCTTTTAGTTTCTGGCTTATCCGCTCGTAGTTGTAATAACGGATGTATTCCTCTATCGCTTTTTTCAGTTCTTCTATGTTGTTGAACTGACCAGGATAAAAACACTCCGATTTCAGTATTCCGAAAAATTCTCCACAATCGCACTATCCAGACAATTTCCTTTACAAGACATACTTTGCTCGACTCCCTGTGCTTTTCATTTTTCCTGATAGCTCGCCATCCGATACTACCAACCTTGCTTTGAGTGGAGTTTTCGTTAGCTTTTGACGAACTGAAACGACGATTCAGGATATTGGGAGCGGTTTTACCTGTTTCTCCTCTCCATGAGCGATATTTTTTCCTTCTGATCAGAGAGCGAAGCGACAGTTCTGCCATAAGACGTTGTACCGTCCTGTGATTCACTGACATACCCTGTTTTCTCGTTTTGAACTAAAGCCTTCAGCTTTTTTAGATAGGCATTCTCCGCCCGCAGATAGCGAAGTTCGGCTCGGAGTTGACCATGACCCCAAATCTGATCCACCCATAATCAGAAATAACCGGCTTCTGACCATGACCCCAAATCTGATCCACCCATAATCAGAAATAACCGGCTTCAGGTTGGTTGCATATTCTGGCAACCGGCAGATTTTTCGGCGAATTCAGCAGGGGTCATCCATCCCAGCGCGGAATGGGGACGGCCCTGATTATAGTGTATGCGCCAGGCCTCGATTTTGCACCGCGCATCTTCCAACGACATGAACCAGTTCTCGTTCAGGCATTCCTGCCGAAGCCTGCCGTTAAAAGACTCCACCGTGGCATTATCCGTGGGTGTCCCGGGCCGCGAAAAGTCAATCCTTATACCCCGTTCGTAAACCCATTTATCCAGCATTTTCCCTGCAAATTCAGAACCATTGTCGGTTTTCAGTAATAGTGGTAAAGGTCGCTTGAGCGCTATGCTGTTCAGCATCTCTGCAACTTCACCTGAGCGTAGATTCTGACCCACGCAGATCCCCAGGCATTCGCGCGTATAGAGGTCAATGACTGTCAGCAGACGCAGCCGACGCCCGTCGAATAAGGCGTCAGAGACAAAATCCATGCCCCACACGTGGTTCGGATAGAGCCCCTGAGGCTGCGGCTGACGCCGCTGAGCGGATTTATGGCGACGTGGGCGTTTGAGGCGCAGCGACAGTCCCTGTTCGCTGTAGAGCCGGTAGATCCTTTTGTGGTTATCACGCCAGCCTTCTCGCCTGAGCATCACGTGTACCCTGCGGTAACCGTAATGCACCCGGGTTTCGGTGATCTCCCGAATGCGCAAGCGCAGCGCGCTGTCGTCTGCAGCCACAGAACGATAGCGGAATGAGCTGCGACTGACGCGTAGCGCAAAGCAAACCTGCCTCTCGCTGGCTCCGTAACGGGCCTGCAAATCCCTGACCCATTCGCGCAAACGTGCCAGCGTCAGATCTTTTTTGCCAGTACGTCCTGTAGCATGGCTTTATCGAGGCTCAGGTCGGCCACCAGCTTCTTCAGCCTGAGATTCTCTTCTTCCAACTGCCGCATGTGTTTCAGCTCTGAAGGCGAAATCCCGCCGTATTTCTTACGCCACGCGTAAAAAGTGGCGTCGGAGATCCCCAGCTTGCGGCAGACGTCCGGCACAGAGGTCCCAAGCTCTGCCTGCTTGAGGGCAAAAACAATCTGCTCTTCAGTGAATCGTGACTTTTTCATCGGCACCGCCTCCATTCAGGGGAGTTTTTATCATGCCGGAATTCTGTTTCTGAATGGAGCAGGATTTTGGGTCAGGGTCAGTCTGATTTCAAGGGAATATTTAGGCTTTGCCATAAAAAACTGCATCTTACTTAGTTGGGTGTGCAACTTTGGGGGGTGCAGTTCACATTGATGCGGGGTTTTTTATTATTCGTCAGAAAGGGTCTACATAAGCCAATGGCACATCACGGGGATGAAGTGACATCTCCAAGGGAAATGGCGTCAGCATCGTCATTGAGGACGCTGATGGGATAGATTATGTGCGGGAGTAGTATCGACGCATTATTTATTAATCACTAGACTGCCGCCATATTGCGCGAAAAAAGATTTCGTTTTTTGCGATTAGCGGTTAGCGTACGAACTTTTTTTGTACGTGCTTTGAGTGTTAATATCTCAAATCACACCACACCGCTCAAACCGGCTCTGGATCCTTATGTCGGCCCCAAAAATGCGGAATAAAAATACCACAAATTCAGATCGAAGCTGCCAACGTCGAAGATTTATGAGACTTATTAATATGACTTAACTGCAAAGTGTGCGCGGGTTAAAATTTTCTTTGTATCAATAGTTACAAAAGTAAGCATGTCGTAAGGTTACTCAATTATCTCATCAGATTCTCTATAAAACCGTTAACGTGCGGACTCATTTGCATTGCAAATAAAATAGATAAATTAAGGGGGAATGCCGGGTATCAGCCTTCCGCATGCAGGAGGGGAGGATACTGACATATCGTTTATACAGGAATAGTTCCGACCCAATGTTCTTTCATTATTCGATTTAAAATAGACCATCATAGGTTTCACGCTACGTACCCAACCAGACCAAGAAACACGCCCACGACGCAATCTTTTCCAGCGTATTGAAATAGCGGTAACACCGCGGGAATCGCGTTATTAATGCCAGGAACGAATCGGTGGGCTCTGATTAGCCTTAAAATAAATTCGACCGTTATCAAATACAGCGCTGGTTCCAACAACGCGTGTCATGATTTGGAAATGATTGTAACAATCTTACTAAGCATACTTTACGCGAGCAGCATTTACCCTATTCCCTGCGAGGAGGTCGTGGTTAATTGAGCGCGTAAAACAGGAAAAATTGCGATTAATTGTTGGCTAAACAAACCGTGGCAACAGGTCAGACCATAATTCAGCCTGGAGTACGTAACCAAATGTATTAGCAATTCTTAAAGATTTATATCTGTCTGCTGATACGTGATAGCTGTATTAGATTTGTTATTTTTTCCGACAATACAAATCTACCTATTGCAGAAAATAAAATAGCGCTCTATCATCTCTCATACAGCCACTAATTAAATATATTTTGAGACTAATACAATGAGCGAAGCACTAAAGATTTTAAACAACATCCGTACCCTGCGCGCCCAGGCAAGAGAGTGTAGTCTGGAAACTCTGGAAGAAATGCTGGAAAAACTGGAAGTTGTGGTTAATGAACGCCGCGAAGAAGAAAGCCAAGCTCAAGCAGAAATTGAAGAACGTACTCGCAAATTGCAGCAGTACCGCGATATGTTAATTGCAGATGGTATCGATCCCAATGAACTGCTTCAGTCTTTAGGCTCTACTAAGGTTGCCGGTAAAAGCAAACGGGCAGCTCGTCCTGCCAAATACCAGTACACCGATGAGAACGGTGAAGTCAAAACCTGGACTGGCCAGGGCCGCACCCCGGCAGTGATCAAAAAGGCGATTGAAGAACAGGGAAAATCTCTGGATGACTTTCTGCTTTAATAGCATTGAATAATTAAGATTTATGAAATACCCCCTGCTCGCAGAGGGTATTTTTTATTTAATTTATGAAAGAATTATGTCAGGCGGGATAGTCTAAAAGTCATCTGCAATAGAACGAAGAACTGAAATTTATTAGCAAGCCTGTACATAAGTTATGTGCAATGACCTGATTTTGATATGTCCAATCCAACATCAAAACCATGTTGATTTATGGACGAAAAAACAGTTGTAACTTTGGCTCCGAACTGGCCAAATATCCCCCCCTGAAGACAATCAGCGCTGAGGCAACTCTTAACGCCGAAATGTCCCATCTCAGGGCTACGATAGAAATCAGAATAAATCTGGCTCTAATACCCACATGGGTACTCGACAAAGACCGTAACCACTATTAACGATCCACTGGCGCTGCATGCCCCTTCGCTCGAGAAGCCACCTTTGAACGGCTGCTGCGGAAGAAAAACCAGCCCCGGATTCGCGGGAAGGATAACTAAATATTGTCGTTGTACGCCAAGGCATGGCAACCCGCAAGATAGCGCTGCGTTAACGGGCTCAAAGGTTTCTCCGACGCCATAAACGCAGTGTATCGGCGGCTCGGACCCAGCTGCGTTTCCATCCACATGGGACACAAACAGCCTGAGGTGCTTCTGTTGGTGCGACTACGGCAGTCCTGGCCCCCAACGGAAGAGTCGGCGCTACAGGCCCCGGATGTGTGCTATGGCATGTGTTCAAAACATAAGGTGTTGCCGACGGATGACGCGGTGAAAAAGGTGGTGTGGCTGGCAATTCAGGCGGCCTCGCAAAAATGGACGATGCCGCTGAGGAAGTGGCGTAGGCAAGTTGCCTTTTATTATCAAGCTCAATGACCGCCGGAACGGTCACTTCTGAGAAAGGTCATTGACACAGAAGGTGCGTACCGCCTTTATTAGCTATCCTGAACGGCGGTTTTTAACCACTGATTGAATTCAGTGCCCAACGTTTTGTGACGCAATCCATATTCAACGAAAGCCGACATGTAACCCAATTTATTCCCGCAGTCGTGGCTGACTCCTTTGAGGTGATAAGCCTCAACGATCTCTTTGTCCATCAACATGGCGATAGCATCGGTGAGCTGAATCTCATTGCCAGCGCCTGGAGGCGTTTTTTTCAGGAAATCCCAGATTTGATCAGACAGAACATAGCGCCCAACCACGGCCAGATTGGATGGCGCTTCGTCTGCTTTAGGTTTTTCTACAACGCCGACCATTGGCGCGCTATCACCCGGCTTCAGTTCCCTTCCCTTGCAATCCACGACCCCATAGCTGCTGACGTCTTCAACGGGCTCGACCATTATCTGGCTGTGTCCTGTTTCTTCGAAGCGTTGAAGCATTTCGCTGAGGTTGTCTCTCTTCAGGTTGCTCTCGTATTCGTCGATGATAACGTCCGGCAAAATAACCGCCACGGGTTCGTCGCCCACAAGCGGATAAGCGCACAATACCGCATGCCCCAGGCCTTTAGCCACGCCCTGGCGCACCTGCATAATAGTGACATGCTCAGGACAAATAGATTTAACCTCATCCAACAGTTGTCGCTTTACGCGTTTTTCCAACATGGCTTCAAGTTCAAAGCTGGTATCAAAGTGGTTTTCAATCGAATTTTTGGAGGAATGAGTAACTAAAATAATTTCGTTAATGCCTGCCGCAATACATTCATTGACTACATATTGAATTAAAGGTTTATCAACCAGCGGTAACATTTCCTTTGGAATAGCCTTAGTGGCGGGCAGCATGCGCGTACCCAACCCGGCCACAGGAATGACCGCTTTTTTTACTTTTTTATTGACAGCTGACATAAACAACCTCGTATATTTCGTTCAAATAATGAGCTTTATTTAACATGTACACAGAAGCACTCAGTATACCAGTTCCGATACGCATTGCTCGGGACAGACTTCTGCTCGGAAAAATAAAGCGCATTACCCCTTAAATTGTAGAAATCTAAATAATCACAATGCGTAAATACAGGTTGAAGTATGCTTATCTCGATGACCATCAGATTAATCCGTAGAGACCATCAAACGTAACTGCCCACCACTTCCCCATATCTGGCACTGCCACGATTCGCACTGATAACCGAGTTGATTTAGATGAGCGCTATCCTTTGCCCCAAGCGGAATACCGCTGTGTAGCATCAACTGATTTTCTTTTACGCTGAGCGTCGCATGTAATCCTGCAGAAATAAGAATCAGCTTTTTCACACTGTGGTGGTAATACCCTACCAATAGTGGAAACTCGCCCTTAAGCCCGGCATGACGCAGTAATTGATTTACTTGTCTTAACAACATGGATAATTCAGGTTGCTTGCGCTGTTGGTTGGCGAGGTGCTCGCGTAACAGTCCGTTAAATAATGCGCGTAATAACAATGCAGCCACCACACCATTATTATGATCGGCCTGCGTTACATCCAGGCAGTAAAACGCCAGTTCATCTTCCGACAACGCAACGATGTCTAATACCAACCCTGGGTGGTCCGCAACGGTTAGCTGCCGATAATTAATACGGCACTGTGCAATCGTTTGATTAACAGGCGGCTGTAATTGCTCCAGCAGCTTGTTCACATCTGCCGGACATTGATTCAGCGATTCCATATCCTGCATTAATTTGTCGACTTCACTGACCTGGGAAGTGAACATATCGGGATAAAGGCATGACATTACCGTTTCACGTAATCGGTTATAATCATTGACTGGTTTGAGTAAGACGTCCTGAACGCCGAGCCGTAATATTTTAGCCACATCCGCCATATGACTGGTTGCCGATATGACCAAAATGGGCGTATCCGTATTCTGCTGACGAAATTGATCGACAAACTGAAATCCGCCCATCGTAGGCATATTTAAATCGCAGATGATCAGATCCGGCTGTTGGTGGGTAATCATATCGAAGGCATTCTGACCGTTGTCCGCCTCTATGACGTCGGCACCCAATGAGGTTAGATAACCAGCCAGTACAGAACGAAAAACAGCCTCATCCTCAACGATTAAAATATCTTTCCCCGTCAATGGTTGTGCCATTAGTTACCCCTTAAAACTCAGTCTGTTCATATTCATCTTGCTGGTGTTGTCATTCAGGCTACTCGACGGAGAGTCAGGTAGCCCGGTAAACCAATGGCAATAACATCTCTCGTTGTTTTTCCACCGCCAGTCTACCCGCGTCTATCGCTTCTTGAGCGCGATGGAAATCCAGCGTCGCTATCTGCGGACAGTAGGGTTGAATCAATACATCCGGCGGATCTCCGGCCATACGACTCATTTTCAGACGGTTCTCGAGCACCTGAATTGAGGTGCTCATAATCTCCATTGCCTTTGGTCTGACTTCCGCCGGCTGCCGCCCTCCCAAGTGAAGTCGTTCGCGTATTCGTTGCGACCACCCTCCCCCGGACACGACCTCCATCTCGGGTTGCGGCGGCTTTACGGAGAGCAAATCGTGACTCTTCAGACTTGCATCATGTTGTAAATCAACGGCAATCACGACATCCGCGCCCATCGCCCGCGTGAGGGATACGGGTACGGGATTGACAACAGCACCGTCCACTAGCCAAAAACCGTTGAACGAGACCGGGGATAACAAGCCCGGCATACTGCAAGAAGCACGTATAGACAAGTGCAAGTCTCCCTCTGTCAACCAGAGCTCACGACCTGTACTCAAATTGGTGGCGACCGCGCCGAACTTGATGGCGCAATCCTCAATCCGCTGGGTACGCAACAGCTGACGAACATGTTCGAAAACGCGATCGCCCCGCAACAATCCCCCGCGACGCCAGGACAGATCCATCAGTCGTATCACATCCCAATAGCCGAAACCACCGACCCAACGGGCCATGCAGTCCAACTGGTTGGTTGCATAAGCTGCGCCGACCAACGAGCCGACCGAGCATCCGGCGACAATCTCAGGCTCGATACCGAGATCTTTTAACGCGTTGATGACGCCAATATGTGCCCATCCTTTTGCAGCACCGGACCCCAAAGCTAATCCGATCTTGACCTTACGCATGCTTTCTCCCCTGCCTGCTTTATTCTAGACTACATTGCCATGCGTCAAACTCGCTGGGTACTATATGAAGCGTTTTTAAGATACGTCTCAATTATTTAATTCATTAAAAAATTATTAAGGTAGATATTGTGTCCGAATGTTGCATTTGCGGCAATCAACAACCTTTTTCGCGCTGCTGCCAAATTTATCTCCAGGGTGTAAAGGCTGCGCCCTCCCCCGAATCATTGATGCGATCGCGGTATAGCGCCTACGTTCAGCAAAACGTTGACTACCTAATCGCTACATGGCATCCGACATGCCATGCTGAGAACTTCAGAACAGAGATCGCGTTAACCTGCAATAACACTGAATGGCAGGGCCTTAACGTATTGACGAAAAGTGGGGGAAAAGAGGCCGATGAAGGATTCGTCGAGTTTGCGGTACGCTATGCAGACAGAGAGACGCCTCGGCACAGCATGTTGCTGAGAGAGCGCTCACGCTTCCTTCGCCATCACGATCGCTGGTACTATGTCGACGGCGTTCATCTGCCGACCGGCAGAAATGGAGGCTGTCCCTGTGGCTCAGGTAAAAAATACAAAAAGTGCTGCGGACAATAGAGTAACAGCCCGCAATTTCGGCGCGGCTGAATAAAATGATTGATATTTGCTTTAGACAGGATCGACACCCCCATGCAATTCCATAATATACAAAGAAAAATTCTACGAACTATCTGCCCTGATTCAAAAGGGTTGATCGCAAAAATCACCAACATTTGCTACAAGCACGAACTGAACATCGTGCAAAACTCCGAGTATGTCGACCATCGTACCGGGCGTTTTTTCATGCGCACCGAACTGGAGGGCATCTTCAACGATACTACGCTGCTGGAAGATCTGGACAGCGCCTTACCAATAGGCTCAGTACGTGAACTAAGCAACGCAGGCCGCCGCCGCATTGTGATTTTGGTGACCAAAGAAGCCCACTGTCTCGGCGATCTATTGATGAAAAACGCCTACGGTGGTTTGGATGTCGAAATTGCTGCAGTGATCGGTAACCATGAAACACTGCGCACGCTGGTTGAACGGTTTGGTATTCCGTTCCACCTGATCAGCCACGAGGGATTATCCCGCGACGAGCACGATCAACAAATGATCGCTCAGATCGACCCGTATCAGCCGGACTATGTTGTATTGGCGAAATATATGCGTGTCCTGACACCGGCATTCGTACAGCACTACCCGAATCAGATCATCAATATTCATCACTCATTCCTGCCCGCATTCATTGGTGCCCGTCCTTACCATCAGGCTTACGAACGTGGCGTTAAAATCATCGGCGCCACCGCTCACTATGTGAACGACAGTCTTGATGAGGGTCCCATCATCATGCAGGACGTCATTCATGTCGATCATACCTATACGGCTGACGACATGATGCTTGCAGGTCGCGATGTCGAGAAAAATGTGCTCAGCCGAGCACTTTATCAGGTGCTGGCTCAGCGTGTTTTCGTTTACGGAAATCGCACGATCATCCTGTAACGCATAGCCTCATGCCATCAAGCCGCTTAAGGCGACGGCAGACGGCATAAAAAACCGGCAAACGAATCTGATTTTACTGGTTCAGACTTTACAGGGGCGCGGTATTTGGTATGATGCGCCCCGCTTAACGAAAAACACGGTTCAGGCCAGTGGTGGGGTTCCCGAGCGGCCAAAGGGAGCAGACTGTAAATCTGCCGTCACAGACTTCGAAGGTTCGAATCCTTCCCCCACCACCATCTCGCAAAGAATGACTTCCCAGATGAATCCAACACGCTGAAGTCGCCTATTCCCGTTGGGGGAAGGTGAGAACCTTCGACAAGGTTCGAGTCGAGCGCAGCGAGACAACGTGCGCAGCACGGCCCGAAGGGCGAGGAACGTAGTGACGAGTCATCCTTCCCCCACCGCCCTACTCTAAGAGCCACTCCTTAAATTAATCCCACGCCTCAAAGTTACCTGTTCCCGTTGGGGGGAACCGAGATCCTTCGACAAGCTTCGCGTCGAACCCGATGACAATTATCGACCTGCTTTATAAAAGCATTCCCCGCTGGTGTTTCCGAGAAATACTATCTTTTGCCCCATGCAGTCCCGAGCATATATCCCGGGAGAACAGGTGATATTGGTTTACCCTTTCCATCGTCCGGGCATGTAGGTGAATACCGGTAATTGCCATGACCAACGAATGGCCGCCAGCCGTACAGCGAGCCCAATCAAAAAGGAAAGCAGTTGATTGAAATCGTGCTGGAGGCCGACATGCTGAAAACCGAGATAAAGGAGCGCCACCAGCAGAGAAACACTGGCATACAGCTCTTTACGCAGCACCATCGGCGTGCGGTTGCAGAAGATATCCCGCAAGATCCCGCCGAAAATCCCTGTCGTTACACCCGCGATGACCACAATCGTCAACGAATAATTCAGATGAAGCGCCACATTACAGCCAATAATGGTGAATGCGATGAGCCCCATCGCATCCAATACCAAAAACAGGCGATGCAGATGCTGCATGAAGCGCGCGATGATAACGGTGAACAGACCAGCGCTGACCGTGAGATAGATGTAGGCCGGATGTTGTGTCCAACCGATAGGGAAATTGCCGAGGAGAATGTCTCGAACGGTGCCGCCTCCCAACGCCGTGATGAAAGCGATCAGCGAAACGCCGAAAATGTCCATATTGCGGCGGCCTGCCGCCAGCGCACCGGACATCCCTTCAGCGGTAATGGCAATAAGATAGATATAGGTCAGCACACGAGCCTCTCGTGGTTGTGCCCCTCCCTCTGTCCTTTTACCTGAGAGTTTGTGCAGCTTACGCCGCTTGCCCCTTCGGTGGGTTGCCTGGCAACCGCTCTCCAGTTGGCGTCAATAGAATATGCAGTAAGGTGACCTGAGCGATTATGGGAGTTTGCGCCTTCGGCGGGATGGCCTGAAATGACCTCTTCTCTCCTGCGAAACGCGGAGTATACGGACTCTCCCGGCCGCCATCAACCCTCCAGCATCGATGGGTACTATCGGTGTTTACGCTGGGTCATGACCGTGACTCGCCGACGCCATTTCTGCTACCATCACGGCACATTTTCATTACAACGGCAGCGAACATGAAGTTTGTTTCTTTTAACATTAACGGCCTGCGGGCACGGCCTCATCAATTAGCCGCAGTGGTCGAACAACATCAGCCGGACGTCATTGGTTTACAGGAAACCAAAGTGCACGACGATATGTTTCCGCTGGAAGATGTCGCTCAGCATGGCTATCACGTGTTCTACCACGGACAGAAGGGCCATTACGGCGTGGCGTTGCTGACGAAGAAAGAACCGCTGGCGGTCCGACGCGGATTTCCGACCGATAAAGAAGACGCGCAGCGACGCATCATCATGGCGGATATCGACACCGCTCAGGGTCCGCTGACCGTCATCAACGGTTATTTTCCTCAGGGAGAAAGCCGCGACCATCCGACGAAATTCCCTGCGAAATCGCGCTTTTATCAGGATTTGCAGAACTATATCGAACACCATCACCCGCATGGACAACCGCTGGTGATCATGGGCGATCTGAATATCAGCCCGACCGATCTGGACATTGGAATTGGGGAAGAAAACCGTAAGCGTTGGCTGCGCACCGGTAAGTGTTCTTTCTTGCCGGAAGAGCGTGAGTGGCTGGCCCGACTGCAAAATTGGGGACTGGTGGACACGTTCCGCGCCGCCAATCCATCCTGCAACGACCAGTTTTCCTGGTTCGACTACCGTTCCAAAGGCTTTGATACCAACCGCGGTCTGCGTATCGACCTGATTCTGGCGAGCCAGTCTCTGGCGGAAAGCTGCACCGCAACCGGTATTGACCACGTCATCCGGGCGATGGAAAAACCGTCGGATCACGCGCCTATCTGGGCGGAGTTCTCACTCTAAAGCGCACGTTGGCGGGGCCGTCATTCAGCCCCGCCGGAGGTTATTTCACCATCCGCCACACCAAATTATTGGTGCTCAGCCGCTGCTTATCCTCAGCGCATTGCAACAGGGCGCCCTCCATCTTGATGACCGCCCCTTCGGAATACTGCTTATTTTGGTAGGTACAGCAGCGAATACATACCGGGCCATTATCCTGTTGACCCGTATTGTTGCCGTTGCCCCAAATCACCTGCGGTGGAACCGGCACCACGATATCGGTATTCGTATGACTCCCCGGATTGGCCTTCCCCCAGAGAGGCAGAACCACCAGCGTTGCCGCCAGAATCTGTCCCCATCGTACCGTCATGAATTATGCTCCTTAGCCTTGGGCGGCGACTTACGCCGCTTATTGGGTTTCGATTTACCGGGCGCGGGCGGCAGGCCTCGTAATAACGGCATACTGCCACGATGCCTGACCTGCTGGATGATGTCGCACAGCGACTCCGTCAAAGGCTGCATAAAGTCCTGATAGCGACACTGCTTTTCGCTGATTTTAGTCAGCGTGGACTCCCAGTGCGCTGTCATATCCGGATGCGCCGCACTGGGCGGCAACGAATGAATCAGCGCTCGCCCGGTTTCACTGGCGTGAATGTAACGCCCTTTTTTCACCAGGAAAGCGCGCTTGAACAGGAGTTCGATAATTCCGGCTCTCGTCGCTTCCGTTCCTAAACCATCGGTCGCACGCAGAATTTTCTTGAGTTCTTTATCCTGCACGAACCGGGCGATGCCCGTCATGGCCGACAACAGCGTCGCATCGGTAAAATGCCGCGGCGGCTGAGTCTGGCGTTCTACCACCTCCCCCCGCTCACACCATAGTTCATCGCCCTTGCTGACCACTGGCAGCGGCGTACCTTCGTTCTCTTCGTCCCGCTCTTTACCGCCCAAGAGCGCACGCCAGCCTGCTTCCGCCAGAAAACGCGCTTTAGCCACGAACTTCCCGCCAGCGATATCTAGTTCAATTACGCACTTGCGGAAGACGGCATCGGCGCAGAACTGCATCAGATATTGTCGGGCGACGAGTCCATATACCTGACTTTCCGGCTGCGTCAGCGTCGTCTTGGCCGTTCTCGCCGTCGGAACGATCGCGTGGTGAGCATCCACCTTGCCGTCATCCCAGCATCGGTTGCGACGTTCGCTATTGAAAATCGGTTCCGGCGGCTGTAAACCGGGCTGATGAACCCCAATAGCCTGCAACACCGCCTGTCGTCCTGCAAAGTGCTCTTCGGGCAGATAGCGGCAGTCCGAACGTGGATAGGTGATTAGCTTGTGGGTTTCGTACAGCCGCTGGCAGGTATCCAGCACCTGCTGCGCGCTTAAACCAAAGCGCCTGGCGGCTTCTATCTGCAGCGTGGACAGAGAATACGGCAACGGGGCGATTTCTGATTCCCGTTTATCATTATTGTCGGTGACTTGCGCAGGCTGTCCGGCAATGCGGCTCACCACATGTTCCGCCAGAGGCCGGTGCAGCAAACGTCCTTCTTCGTCTTGATAAGGTTCGCAGGATTCGCTGGGCTGCCACAGCGCCGTAAAGCGCTCATCCTCCGGCGTCACGATGTGCGCTTTGACGTCAAAAAAGTCTTTAGGCACGAAATTTTCAATCTCTTCATCGCGCCGAACGACCAGCCCCAGCACGGGCGTCTGCACCCGGCCCACCGACAGCACGCCGTCGTAGCCGGCATGGCGGCCGAGCAGAGTATAGGCGCGAGTCATATTGATGCCATACAGCCAATCCGCGCGCGAGCGGGCCAGCGCGGAGACGCAAAGCGGGATAAATTCACGGTTTTCACGCAGACGGGCGACGGCTCTTTCAACCGCCTGCGGGTTGAGATCGTTGATCAGGCAGCGCTGTACGCGCTGCCGTTTTTCGCTGGGCAGGTCGAGGTATTCCAGCACTTCATCGATCAACAGTTGCCCCTCTCTGTCGG
The DNA here is from genome assembly GCF_015999465.1 of Lonsdalea populi. Taxonomy (NCBI): domain Bacteria; kingdom Pseudomonadati; phylum Pseudomonadota; class Gammaproteobacteria; order Enterobacterales; family Pectobacteriaceae; genus Lonsdalea; species Lonsdalea populi. Next base: position 1,897,413 of record NZ_CP065534.1, read on the forward strand.
GGTCGCCGGCATGAATGATGTCATCCGCCTGCTGTAATAGTTTTTTGATGGCATTGAGCTGTTTGCTGACGGAAGGCCGCGGCTGCAGCCGCCACTTCAGCGGCACAATCGGAAGATCGTCCAGCGCCCAGCGCGCATAGCGGGGATCGTAGGCGTCCGGCTGGGCCTGCTCCAGCAAATGACCCACGCACCACGTCACGACGTCGTGTTGCCCGCAGGCAATATATCCCTCACCCCGCCGATGGGGCTTAGGCAAAACATCGGCGATAGCTCGCGCCAGACTGGGCTTTTCGGCAATAAAAAGTCGCATGATTCACCGCACTACCGGCAGTTGTTATCGAGGTTCCCCTTATCTCGAGATAAAGAGAACGGCATAGCGATTCGCCGCAGCGAAGCGCATCAGAAATAGCGGACAATCCGATCCGGATCGATCGGCGTCAGCGTCGAGGAGGCTTTCAATTGAGGAGTACCCAAGTAGAGGAATCCGACGATTTCATCCTGTGGACGACAGTCGAAGGCATCGCGCACGCGCGCGCTGTGCGTCCAGGCGCCGCTGCGCCAGATGCCGTTGAACCCCTGCGCCTGCGCCGCCATCTGCATGGCATGGACGGCGCAGCCCGCCGATACCACCTGCTCCCACTCGGGAACTTTGTGATTCTCCTCGCAATGCGCGATGACGGCAATGATCAGCGGCGCCCGGAACGGCGACTTGCGCGCCTTTTCGATAGCAGACTCATCCAGATGATTCTGCTGCGCCGCCTCGACCAACACATCGCTGAAACGACTGAGCCCCTCGTCCTGAATGACAAAGAAGCGCCACGGCTGCAATGCGCCGTGGTCGGGAGCCCGCATGCCGGCATGAATGATATTTTCCAGCACCGTGCCTGTCGGGGCCGGCGCGGTCAGTCGGGAAGCCGAACGACGATTAAGCAATAATTCCAGGGCATCCATCACACATCTCCTGTATTTCGTCCGGTAGCAAAGATTGAGACGAGATTGCGCGCAACGGTAGCACAGCCAGAAGTTTTGTTACAAGTTAACAACCTACCGCACCGCGCCGGGCAAGATAAAAAGCTGACTTTTACCTGTCCGCTCATTAGGATACTAAACTGCTTTTTCCATTTTCGGAGTTATCATGCGCACGATGTGGCGGATTTTCAGCGGATTCTTTAAGTGGGGTTGGTGCCTGCTTAATTTCATCCGGGAATTCATCCTCAATATTTTTCTTATCATGCTGATCCTGGTCGGCGTGGGTATTTACACTCAGTTCAAGACGCCCCCTCCGGAAACCGCCAAGGGCGCGCTGATGCTGAACATCACCGGCGTCGTCGTCGACAAACCGTCAGTGAATAATAAACTGCGGCAGTTTGGCCGCGAGTTTTTTGGCGTTTCCGCCAATCGCAATCAGGAAAACTCGCTATTTGACGTGATTGACGTGATTCGGCAGGCCAAAAACGACCGTAACATCAGCGGCATGGTGATGGATCTTTCAGACTTCGTCGGCGCCGACCAGCCGTCTTTGCAGTATATCGGCAAGGCGCTGCGTGAATTCCGTGACGCGGGCAAACCGATTTACGCCGTAGGCGATAACTACGACCAGCCGCAGTACTACCTGGCCAGTTACGCCAACAAGATTTTCCTGACGCCGCAAGGCGGCATCGACCTGCATGGCTTCGCCACCAACAATCTTTATTATAAAACGCTGTTGGATAAGCTGAAGGTCACCACGCACATCTTCCGCGTCGGCACCTACAAATCCGCCGTCGAACCCTACATTCGGGATGATATGTCCCCCGCCGCACGGGATGCTGACGCTCGTTGGGTCAACGGCCTGTGGCAAAACTACCTCGCGACGGTCGCGGCAAATCGCAAGATCACGCCTCAGCAGCTCTTCCCCGGCGCTGAAGGCCTGCTCACCGCGCTGCGCGCTGCGGATGGCGACACCGCACGCTATGCGCTGGATAACAAATTGGTGGATGAAGTTGCTTCCCGCACAGTCATTGAGCAAAAGCTGATCAAAACGTTCGGCTGGGATGCTAAGAACAAAAACTTTAACTACACCTCCCTCTATGACTACACGCTGTCCGACCCTCAGCCAGATAACAACCAGATTGCCGTAATCTTCGCCAACGGGATGATCGTCGATGGTAATGAAGCGCCCGGCTATGTCGGCGGCAATACGACGGCCGGACAGATCCGCGACGCCCGGCTCGACCCCAAGGTGAAAGCCATCATCCTGCGGGTGAACAGCCCGGGGGGCAGCGTCACCGCATCCGAGAAAATCCGCGCCGAGCTGGCTACCGCACGCCAGGCGGGCAAACCCATTGTGGTTTCAATGGGGGGCATGGCCGCCTCCGGCGGTTACTGGATCTCCACGCCCGCTAACGCCATTATCGCCAGCCCCAGCACGCTCACGGGTTCCATCGGCATCTTCGGCGTGATTAACACGGTTGAGAATACGCTGGACAGCGTCGGCGTCCATACCGACGGCGTCGCCACCTCTCCTCTGGCCGATTTGTCCATGACTAAAGCGCTGCCGCCTGAATTCGGCCAGCTGATGCAGATCAACATCGAGCGAGGCTACAAAACTTTTCTTTCTTTGGTGGCCAAGTCCCGCAACAAAACCCCGCAACAGGTGGACGAAATCGCACAAGGCCACGTCTGGATCGGCCGCGATGCGAAAGCCAACGACCTGGTCGACACGCTTGGCGACTTCGACGACGCGGTGAAGAAAGCGGCTGAGCTCGCCAAGTTGGACCGTCATCAACTGGTGTGGTTCGAAGAGGACGAAGGGTTGATAGACGCACTCTTCAATCAGGTTCGGAGCTCGGTCTATGCCCAGTTCCCGGACGCCTTGCAGACGCTGATCCCCGCACCTGCCGCGGAGCTAAGCGAGATGCTTCGCGCTCAACCGTCCTTGTCGAATAAACTGACCGACCCGCAACATCGCTATGCCATGTGTCTAAGCTGCGGCAACGTTCGCTAATAACTAAGCCAGCCCGGGGGACTATCGTCGGGCTGCTTTTCACCTCGCTTCGCTTTATAATCCATTTTTTGATTTTGACATAATCACCTCCATGCAAAAGAAATCCATTTATGTCGCCTACACGGGCGGTACGATCGGCATGCAACACTCCGCTCAAGGCTATATCCCGGTGTCGGGCCATCTCCAGCAGCAACTGGCGCAGATGCCGGAATTTCATCGGCCGGAAATGCCGTCCTTCACCATTCATGAATACACGCCGCTGATCGACTCCTCGGACATGACGCCGGAAGACTGGCAGATCATCGCCAACGACATACGGCAACACGACGATGACTATGATGGTTTCGTCATTTTGCATGGGACCGACACGATGGCCTTCACCGCGTCGGCGCTCTCGTTCATGCTGGAAAATCTGGCTAAGCCCGTTATCGTGACAGGGTCACAAATCCCGTTGGCCGAACTGCGCTCTGACGGGCAAACCAACCTGCTGAACGCGCTGTATGTGGCGGCCAACCATCCTATCAATGAGGTCAGCCTGTTTTTCAACAACAAGCTGCTGCGCGGCAACCGCACTACCAAAGCCCATGCCGACGGTTTCGATGCGTTCTCCTCCCCCAATTATCCTGTGCTGCTGGAAACCGGTATCCATATTCGCCGTCTCTCTTCGGCACCACTGTTGGCGTCGAGCGAGCCGCTGATTGTTCATGACATCACCCCTCAGCCCATCGGCGTTATCACGATTTACCCCGGCATTTCCGCCGACGTGGTGCGCAATTTCTTGCTTCAGCCGGTCCGGGCATTGATTCTACGCTCATACGGCGTCGGCAACGCCCCCCAGAATAAAGCATTTCTGAAAGAGCTGCGGGAAGCGTCCGATCGCGGCATTATCGTCGTCAATCTGACGCAGTGCATGTCCGGCTGCGTCAATATGGAAGGCTATGCGACGGGTAACGCATTATCGCAGGCCGGCGTGATCGGCGGATTTGATATGACCGTTGAGGCGACGCTCACCAAGCTGCACTATCTGCTGAGCCGAGACGACCTGTCTCCTGATGATATCCGTCTTCTGATGCAGCAGGATCTTCGGGGTGAACTCAGCAATAGCTAATTTCTGGAGGTGATATGACGAAAGCGCTGTTACTGATCGATTTGCAGAATGACTTTTGTCCCGGCGGCTCACTGGCCGTTAGTGAAGGCGATTGCGTGATCCCAGTAGCCAACCGGGTCATTTCCGCCTGTCAAACTGCACATGCCGCCGTCGTAGCCAGCCTCGACTGGCATCCGGCCGACCACCGCAGCTTTGCCGTCAATTCTGGTACGACTATCGGTGAGGTCGGCGAGCTGGAAGGGCTGCCTCAGGTATGGTGGCCCGCGCACTGCGTCGCGGGCGAACCGGGCGCGGAGTTTCACCCCGCCCTGGAGCAGCAGGCCATTGACTGGATTGTCCGTAAAGGAACCGATAGTAGCATCGACAGCTATAGCGCCTTCTTCGATAACGGGCACCGGGTAAAAACAGAACTGGACGACTGGCTGCGCGCCCGCCACATCGACTCGCTCACCATTATGGGATTGGCGACGGATTATTGCGTGAAGTACACGGTGCTGGATGCGTTGGCGCTGGGGTATCATACCGAGGTCTTGGTTGACGGCTGTCGCGGGGTCAACCTGCAACCCGCAGACAGCCAAGAGGCGCTTCAGGAGATGCGGGCGCGTGGCGCGATCCTGACGGACTCACACGCATTCATCAGCGCGCTCGCCTCCTCACAGGGCTAGACCGGCTGTGGCGGAGACGATAACGTCAACGCCATTAGTCCTGTGGTTTCAGCACCGCAATCGACTCGGCTGTAGAGGCAAAACGCTGCTTGAGAGCCTGTTTGCTTTTGATTTCGATTTCTCCCTGCTGATTGACGCTCATATGATCGGCCTCCATGTTATGCCGTGACTGCCAGAGTAGAACCATCTGCATGGCGTTGTCTTTCTGATCTGAAGTCAGCGCCACGCCGTCGGGCCATTTACCCAACTCCACCGCAGTGACTAACCGCTGATAGACCTCCGGCGTCATCGCCTTCAGCACATCCTCAATCTGCATTCCCAGATGCCTCCTCGGTGCGTTTTTAGATTGTTATTGATACCCTCTGCAGGGCAGATTTTTCCCTCTGGTTTATCCTGCATTTCCGCCTCGAAAGCCCATAAAATTCATTATTAGCTGAAACGTTTCAATTAAATGGACATCTAGCCATCTATTTCCTGTTTGTTTTCAGCATCGATGAAACTCAGTGAGGCCGAATTCACGCAATAACGCTCACCGGTCGTCTCCTTAGGGCCATCAGGAAACACGTGTCCAAGATGGGCATCGCAATTGCCGCAACGAATTTCCATTCGATGCATATTGTGCGAATTATCATCCAGATAACGAATGGCCTCCGCAGATACGGGCTGATCAAAGCTGGGCCAGCCGCAGCCGGAGTCAAACTTGTTACCCGAATAAAACAACGGTTGCTTACAACATAGACAGTGGTAAAAGCCGGACTGCTTGTTATGCAACAATTTGCCGGAGAACGGCGGTTCAGTCCCCCGCTGTTGAGTGACATATTGTTGTATTTCGGTAAGATTATCGCGCTTAGGAGCGTCGGGAAGGTGCTTGTTCATAACATCGCTCATTAAAGAAGTTAAAACAGGTGTTAAACAGTATAGACTGTCAGCGCTACAAAAAATTAACACTCAAAGCGTTATTCGGTCTCTCATTACGATAGGCGAGAGTCTGACAGGGTACTAATTGTGATCTGGGTCACAATAATACCCCCGTCGGGTGTTCTCATCCCCGCCCAATGCTCCTATCATGATGTCCAACAACTTTAATGTCCCAGTAGATGATTTATCGTGCAAGGGTTGCCCATAGTTTTGACATACAGCAACTATTGACACGATTCCGCTTGACCCTCGGGAAGGTTTTTGTAATTTTACAGCCAACCTTTTATTCACAAACCAAATAGCTGGTGGAATATATGACTATCAAAGTAGGTATCAATGGATTTGGCCGTATCGGCCGTATTGTTTTCCGCGCTGCCCAGGAGCGTTCAGACGTTGAAATTGTTGCAATCAACGATTTGTTAGATGCGGATTACATGGCTTACATGCTGAAGTATGACTCCACTCACGGCCGCTTCAACGGTACTGTTGAAGTGAAAGACGGTCATCTGGTTGTTAACGGCAAAACCATCCGTGTTACCGCAGAAAGAGATCCGGCTAATCTGAAATGGAACGAAGCGGGTGTTGATGTTGTTGCAGAAGCTACAGGTATCTTCCTGACTGACGAAACTGCACGTAAACACATCCAGGCTGGCGCGAAGAAAGTCGTGCTGACTGGTCCTTCCAAAGACAGCACTCCGATGTTCGTTATGGGTGTAAACCATAAAGAATACGCTGGCCAGGATATCGTTTCCAACGCATCTTGCACCACTAACTGCTTGGCACCGCTGGCTAAAGTTATCAACGACAAATTCGGTATCGTTGAAGCGCTGATGACCACTGTTCACGCGACTACCGCTACTCAGAAAACCGTTGATGGCCCGTCTCACAAAGACTGGCGCGGCGGCCGCGGCGCATCTCAGAACATTATCCCGTCTTCTACCGGTGCTGCTAAAGCAGTAGGTAAAGTTATCCCGGCACTGAACGGTAAACTGACTGGTATGGCGTTCCGTGTTCCTACTCCGAACGTATCCGTAGTTGACCTGACTGCACGTCTGGAAAAAGGCGCTTCTTACGACGCCATCTGTGCTGCAATCAAAGAAGCTTCTGAAGGCGAACTGAAAGGTGTTCTGGGTTACACCGAAGACGCCGTCGTTTCTACCGATTTCAACGGTGAAAAACTGACTTCCGTATTCGATGCTAAAGCCGGTATCGCTCTGAGCGATAACTTCGTGAAACTGGTTGCTTGGTACGATAACGAAACGGGTTACTCCAACAAGGTCTTGGATCTGGTTGCTCACATCTCCAAATAATGAGCTGAAGATCGGTAACTGATATCAAGGGCGACGCAAGTCGCCCTTTTTAATGCGCGCTTGTCTTGAATGCGCGACCGCATGCCTCGCGCCCTACACCACGCTCCGTTTCAACGCTTCTACCGACTCACCCGACTGGCTCGTCGTTTTCATCAACTTAACCATGTCATTTTCCTGCCGCTGCGATTGTCTTGATTCGCCAGCAGCCTCGAACGCAGTCTGTCATGTCCTGGCTGAGGCAGCCCGATGGAGTAGCGTGATAGCTGATGATGCTGTTTTTAACGTGGTTCGACGAGACGGCGAATTCCTATTGGGCAACGGCGTTATGAGTGCCACAATAATCACTATCGATTTCTACTCATAGATGAATAGGACCGCCCATGACTGATGCTATTTTCTCCCTTCCCGTCAGCAAAACGATTTCCCCCCATATTACGTTACGCCAGCAGGATCAACTGCCGATTGTCGTCATTGACCATCCGCAGCTGAGAGCCGCCGTCGCACTGCAAGGAGCTCATCTGATCGCCTGGCAGCCCACCGACGCCGCACCGGTCATTTGGCTCAGCGACAACACGCTGTTTCAGGAAGGGAAAGCGATTCGCGGAGGCATTCCTATCTGCTTCCCTTGGTTTGGTCCCGTCGCCGAACCGAGCCACGGCTTCGCGCGCATTATGCCCTGGGCCTTCTCATCCCATATCGATGATGCAGACGGTGTTACGCTGACCCTGACGCTGCGAGACAACGAGGAAACGCGCGCCATCTGGCCGCAGGCGTTCAAAATAGATGCCCGCTTCGTATTAACCCAAACCTCGTGTGATGTGGAGCTGGCGTTCGAAGGGGAATACAGTATGACTAGCGCCCTGCACACTTATTTTAATATTGGGGACATTCGCCGTGTTCACATCAGCGGGCTGGGCGAGCGCTTTATCGATAAGGTCGACCCGGATAATACCGGCATCGAACGGGGCGATCTCACCTTCTCCGACCGCACCGACCGGATCTATACCGAGCCTGAAGCGATCAGCGTAATCCACGATCCGGTTCTTCAGCGCACTATACAAGTGCACCACTTTAACCACAGCGATGTCGTGGCCTGGAACCCGGGAGAGCAGCTGTCGAAGTCGATGTCGGATCTCACCGACGAGGGGTATAAGACGTTCGTGTGCGTGGAAACTACCCGTATCAGTCAACCATTTAACATGACACGCCATGCGCCAGCCAAATTGGCCACCTCTATACGCGTTCATTCCACCCATGCGAAATAACCCCTTTTAAAGCGCGAAACGGCACGGTCACGTTATACCGTGCTGGCTATCCAGACAGACCGCGCCTTATCATAAAGCAAACGCACCGTAAACTGACGTTTACGGTGCGTTTAAAGCACAAAAATAGTGCATTCTAACTTAAAAGGCGTAGCTGATTCCGCCTCCGAGCATCACACTATCGCTTTTCTCAACCATCGGGCTGCTTTTCACTTCATCGCTAAAACGGGTGTAGCGGCCGATAATCCAGGTGTTCCAGCGCGGAGTAATTGAATACCCCACGCTCAGTTCCAGATAGGGGTCCCAACTGTCTCCCGGACGGTAGCGTTGAATGCCCGAACGCGATGATTCTCCATTGCTGACACCGTAGTAGTAGCGGTTCTGACGCGCGCTCGACCAGTTAACGCCGATCCCCGGCGTGATATGCCACTGGTCGGCGTCAATGCGATAGAGATAGGCGGTATCCCACACGATGCCATCGCTGTTGCCCAGCGCGTCGGCGGTCAGGACGCTGCGGATAGCCCCCCATTGCGCATCATGACGATAAGCCAGGCCGCCCATCAGCGTGCCGCGGCGCTTGTCCAGCTGCTTCATACTGCCGTCGTCACTGTCGCCTGGCTTGAATCCGAACGGATTATAGTAGGCAGTCAGCGAAAGTTTATTTTGCGCGTCGTTCCACAGATAGTAGCCGCCGCCCAGCCCTCGAAAATAGACGTTATCGCTTTCATAGACCACCTGCGGGAATGGATAAATGTGGTTATCGTCGCCGCGATAAACCGACGTTTTTCCGATGGCCCCCATCCCCAGAGAAAAGGTATCCGCCTGTGCGGGCAACGTCGCGGTAACGCCTAGCATCAGCACGACACCTAATGATTGAAGTTTTTTCACTGCTGGCCTTCTCCTGTTCCGATCTGGCCTCCCGTAGGAGTAAGCTGACATCATGATCATGCCGGGAAATAACGCTACTACAGCCTGAAGCAGATAACTTATAACCATTTTTTTTAGTGTCAAAAGGGAGGTCTGTCATACTCGTTCAGACCCGCTGCAAAGGGGAATAGCCTCTACCTCGACGGACTGAGTCATTGAAATATATTAAAAAGCCCAAGGAAGAATAGAGGAAATTTCATCGTGACAAACTACGCTTTAAAGTGAAGAGGACATTCCCTTGCGGCGCACGTCGATGTTAAACCTGCGCGGTGCGTCACAAGTTGGCATAAGGGTTGCTGTACTCTGAGGGGGAATTCTTCTTTAGGAGAGCCAACCATTATATAGACGATATTCATACTCTCGCTCTCTTATTCTGTGTTGTTAATCGACGAAGGACGGGCATCGCTATGAACATATTTGATCATTACCGTCAGCGTTATGACGCTGCCAAGGACGAAGAGTTCACACTGCAAGAGTTCCTTAACATCTGCCAGCAAGATCGCAGTGCCTATGCAAATGCTGCCGAAAGATTGTTAATGGCTATCGGTGATCCAGTCATGGTGGACACCGCGCAAGAACCACGTCTTTCCCGTTTATTTTCCAACCGGGTCATAGCCCGCTACCCTGCTTTCGAAGAGTTTTACGGTATGGAAGAAGCGATAGAACAAATCGTCGCTTATCTCCGCCATGCTGCTCAAGGTCTGGAAGAGAAGAAACAGATTCTGTATCTGCTCGGCCCCGTGGGCGGAGGGAAATCATCTCTTGCCGAACGATTGAAAGCCCTAATGCAACGGGTGCCCATTTATGTACTCAGCGCCGACGGCGAACGCAGCCCGGTGAACGACCATCCGCTGAGCCTGTTTAATCCGCATGAAGACGCCGCCATATTGGAAAAAGAGTATGGCGTGCCGCGTCGTTATCTCGGCACCATTATGTCGCCGTGGGCAGCTAAGCGGCTTCAGGAATTTGGCGGAGACATCACCAAGTTCCGCGTCGTCAAAGTCTGGCCTTCCATCCTGGCGCAGTTGGCCATCGCCAAGACCGAACCGGGCGATGAGAATAACCAAGATATTTCCGCGCTGGTCGGGAAAGTGGATATCCGCAAACTGGAGCATTTCGCCCAGAACGACCCCGATGCTTACGGCTACTCCGGCGCACTTTGCCGCGCCAACCAAGGCATTATGGAATTCGTGGAAATGTTCAAGGCCCCGATCAAGGTGCTCCATCCCCTGCTGACCGCGACGCAGGAAGGTAACTACAACGGGACAGAAGGCATTGCCGCCCTGCCGTTCAACGGCATCATACTGGCTCACTCCAACGAATCGGAATGGGTACAGTTCCGCAACAACAAGAACAACGAGGCCTTCCTCGACCGTGTGTATATCGTCAAGGTGCCGTACTGCCTGCGCGTCTCGGAAGAGGTCAAAATCTACGATAAGCTGCTGCAAAACAGTGAGCTAAGCCAATCGCCATGCGCCCCTGGCACTCTGGAAACACTGGCGCGCTTCTCTATTCTGTCGCGGCTGAAAGACCCCGAAAATTCCAGCACCTATTCGAAGATGCGGGTTTACGACGGGGAAAGCCTGAAAGATACGGATCCGAAAGCTAAGTCTTATCAGGAATACCGGGACTATGCCGGCGTCGACGAAGGCATGCAGGGGTTGTCCACGCGTTTCGCCTTTAAGATTTTGTCACGCGTGTTCAACTTCGATCACAGCGAAGTCGCCGCCAACCCAGTGCACCTGTTCTATGTTCTGGAGCAGCAGATTGAACGCGAACAGTTTCCGCAGGACGTTGCTGAAAAATATTTGGAGCACTTGAAAGGCTATTTGATTCCTAAATACGCGGAATTTATCGGCAAAGAGATTCAGACCGCCTATCTCGAGTCGTATTCGGAATACGGTCAGAACATCTTTGATCGCTATGTCACCTACGCTGACTTCTGGATTCAGGATCAGGAATATCGCGATCCCGATACCGGCCAGTTGTTCGACCGCGAGGCGCTCAACAGCGAGTTGGAAAAAATCGAGAAGCCGGCAGGCATCAGCAACCCTAAAGACTTCCGTAACGAAATCGTCAACTTTGTACTGCGCGCTCGCGCGGGCAACAACGGTCGCAATCCGAACTGGACCAGCTACGAAAAATTGCGCACGGTGATCGAGAAGAAAATGTTCTCCAACACCGAAGAGCTGTTGCCGGTGATTTCATTCAACACCAAAACCTCTACCGAGGAGCAGAAAAAACACGATGACTTCGTCGACCGTATGATGGAAAAAGGCTATACCCGCAAGCAGGTTCGATTGTTATGCGAATGGTACCTGCGCGTAAGAAAGTCGTCTTAATGCGACAGACCGACAGGCAACGTCGTTTGGGGGAAACATGGCTTATTTCATCGATCGCCGGCTAAACGGTAAAAACAAAAGCGCGGTTAACCGCCAGCGTTTTTTACGCCGCTATAAGTCGCAGATAAAACATTCGATCGCCGATGCCATTAACAAGCGCTCGGTAACCGATGTGGACAACGGAGAGTCGATCACGATCCCTAATTCGGATATCAGTGAGCCGATGTTCCATCAGGGCCGCGGCGGCATACGCCACCGCGTACACCCTGGCAACGACCACTTCGTGCAGAATGATAAAATCGAGCGGCCGCAGGGAGGCGGTGGCGGCGGTTCCGGTCAGGGTGACGCTAGCCAGGACGGCGAAGGTCAGGACGATTTCGTTTTTCAGATCTCCAAAGACGAATATCTTGACCTGCTGTTCGAAGACCTGGCGCTTCCGAACCTGAAAAAAACCGAACACCGGCAGATGGCGGAGTACAAGAATCATCGGGCGGGCTACACCTCTAACGGCGTGCCCGCCAACATCAGCGTCGTGCGTTCGTTGCAGAACTCTCTCGCCCGCCGCATGGCGATGACGGCGGGGAAACGCCGTGAATTGAATGCGTTGGAGAAAAGTCTCGCGTTGCTGGAGAACGCCGAGCCAGCCCAACTTTTGGAAGAGGAACGGCTGCGCACGGAGATCGCCGAACTGCGGCAGCGCATTGCGCGCGTGCCGTTTATCGACACGTTCGACCTGCGTTACAAGAACTTTGAGCGCCGGCCGGAGCCTTCCAGCCAGGCAGTGATGTTCTGCCTGATGGATGTTTCCGGCTCCATGGATCAGGCCACCAAGGATATCGCCAAACGTTTCTACATCCTGCTGTATCTGTTTCTCAGCCGGTCTTACAAAAACGTGGACGTGGTTTATATCCGGCACCATACGCAAGCTAAAGAAGTGGACGAGGAAGAGTTTTTCTACTCGCAGGAAACCGGCGGCACGATTGTGTCGAGCGCACTGAAATTAATGGAGGAAGTCGTCAAAGAGCGCTACGACCCCGCGCTGTGGAACATCTATGCCGCGCAGGCGTCGGATGGCGATAACTGGGCGGATGACTCGCCGCTATGTCACGATCTGCTGGCCAGTCATTTGCTGCCGTTCGTGCGCTACTACAGCTACATCGAGATCACGCGGCGCTCTCATCAAACGCTGTGGCGCGAATACGAACGCCTGCAGGAAAAGCACGAAAACTTTGCCATGCAGCACATTCGCGATCAGGACGATATATACCCTGTATTCCGCGAACTGTTTCAGAAGCAAACCGTCAATAACTGACCTTTTTTCAGCCAGCCGCTTCTGCGCTGGCTGATTTTTCACCCTCGATCCTACGCAGAAAATCCTTTAGGCCTCCCTCACCATCGCCGTGAACGACTTTATCTTGCACGAATTAATTGTTGTGTTATCACATATCGATAGCAACCTATGTGAGATCGCCTTGTGCTTTAAGGAATGGGACGTCGTCAGTACCTGCTGCGCGAGCCATCCTCCCGTCTCAATAGCGCCAATGATCTCCGCGCACCGGCACTCACACGACAGGCTCAGCTCACCTCCCGACGCAGCACCCCGATAAAAGGATTATCTTTGATATAGCTTTTATTTATTACATGGATGAAACGGCGTCGACGTAAGATGAATCATTCGCCAACCGAATCATGCATATCCACGCCACTGATTTTTCAGATTGAACTACGATTAAAAAAGTGTCACACGCTAATGTGGTGACAAGTCATTGTGAGGGCGCGCAGATGGCTGTATCGATTAATGATCGGGTAATAAACCCACAATGTCTGAGCGATGGGCCAGACTGGACGTTTAATTTGCTTCAGGCCTATCTGGATGAAATCGACCGGATCGCCAAGTCATACCGGTTAGACACCTACCCCCACCAGATTGAAATTATCACTTCCGAGCAGATGATGGATGCCTATTCCAGCATCGGCATGCCCATCAACTATACGCACTGGTCTTTCGGTAAGAAGTTTATTGAGACCGAACAGCTTTATAAGCACGGGCAGCAGGGGTTGGCTTACGAAATCGTCATCAATTCAAACCCGTGTATCGCCTACCTGATGGAAGAGAACACCATGACCATGCAAGCGTTGGTTATCGCGCACGCCTGCTACGGTCATAACTCCTTTTTCAAAGGCAACTACCTGTTCCGCAGTTGGACCGACGCTAGTTCCATCGTGGATTATCTGATTTTCGCCCGTCAATACATTGCCCGCTGTGAAGAGCGCTATGGCGTGGTGGAAGTGGAACGTCTGCTGGACTCATGTCACGCCCTCATGAATTATGGCGTAGACCGTTACAAACGTCCGCAAAAAATCTCGCTGGAAGAGGAGCAACTGCGGCAGAAAAGTCGTGAAGCCTATCTGCAAAGTCAGGTGAACGATCTTTGGAAAACTCTGCCGCGCCGCGAACTCGAATCCGCGCCGGAAAAAATGCCGCGCTTTCCCGTAGAGCCGCAGGAAAACCTGCTCTACTTTATGGAGAAAAACGCGCCGCTGCTGGAGCCCTGGCAGCGAGAAGTTCTGCGCATCGTGCGCAAGGTCAGTCAATATTTTTACCCGCAGAAGCAGACTCAGGTCATGAACGAAGGCTGGGCCACCTTCTGGCATTACACCATCCTCAATCACCTGTACGACGAGCGCAAAGTCTCCGATCGCTTTATGATGGAGTTTCTGCACAGCCACACCAACGTGGTTTATCAGCCGCCGTATAACAGCCCTTACTACAGCGGCATTAACCCCTATGCGCTGGGCTTCGCCATGTTTCAGGACATCAAGCGTATCTGTCAGGAACCCACGGAGGAAGATCGCCACTGGTTCCCGGACATCGCCGGCACCGACTGGCTGGACACGCTGCATTTCGCGATGCAGAACTTCAAAGATGAAAGCTTTATCAGCCAGTTCCTGTCGCCGAAAGTGATGCGTGATTTTCGGTTGTTCACCGTGCTGGATGATGACAGCAATAACTACCTGGAGATTGCGGCAATCCACAACGAGGAAGGCTACAAGAAAATCCGTCAGGAGCTCTCCGCTCAGTACAACCTGAGCAATATCGAACCCAACATACAGATTTGGAATGTCGACCTGCGTGGTAGCCGTTCTATGACGCTGCGCTACATCCCGCAAAACCGGGCCCCACTCGACAAAAGCAGCCATGAGGTGATGAAACACGTTTATCGGCTGTGGGGATTTGAAGTGTTTATGGAGCAGTTAAATGACGATGGCAGCGTAGAACTTATTGACCGCTGCCCGCCACGCAATCAGCCCTAACCGTCCGACAGATAAAGCAACGGGTAACCGCTTTGACAAGGTTACCCGTTTTTATTTGTCCAGATCAGCGGGCTACCCCGGCCAGATCGTGAGGGATGGAGCTCTGCATGCCATGCCAGATGGCACCGCTCTCTTTACCGTACTGACGCACGGTCTCCTGAACCTGTTCGTAGCGCCCTTCGCGGCACAGGGTGCCGAGTTGGCGGTAAAACTTCAGCGCCAGCTCTCGGGCGTCAAGATTGGAAAAGTAGTAACGAGCAACGCGGAGGTACAACCCTCTCAACCCATTCAGAATCAGGCTGTAAATCGGGTTGGACGAAACAAAAGCCAGTCCTTGAAATATCGTGTAATCCAGCTCCGCAAAAGCATCGGCGGTATCGCTGACGGAATCAGCCTGCTGCAAAATCTTCAACGCCTGTTCGGGGTGTTGACGGACCGCAGTCCGAATGAAAATACCCGCGATATTGGTTCGGGCTGATAGGAGGTTATCGATCAACTGCGGCACGCGATCATGGTCGAGACGCGCCAGCGTTTCCAGGATGTTCAGCCCGGAGGTTTCCCAGAAATTATTGACCTTGGTCGGTTTTCCGTGCTGAATGGTCAGCCAGCCGTCACGAGCCAGACGCTGCAGCACTTCCCTCAGCGTGGTACGCGTTACGCCAATCAGCTCGGATAATTCCCTTTCTGCTGGTAGGAGAGTCCCGGGGGGGAAACGATTATTCCATATACTTTCAACAATATACTCTTCCGCGAATCCTGCCGGACCTTGCGCCTTTATAACCATAAATTTATATTCCGTAGCGATGTTTACCTATGAAAGTGGACACCATCATAACAAACCCCTTTACCATCACATAGTTTCCGGGAGTGACAAACCAATCCGGTAGCAACCCCCCCGCACACCGGCTCACACAGCGGCACTGAGGCTCACATCACCGAAAAATTCGTACTGAAGCATTATTTTATATTGTAAGAAGTTTTAAGGGGGAGAAAAATGCCGAGTTATGACATGAAACACATCCTGGTCAGCTTTTCTTTATTAGAGCGTCGTCAGGGTTGATTTATGCCTATTCTTGGACATGCCTTTGCAGTGAGACGGTAAGGACGCAGCCGTTACCTAAGCCGTTATTTGAGAATTTACAGCCTGACACATATT
Organism: Lonsdalea populi; assembly: GCF_015999465.1. Taxonomy (NCBI): domain Bacteria; kingdom Pseudomonadati; phylum Pseudomonadota; class Gammaproteobacteria; order Enterobacterales; family Pectobacteriaceae; genus Lonsdalea; species Lonsdalea populi. The sequence continues at coordinate 1,913,402 of NZ_CP065534.1, forward strand.
TGTTGTGATCGCCGCCGATATAACCTGCCCCTTTGATCCATCCAGCAGCCTATATCGTGTATAGTGATTCTCAGGTGAAAACAGCCTGTTCTTCCTGATATCACCTTTAAAAACAAAAGAGTATGGGCTATACGGCGAAAGATTTCCGCCCTGAAAAATTGCTGAGAGTACAACTCTTTGTCAGGACAGCGAAATCGATAGCGCTGTTATAATTCGAACGTTTTGCATGGAATACTTTTATGCTGCTGATGTTGCAATATTTAAACCGTTGCTCGCATGGCCGGGCGGCCTGGCTGCTTCTAGCGCTGACCAGCCTAATCTTCGAACTGATTGCGCTCTATTTCCAGCATATAATGCTGTTGAAACCCTGCGTTCTCTGCATTTATCAACGTAACGCCATTTTCGGCATCATGGCTGCTGGACTCCTCGGCGCTATCTCGCCGGGCAGCGTCGTCATCCGTTTGCCCGCCATCGCGCTTTGGCTCTACAGCGGTTTCGAAGGACTGCTCCTCGCTATAAAACATACTAATATTCAGCTTCACCCCTCACCGTTCGTCACCTGCGACTTCTTGGTCAACTTCCCCTCTTGGCTCCCGTTGGACAAATGGGTCCCGGCCGTGTTCAGCGCCTCGGGGGACTGCGCCGAACGTCAGTGGCACTTTATGGGGCTGGAAATGCCGCAGTGGATGATCGTTATTTTCGGCTTCTATCTGCTGGTTTGCGCGCTGGTGCTGAGCGCACAACTGTTTAGACCCAAACGCCGCGACCTTTTTCATTAATCATCACTTCTTTCGCCCGGCTGCCTGTCGACGTCCAGCCGGGTTGTTTTCGCCCCGATCAACATTCTTCTCTCACGCTCTATCCCCTTCTTTTACGTACCGTTATTAAGTCATCGACCGACTCTCGCTTCATCGGTTTTACCACTAGCAGCAATTAATAGCCTTTTTATCGCTTTGCTCTAACATCCTCCGCCAACCTGAGCACGATCAGGCGAATAAAACCACTATCCTTTTTTAGGCTTAAGTAGATGAAAAAAGCAAAAGCGTTTCTATTGATGGCGGCAGCTCTGGCCGTATCCGTGCAAGGCTACTGTGAATCTGGCAAGGTCACAGGCAGCGAAGAAGTTAGGATCCCTGCAATCAAACTCATTAACACCGAAGGCGACAATTCCAGCTTTGTTAAAGGCAGCATTCCTGCACTGGAAAAAATTCCCGCGCAGAAATTTTGGATTAGCAACTCGACCGAGGACTGGGAAAAAAATACCCATGCCGCTCCGAGAAAACAGTATGTGATCACGCTGAAAGGCACGCTGAAATTCAAAGTCAGCAATGGCTCTACCTTCATCATCGCGCCGGGTACCATCCTGTTGGCGGAAGATCTGAAAGGTCCAGGTCATAGCTGGGAAATCATTGACGGCAACGAGTGGGTTCGCGCTTACATTCCGATGGAAGGCGATAAAGACTACTTCACGTCTGACAAATAAAACTCGACATCGTAGAGGTCCTGAAATTTGGGGCTTTTTTATCACGTTATTCGTTGAAACAAAGCGCTGAGCCTTTCGGCCTCTGCAATCCAGTATATCCCTCTACTGACCCTGCCCCTTCTTACACTCGGCTGGTCTCACCCACGATCACAGCTACTCCCTGTGTTAATAACTCTTGAATTTATTGGCTATATTGAGGATTACACTCTATCGCCACGCTATGGGACATACCGACCATGATTACTGCCGATCTTTATCTGCTGAAAGAAGTCACCGCGCTCCGAACCGTCATTGGATTCATGATTTCCATCATGAACGACGAGCAAAGGGACAGCCTGCGAGAGCTGGCAGAAACGCGGGTGGTGAAATCCGATCATAAGCATTTGTCCAAGCTGGACGATGGAGATGCTGCCGCAGTGGCGGAAAATATCAACGATTTGATTGTTGCAACCACCAAACTGGGAACGGTCAATAAAGCCTCCCAGGATTAATAGCGCGCGGCTCGAACGCCGCGCTCAATACCTTATCGCGCCCAGTCAGGTTTGTTCAGGATATGGTCCTGCCAGTCAACCACGTCACGCTCGCGAACAGCAATATTGCGCACCGAGATACGTTCCTGATGCATCGTCTGTTTCGAACCGGCAATCAGCGGATGCCAGCTTGCGAGACCTTTGCCTTCGTGGATCCGGCGATAGGCGCAGGTTTCAGGCAACCATTCGAACGACAACAGATTTTCCCTTGTCAGCTTGATACAGTCCGGCTCGTATTCGAAGCGGCGGGCGTAGTTGCGACATTGGCAACTTTTGATGTTCAACTGATTACAGGCGACATTCGTGAAGTACAGATCTTCGGTATCAGCATCAATAAGCTTATTCAGGCAACAGCGGCCACAGCCGTCGCAGAGAGCTTCCCACTCTTCGTCAGACATTTCAGCCAGCGTTTTATGTTGCCAAAAAGATGATTGATTCATTGCAATAGTATCCAAGGTGACGGGAAACAGCCCGCCTAACAATTTTAACGAGGTCGTTGAGTAGGGATAAGCCACCTGCCACACCGGACAGATGGCCTGGGTATGACTAAATCACGCGGGTTTCCAGCGCATTATCGTTCAGGACAATTTTCAGCGTATCGCCCGACTGCAGCGGCCCGACGCCCTGCGGTGTCCCGGTCAGAATGATGTCCCCTGCACGCAGGGTGAAGAAGCGGCTCATGTAGGCAATCAACGGTAAAATCGGCGTTATCATATCGCGTGTATTTCCCTGTTGCCGGACTTCGCCATTGATACTCAATGTCAGATCCGTATTCTGCGGGTCGCCGAATTGTGCGACAGGAATGAAACCGGATACCGGACACGAACCATCAAACCCCTTTGCTTTTTCCCACGGCTGACCAGCCTTCTTGAAGGAAGACTGTAGCTCGCGCAGCGTCAGATCCAGCGCCACGCCGTAGCCCGCGATAGCCCGAGCGACGCGTTCTTCGTTTGCCTGCTTCAGCGGCGTGCCGATCAGGACGGCCAGTTCGATCTCATGGTGTACCGCGCCCAGATCGTGAGGAATGGATAAGGGCTGACGGAGATTACAAATCGCCGTTTCAGGTTTGATAAACAACACCGGCTCCGAAAAAGTGGCGCTGCCCATTTCCCGGACGTGTTCGGAATAGTTGCTGCCGACACACACTACTTTGCTTGCAGGGAAGTCCAGTAACGCGCCCTGCCAGTCTCTGTGCTGATACATGCATTATCTCCTGACCTGTCTGTTGAGATATTGACCCCGACACGCCCGCGGTGCCAGGTTCCCCATCATACCGATACTGATGACAAAAAGATAAGCACGCAAACGTGAGCGAATGCGTCGTCGGATTTCGTCTTTGCCCGTAGGAAAAAAAGCCGTTAGATAAATTTAAAGAGGCCTGATAAACAATTAATCCGATAAATTACTGTATATAAAATCAGGAAATAAATGCAGTCTGAATAAAAGTCAGCCTGTAGATTAATTTGCGACCTGACTATTTTTCGCCACATGGTCATTAATATCTCGTGGCGATAAGGTCTTGTCTGAAAATAATAACCCTATTATTTTTCAACTGCCGACTGATGTATATTTAGCAGATTTTCCGGCGGAGGCGGCACCTGGAGATAAAACCCTTGTTCTTTAAGCGATTGCCGCACCTTGTCGATGTCTGCCGAAGCCAATTTTTTCCTGCCATCCAGCGGTAAAAGCATCACGAATGTCGGCACGCCGAAGCTTTTCATCAGCGTTTCAGGAATGCGCGAAAAATCGTCTTTTTTTTCGACATAAAGATATGTCTGATCCCGTTTGTTACTTCTGTAGATCGCACAAAACATATTTTTACTCTAAATTAAATGGGTGTCATGTATTGCCTGTATATACATGTGACTATAACATGCTTATAGCGCTCTGGAATATCACAGTTAAATGTTACTCTGGGGTTTAAAGATGCCGAAACTGAGTCAGGATAGATGTCACAATCGCCCATTGAGTTAAAAGGCAGCAGCTTTACCTTATCGGTGGTTCATTTGCATGAATCTCAACCCGAGGTAATTTATCAGGCCCTGCAGGAAAAAATCGAACAGGCTCCCGCGTTTCTTAAAAACGCGCCCGTTGTCATCAATGTCTCAACACTGACCGCCGACACCGATTGGGTGACGCTGCAGCAAGCCGTCGCCGCTTCCGGTTTGCATGTGGTCGGCGTGAGCGGATGCAAGGACGAACAGCTCAAACAAGCTATCATCCGCGCGGGTCTCCCGCTGTTGAACGAAGGTAAAGAGCGCCGCCCCGCTGAACCCGCCGCCCCGCCTCAGGAACCGGTGAAAACCAAGGTGATCAGCGCCCCCGTTCGTTCCGGGCAACAGATTTATGCGCGCAACTGCGACCTTATCGTCACCAGCAGCGTTAGCGCGGGCGCCGAAATTATCGCAGACGGCAATATCCACATATACGGCATGATGCGGGGCCGAGCCCTGGCAGGCGTTTCTGGCGACGTTGACAGTCAGATCTTCTGCACCCATCTGGCCGCAGAGCTGGTATCCATCGCGGGCCGTTATTGGCTCAGTGACCAGATACCGCAAGATTTTTTTGGGCAGGCTGCACGGGTAAATCTCAACCTGCTGGACAATGTTCTGAACATTCAAACTCTAGACTAAGCCCTTGACAAGGAATCATTTATGGCACGCATCATCGTTGTTACATCGGGTAAAGGGGGCGTTGGCAAGACTACTTCAAGCGCGGCCATTGCTACCGGTTTAGCCCAAAAAGGCAAAAAGACAGTTGTCATCGACTTTGATATTGGCCTGCGCAACCTTGACCTGATCATGGGATGCGAGCGCCGCGTCGTTTACGATTTCGTCAACGTCATTCAAGGTGACGCAACGCTAAATCAGGCGCTGATTAAAGATAAACGCACTGAAAATCTTTACATCCTCCCCGCCTCTCAGACCCGCGACAAAGACGCACTGACACGCGAAGGCGTTGAAAAAGTGCTGGATGGCCTGAATGAAATGAATTTCGACTTCGTGGTCTGCGATTCGCCGGCGGGGATTGAAACCGGCGCGCTGATGGCGCTCTACTTTGCGGATGAAGCGGTGATAACGACCAACCCGGAAGTATCATCAGTACGCGACTCCGACCGCATTCTTGGTATTTTGTCATCCAAATCTCGTCGCGCCGAACGTGGCGAAGAACCGATTAAAGAGCATCTGTTGTTGACCCGTTACAATCCGGGGCGCGTCAGCCGTGGCGATATGCTGAGCATGGAAGACGTGCTGGAAATTCTGCGTATTCCCCTGCTGGGCGTGATCCCGGAAGATCAGTCGGTGCTACGCGCCTCTAACCAGGGCGAACCGGTAATTTTAGACGACTCGGCCGATGCCGGTAAAGCCTATGCCGACACTGTAGATCGCTTGCTGGGTGAAGATCGCCCTTACCGCTTTATCGAGGAAGAGAAGAAGAGCTTCCTCAAACGACTTTTTGGGGGGTAAACCATGGCCTTACTCGATTTCTTTCTGTCCCGCAAAAAAGCGACCGCCAATATCGCCAAGGAACGGCTGCAAATTATTGTCGCAGAGCGGCGTCGTGGGGATAGCGAACCCCATTATCTGCCACAGTTGAAACGAGACATTCTGGAAGTGATCTGCAAATACGTGCAGATTGACCCGCAAATGGTGTCCGTCCAGTTGGAACAGAAAGGCGACGATATTTCCGTTCTGGAGCTTAACGTCACCTTGCCGGAAACGGAAGAAACGCCGAAGTAACCATCGCGCTGCGGCTGCGCCCGACACCTGCTAACCGCATTCGGGCTCGGTCGCGGCGATCATCCTCTCTCCATTGTTCCCCGCACTCCTCAACACACTACCGATGCAAGAAATTTGGTCAAATATCCCCTTTCCGGCGAGGTTAGGCCCATCGCAGCCGTTAGTCAAAAACCGTCGACCGCAACGGCCTCGGCCCTCAATCGCGGTTCAAAATCGCCCGCAAATCGTCGCCAAACAGCGTATTGCGCCAGCCGCTGACCAGTTCCGGCGTATTCCCTCCGGTGGACAGTTTCCAGTACCAGTTGAGCAGACGATTAATCTGACGACGGGAAGCCAGCAGTTCCGCTGATAGCCCACTGCTGGCGCTGGTCGCCTGTATTAATGCTTTAATATCCTTGAAAACAGCCTTGTAACCAGGGTAATCGAGCAGGTTCGCTACCGGTGACGGGAAGTCGGACTCATTCAGTTCAGCGGTCTCCGCCACGAGCGTGAGCAACGTTTTGCCGTGATAGCGGATTTCCGGACCGCTCAGCCCCAGCGAATCCAACTCGGCCAGCGAAGTCGGCAGATGACGTGCAACCTGCCACAGATGTTCCTCGCGCACGACGAAATTGACCGCACTATCACGTTCGCGCGCTTTGCGCAGACGCCAGTCAGCCAGACGTTGTAGACACGCCAGCTGTCGGCCGCGCAGCTGCCAGGCGTTGCTTATCTCGCGGTAAGCGAGCTCCGGTGCCAAAATGTCCTGACGTCGGCGGCACAGCAGCAGACATTCGTCCAGCGCCGCCGCCATCCAACCGGCCGCCTGAGTCTGCTCCACCAGCGTTTTCGCCATCGGCAGCAGGTAGAAGACGTCGGCCGCCGCATAGTCGCACTGTTTTTCGCTCAACGGGCGCGCCATCCAATCCGTGCGGGACTCGCTCTTATCAAGAGTCACCTGCTGGTAGTCCGCCACCAGCGTGGCAAATCCATAAGACAACGGTTTGCCTAAAAAAGCGGCCAGAATTTGCGTATCGATAAACGGCGTCGGCACACAGCCGAACGCGTTCAGGAACACTTCCAGATCTTCACTTCCGGCATGCAGAAATTTGGTCACATTGGCGTCGCCCAGCAGTGCTTTAAACGGCGCCCAGTCCCCGATCGGGAGGGGGTCGATCAGCGATAGCGTTTCGCCGTCATACAGTTGGATCAGCCCTAACTGCGGATAATAAGTGCGTGTCCGGACAAATTCGGTATCCAGCGCCACCTGCGTTGTAGCGCGCGCCTGCGCGCAAACCTGTAATAACCCGGCGTCGGTAGTGATCAACTGATAATTCAAAACATGATTCTCTTGGTTATTGTCCAACAATGGTCATGACGATAAAGAAACGCCGGTGAAAGCCGCCGTACCTGACATGAAAGCGCAAAATCGCAAAACGTAAGAAGACAAAACAGCAGCATCCCAACATGACGAAAGGATGCCGGGCATTATATTCAGATCAACCGTGGTCGTTTATCACGGTGTCCGAAAATAAAAAGCACTAAAGTAAACCATACCCTGCTAACGACTTGCAAACAATCCGATATATCAATACCCTAGGACGCCTTCGTCTCATTCCGAAGTTCACGCCGCAGGATTTTACCGACGCTCGATTTCGGTAATTCGTCACGGAATTCGAACAGGCGAGGCACCTTATAGCCCGTCAGATAGCGACGGCAATGGGTAATCAGCGCCTCCGTTTCCAGCGCACTACCGGGACGAAGGACAATGAACACTTTCACCGCTTCGCCCGAAATCTCGCTCGGTACGCCGACGGCTGCAGCTTCCACCACATCGGGATGACGGACGATGACATCTTCAATTTCGTTTGGATAGACGTTGAATCCCGAAACCAGGATCATGTCTTTTTTGCGGTCGACGATACTTAAGAAGCCCTGCGAGTCGGACGTGACAATGTCACCTGTAGCCAACCATCCGTCTTTCAGCACCGCCGCCGTCTCTTCAGGCTGATTCCAGTAGCCTTTCATGACCTGAGGCCCTCGAATCCACAATTCTCCCGCCTCTCCCAACGCCACATCGTTCCCATGCTCATCCACGATGCGGACTTCCGTCGAGGGTATGGGTAAACCGACGCTGCCCGTATATTGCTGCGTGTCGTAGGGGTTGCCGGTTACCAGGGGCGAACTTTCGGTCAGTCCGTATCCTTCCAGCAAATGGTTGCCGGTCAGCGCCTCCCAACGTTTGGCGACCGGCTGCTGGACCGGCGCGCCGCCGCCCACGGACAGATGCAGCGTTGAAAAATCCAGCCGATGAAAATCGGCGTTGTTCAAAAGCGAGTTAAACAGCGTGTTGACGCCGCTAAATACGTTAAATGGATGACGAGCCAGCTCTTTGACCATACCGGGAATATCTCTCGGGTTGGTAATGAGCAGGTTTTGACTGCCCATTTCGATGAACAGCAAGCAGTTCACCAGAAGCGCAAAGATGTGGTACAGCGGCAATGCCGTCACCACTAAATCGTGGCCTTCATGCAGCAACGATCCATAGGCGGCGCGAATTTGGGTCAGGTTAGCCAGCAGATTGCGATGCGTGAGCATGGCGCCTTTCGACACGCCGCTGGTTCCGCCAGTGTATTGCAGAAAGGCCAAATCGCCGCGATCCAGTTCTGGGCGCACGTAGGGCATCTGCTTGCCCTGCAGCAGCACGCTGCGGAAGGCGATGGCGTGGGGAAGATGGTATTTCGGCACCAGTCGTTTGACGTATTTGACGACAAAATTCACCAGCGTGCCTTTTGCGGCCGAAAGCTGATCCCCCATTCGGGTCAGGATCACGTGCTTCACCGGGGTATTGAACACCACTTTTTCCAGCGTATGGGCAAAGTTGGACACAATCACCATCGCGCTGGCGCCGCTGTCGTTCAATTGGTGCTCCAGCTCTCGCGGCGTATAGAGCGGATTGACGTTCACCACGACCATCCCCGCCCGGAGGACGCCGAACAGTGCCACCGGATATTGCAACAGGTTGGGCATCATCAGCGCGACGCGGTCGCCCTTCTGCAATTTAAGCTGATGCTGTAAATAGGCGGCAAATGCCCGGCTACGCTCATCCAACTGACGAAAGGTCATTGTCTCGCCCATATTGATAAACGCAGGCCGCTCGGCATTTCGCGCCATCGAATTTTCGAACAGTTCCATCAATGACGAATAGCGATCCGGATCAATCTCTGCGGGAACATCGGCCGGATAGCGCGCTAACCAAATTTTTTCCAAGACTTAACTCCATAGGTCTTCTTAGACGGCGAACGGACCGGCGAGATGTCGCATTACCCAGTCCCCGACAAAGAGAGCGTCTCGCCCTTCAACAAACGTTCAACCGCCTATGTCATCATCCACAAAAAATAAGGTGACCGGAGTCACCCTAGTTAATCATTGCGTCGGTAATGGCTACCCAGAGGTCCCTCACTCGAAAGATAGTGCCGCACATCATTCTTCGTGCGAGGGACTACGGTTGGCAGCGCTATCATTCCGTGACTAACATTTCCAGTCTGGCCGGTCCCGGCCACTCGTCCCATCCCCATCGAGGCCCCCAGCCGGGACGGCCGCGATACCCCCACCACGGATCGTACATACCGGCAGACGGCGCCAGTTGCTGCACAACACGCCAGCGTTTATAGCGGTCGGCCTGCACGACGACAAAGCGGTATGGGCGGTTGCCGATCTTACCCTGTTCGGAGCCGGTGATAGGCCCCACGACGGTGACCAGTTGATTGGTGTAATCCGTCGGCTCAAGGAAGCCATTAACATAAGCCACGAAACGGCCTTCCGACGGCGCGCCTAAAACAGGTCTGGCGCCGGCATCCAGCGGCATGCTGCTGATTTCGAGACGGGTGCGATTCGCCTCGTTGCTTACCGCCACCACTTTGCCCCCCAGACGCGACTCCTGGCCGACGTAAACCGCGGGCGCGCTCATCACCCTGACCAAATCCATCTGCGGCGTCTCCGATGTGCCACGCAAGGACTCGGGTACGGTCACGCACGCGCTCAGCGTGCCCAGCGAAAGCAGCAGCAGGCCACAACGGCCCGACCTGCAGACAACGCGTTTCATCCGACGACTCCACTGCCGTTCACTCGACATAGCATGCCTCTTCTTTAATAGCCTGGTGATTTGACTATAAGCCATGCAATAAGTTGCGGTTATCGGTTATTCACGCCCCGGCAATTTTTTCCATGCGACCTCATTACGCAGGTAACGCGGCTGCGCCTGCTCTACGCGCAATGTCGCGCCTGACTGCCAGCGCTGCAACGCCAGCGGTAGCATATCTTCCGCCTGCGGTAATAAACAGTGGCTATCTTGCAACACCGCGTCGGCGGGTTGGGCCAAATCGGGGTACGTCTGCCAGCCGGTGCCGGCCGTCGCCCATTCACCGTTGAGAGCTGCCGTCTGCGTCTGCACCTGCGAGGGCGCGAGCACGGCTTCCGTCTCCTCACCGCGCCAGATACCCTGTTCGTCGCGGCGATACTGCGCCCAGTAGACTTCGCTCATGCGCGCATCTATCGCCGTGAGCGCCTGGGTCGCGCCGGTCAGACGGAAAGCGCCCTGCGCCAGGGTGGCCAGCGTGGAGACGCCAATCATCGGCAAGTCGGCGCCCAGCGCCAGCCCTTGAGCGATGCCGATACCGATACGCACGCCGGTAAAACTGCCGGGGCCAAGGCCAAACGCCAAGGCATCCATATCGCTCAGCGTGAGGCCGTGTTCGCTCAGGATCTGCTGAACCATCGGCAAAATACGCTGGGTATGTTCGCGGGGACAAACTTCAGATAATGCGTGGATTTCACCTTCATTCCACAACGCAACGGAACAGGCTTCCGTTGCGGTATCAAGCGCTAAAATTCGCGTAGACATGCCAACCTCAGGCGGGAAATAAACCTATAACGGCGCGCATGATAGCACAGAGTCGGAACGCCGCTACGCTTTGCGCGTCAGGAAAGCCACCGCCTGCGGCAGGCTTCGCGTGCGCGGCGCGGGCGGTAAACTATTGAGAAAGACTTCGCCGTAGGGACGCATGACCAGCCGATTATCGCAGATCACCAACACGCCGCGATCGTCGACGTCGCGGATCAACCGTCCCACGCCCTGCTTGAGAGTAATCACCGCGTCCGGCAACTGCACATCATTAAAGGGATCGCCGCCGCGCAGGCGGCAGTCCTCCATCCGCGCCTTCAGCAGCGGATCGTCGGGCGAGGTAAACGGCAGCTTATCGATGATGACGCAGGACAACGCATCGCCGCGCACGTCCACCCCTTCCCAGAAACTGCTGGTCGCCACCAGCAGCGCGTTGCCCGCCGCCAGAAACTGCGACAACAATTGGGTTTTGCTGGTCTCGCCCTGCAGTAATACCGGCAGGGTCAGACTGGCGCGAAACTCCGCCGCCAGCTCACGCATCATCAAATGCGAGGTGCACAGCATAAAGCAGCGTCCCTGATTCGCCTGAATCAGCGGCGTCAACATCTGCGCCAGCTGCTTGCCGCTGCCCCGACGCCCGGTTTCCGGCAGAAAACGCGGGACGCACAGCAGCGCCTGGCGGGCATAGTCGAAGGGGCTCGGCAGCAGCAACGTTTCCGCCTCTTCCAGCCCCAATCGCGCAATGAAATGATCCATTTTCTCGTTCACGGACAAGGTGGCGGAGGTGAAGATCCAGCTCGCGGCTTTCTCTTTCATCACGTCATGAAAGCGGTCAGATACCGACAGCGGCGTCAATGCCAGCACAAAGTGACGACGGGTGCATTCATACCAATAGCTGTAGCCGGGCTGTTGCACATCCTGCAGCCGTTTTAGCCGATTGCGATAAACAGTGACGCGCTCAAACGCGGCATCCAGCAGCGTGGAGCGCCCAAGCGAGAGTTTTACGACGTCGTAACACAGCTCTAGCGCATCATCGAGCCACAGGAGTGCGCGCTGCAGCCCGGCATCCGTGACAACGTCACGAAGGTTGCCGCGATAACCGGGATCGCCGAGCGCCAGGCGAAAATCCTGCGTGCTTTGCGACAGCCGATCCGCACTTTTCTGCAACTGAGCCGCGTCGCGCACTTCGGTGCGATAGGCGATGATCATATCTCGCGCCAAATCGAACAACTGCCGGCTGCTCAACTGCTGACCGAAATACTGGCTGGCGATATCGGGAATCTGATGGGCCTCATCGAAAATCACGACGTCGCCGTCGGGGATCAGCTCAGCAAAACCGCTCTCCTTCACCACCCGGTCCGCCAGATACAGATGGTGGTTGACCACCACGACATCGGCGTCCATCGCCCGGCGGCGCGCTTTGACCACGAAACACGCTTTATAATGCGGGCAGTCATTGCCGAGGCAGTTGTCATTGGTGCTGGTGACCAGCGGCCAGATGTGGCTATCTTCCGGCACATCGCGGCAGGCGCTGGTATCGCCATCGTCAGTCAGCGAGGACCAGCCGCGCAGCTTGACCAACTCGCGCAGGTTATCTTTGGAAAGATCGCCCCCCGTCATTGACTGCTGTTCCAGCCGTTCAATGCACAGATAGTTGGAGCGCCCTTTCAGCAGCGCCAGTTTGCCGGGATAGTTGAGCGCACGCGCCACGGTCGGCAGATCGCGGCTGTAGAGCTGATCTTGTAACGCTTTAGAACCGGTGGAGATGATCACCTTCTTTTCGGCGCGCAGCGCGGGCGCAAGATAGGCATAGGTTTTTCCCGTCCCGGTTCCCGCTTCGACCACCAGCGGCTTCTGCCGGGCGATGGCGTCGGCGACGGCAGCCGCCATTTGCCGCTGCGGTTCTCGGGGTTTAAATCCCTTGATGGCCTTTGCCAATGCGCCCTCCGGGGCAAAATCATCGTTCTCGATTGCTGCTGCAGCCACGCTCTCTCTCTTTGCTGGGGAATAGGTCGGCATCGGAGGCTCCAATGCGAGTGGGAGGATTATGCCAAGCCCGCCCCCCGGCCTCCACCTTAATATGTTTGATCGCCGCATTAGGAAGCACGCAAAGAGTACGCATTGCCTGCGTTAACTCAGGGCATTATCCAGGCGTGACACGGGCAACGCCGAGCGATCAGTGGCCGAGAGGATAGTCAGCCTGAGGCGTTATTCCCCAGAGCGGAGAGATCAATGGCGGCGCTTACTGCGATTCATCCTCCTCGTCATCTTCAAAACGCGCGACAACGCGCTCTCCCTGATGTTCCTGGCGGAGTGCCTGCGCCACGCGGGTGATAGCTTCGCCGCTGCTCATCCCTTCTGAAATCAAGCGGTGGATTTCTTCTACGGCCTGCTGCTGCTGTTCATGCGTGAGCGACGGAATACCTGCAAACATTGTTATCTCCTGAATCTGGCGGGATCGTCCCGGCATCATAGACGTCGCGCTTCTCACGCGTGTGGTACGCTTGCATTTTATGATGCCTTCGTGCCTGTGCGACAGGTATAATTCCGGTCACTACCCGTATGAGATCGCCCGAAAATCTATATGCCAATGTCGTTAGTCTACCATGCTCTGCCTTATCAACCGGACGCTTTGTTAACCCAATTCGCCTCGCTCTCCGAGCAGCCCTGGGCGATGCTGCTGCACTCCGGCACCGCTGAACATACTCATAATCGGTTCGATATCCTGGTCGCCGATCCGCGCGTCACATTACAGACCCGTGGCGATACCACAGAGATAACCGAAGATGGCAAGGTTCGGGTTTCACCGGCAGATCCATTCGAGCTGCTGCAACAGCAGGTGGAACGATTAGGTCTGGCCGCAGCGCCCTCGCCGGATCTGCCGTTTCAGGGCGGCGCGCTGGGACTGTTCGGCTACGATCTGGGCCGACGCGTGGAACGCCTGCCGTCGCGGGCCGCGCAGGATATTGATATCCCCGATATGGCCGTAGGCCTGTATGACTGGGCGCTGGTTGCCGACCATCATCAGCACAGGCTGACGCTGATCACACGGGGCGACCCGGCGCCGCGTTTGGCGTGGCTGAAAGCGCAGCGGAATACGTCTAACGACGCCTTTACGCTGACTTCCGAATGGCAGGCCAACATGTCACGAGAGGAGTACGGTGCCAAGTTTCGTCAGGTTCAGGATTATCTGCACGCAGGCGACTGCTATCAGGTCAATCTGGCGCAACGCTTTCAGGCCCGCTATGCAGGCAGCGAGTGGCAGGCGTTCCTGCGTCTTTCCGCCAGCAATCGCGCGCCCTTTTCGGCCTTTATCCGGCTGCCGCATAACACGGTCATCAGCGTGTCGCCCGAGCGTTTTTTATGGCTGAACGACCGTCATATTCAGACTCGCCCGATTAAAGGCACGCTGCCCCGGCTACCCGATGCCGCTGACGACGCCAGGCAAGCGGAGCGTTTGGCGGAGTCCACCAAAGATCGGGCGGAAAACCTGATGATCGTCGATCTGCTGCGCAACGATATAGGCCGCGTGGCCTTGCCCGGCAGCGTGAGCGTGCCGGAATTGTTTGTGGTAGAACCGTTTCCGGCGGTTCACCACCTGGTGAGCACCATTGAGGCCCAACTGCCCGTGGAGCTGCATGCGGCCGATCTGCTGCGGGCCTGTTTCCCCGGCGGCTCGATTACCGGCGCGCCAAAAGTCCGGGCGATGGAGATCATTGAAGAGCTGGAGCCTCAGCGCAGGACCGCTTATTGCGGCAGCATCGGTTACCTAAGCGTCTGCGGCACGATGGATACCAATATCACCATCCGCACGCTCGTCACCGACCGGGGTTCGATTTACTGCTGGGCCGGCGGCGGGATTGTCGCGGACAGCGAAGAGCAGGCGGAATATCAGGAAACCTTCGATAAGGTCGGACGTATTCTGCCGTTGCTGGCGTCCCACTCTTAATGACTCTTCGGCGAGGAGCGGCGTGACACACTTCATCCTGCAAAACCATTCGGCGGCCGCAGAGACCGTGCCGTCTTTCAATCTGGCGCAGTTCATCACCCGCTTTCAGTTGCAAGCACCGGAAGAGACGCCGCCCAGCCGCTATCAGCGGCAGGCCGCCGTGCTGGTGCCGATTATACGCCGTCACGAACCCACGCTGCTGCTAACCCGCCGCGCAGCGAATCTTCGCACGCATGCGGGCCAGGTAGCCTTTCCCGGCGGCGCGGCCGACCGGGAAGATCGTTCCCTGATCGCCACCGCGTTGAGGGAAGCGTATGAAGAGGTCGCGATCCCGACGTCCCGCGTTCAAGTGCTAGGTACGCTACCCTCTCAGGACAGCATTAGCGGTTTTCAAGTCACGCCGGTCGTCGGCCTGTTGCCCCCCGATATCACGCTGACGGCGCAGGCGGACGAAGTGGCCGCCTTGTTCGAGATGCCGTTGCGGGAAGCCTTCGCCTTGCATCGTTACCACTCTCTGGAATTCGAGCGCGAGCACCGTCGACATCGCGTTTATCTCCGCAGCTATCAGCATCAGTGGGTCTGGGGCTGACCGCGACGATTATCCGCCAGTTAGCATTGCAGGTCGCGGCACCTTAAATTATCGACGCGCTTTTCTTATTTTTGCCCCATCCTCCCCTATTTACTTCGATCGAGGGCCAGTGCGGCCGCAGCTGCACTGCGCGTTTTTCCGCGAAGCGTATCGTCTTGGCCCTACTTTACGTAATGACTGCTTTTTATCTGGATAACTCGCACAGCCGCTGCACATCCCGCTGTCTTGCCCTGTCCGACATTAGATTTTTGTGCTCTTCATTGCGGAGTTAAATAAATTTATTTCATGCGAAAAGACGCCTTCAGACCATGTATTGCCACTACAATAGCGCCCATATTTAGCCGCCTGACAAAGGCGTTCGATAGACGTTTGAAGGAGTGGTACGTGATAAGCGTTTTCGACATGTACAAGATCGGCATCGGCCCTTCCAGTTCTCATACTATTGGACCGATGAAGGCCGGTAAGCAGTTCGTCGATGAATTAGAACAGGCCGGTCTTCTCGCCAACGTTGATAGCGTAAAGGTTGATGTTTATGGGTCGCTGGCGCTGACCGGCAAAGGCCACCACACGGATATCGCGATCATGCTGGGGCTCGCCGGCAATCAACCGGACACCGTAGATATCGATGCCATTCCTACGTTCATTCAGGATGTCGTCCTCCACCAGCGTTTGCCGCTGAACGGGCGGCATGAAGTGACGTTTTCCCAGGCCGACGGCCTGACGTTCCACTCGGACAACCTGCCGTTGCATGAAAATGGCATGACGCTAAGCGCATACGCGGGCGCTGCGTTGATTTACCGCCAGACTTATTACTCTATCGGCGGCGGATTTATCATCGACGAGGCTCACTTTAGCCAGCCCGTCATCACCCCCGTGGAAGTGCCCTATCCGTATCATTCGGCACAACAGCTGCTCGCATTGTGTAAAGCCAACGGTCTGTCCATCTCCGCGCTGATGTTACGTAATGAGCGCGCTATTCGCCCGCAGGCCGAGATCGATGACTATTTCGCGGCTGTTTGGCGCGCCATGAGCCAGTGCATCGACCGCGGTCTTAATACCGAAGGACTGTTACCCGGGCCGTTGCGCGTACCTCGCCGTGCCGCCGCGCTGCGACGCATGCTCATGTCGACCGATGCCCTGACCCGCGATCCCATGTCCGTCGTGGACTGGGTCAATATGTTTGCTCTGGCCGTCAATGAAGAAAATGCGGCAGGCGGTCGCGTCGTGACGGCGCCGACCAACGGGGCCTGCGGTATCGTTCCCGCCGTACTGGCCTATT